>JBHJJC010000041.1:0-14885 GCA_050042945.1 Croceivirga sp.
AAGGATTTGGAAGAAATGGAGCAACTGGGGCTTTATGAAGTGGCACCTGAAGATTTTGCCCTCACCGAATTTATCTGTATATCGAAACAACCACACCAACAGATAATAAGAGAAGGATTGGATTTATTACATCAAGAAATAGGATAAGCTATGGGTTTGAAAGAGAAAATGCATGAAATCAAATTGAAGTATCAAGGTAAAAAAATGGCTCCGGCCTTTAATGCTTTTCATACTTTTTTGTTTACGCCAAATGAAACCACCCATTCAGGAGGGCATATTCGCGCAGTCGACGATTTGAAACGAACAATGAATACAGTGATTTTAGCCTTGCTACCTTGTCTGTTGTTTGGAATTTTTAATGCAGGATATCAGCATTATTCTGCGGTCAATGGGTTTCCAGAGAATTTTTCATTATTGGAGCATTTCATCACTTGGGATAACTTTTGGTTAGGTGCCATTACGGTGTTGCCCTTGGTTATCGTTTCTTATGGAGTTGGATTGTTGGTTGAATTCATTTTTGCCGTAATTAAGGGGCACGAAGTTGAGGAAGGCTATTTGGTCACGGGTATGTTGGTGCCGCTTATTGTTCCTGTTGACACACCACTTTGGATGCTTGCTGTGGCTGTGGTTTTCGGAGTTGTTATTGGTAAAGAGGTTTTTGGAGGTACGGGAATGAATATTTTGAATCCCGCATTGACCATTCGCGCATTCCTATTTTTTGCCTATCCTACGTGGATGACCGGAGATAAGGTCTGGGTTCACGAAGGGATTCAACGCGCAGGAACGGCTGACGCCATTTCAGGAGAGACCATTTTGGGCTATTTAGCACAAGGCAATTCTGAGGCCATGTATGCCAAATACGATCTATCTGAGATGTTCTTCGGTTTTATTCCTGGTTCTGTCGGGGAAACCTCTACTTTTTTAATCTTATTGGGAGGATTGTTCTTGATATTTACCAAGATTGCCAGCTGGCGAATCATGCTCAGTGCCGTTTTGGGTTCTTTGGTGATGGGATTGATTTTTAACGCGGTCATTGATTTTGGTTGGATACCGGAATACAGTAAGTTTTACGGATTGATGCAATTTGCCTATTGGAAACATCTTATCGTTGGAGGTCTGGCATTTGGGATTGTCTACATGGCAACCGATCCCGTAACAGGGTCTCAAACCAATAGGGGTAAATGGTTCTATGGTTTCTTTATCGGATTCATATCAGTAATGATTCGGGTCTTTAACCCGGGTTATCCAGAGGGGGTTTTCCTCGCCATTTTATTAATGAATGTCTTCGCCCCAACCATTGACCATTATGTGGTTCAAGGTAACGTTCGAAAAAGGTTAAAACGATTGAAAAATGCCACTATTCTTCCGGATACGGTTGATGGGGCTACTGCAGAACTCAAAGCTGAAACAGTTTAATTATGGCAATCAATACGGAGAAAAACGTTTACACAATAATATTTGCTATCGTAATGGTGGTAGTGGTAGGTTCACTATTGGCGTTCATGGCATCTGGGCTAAGTGACCGTATCAAAGAGAACGAGCGGTTCGAAAAGCAACAGAATATTCTGTATGCAATGGGCGTCAACGAAAATACTCCTGATAGTGGTGTGAACTTCATTCCGACAGATGTGGTTGAAGAAAAATTTGACGAACGAATCAAAGAACAGTACATTCTTGCTGACGGAGAAGTTAAGAAAGATGACAATGCTTTTTCTTTAGACGTTAAGAAACAAATTGCCGCGTTCAAAAAGGGGGAAGACGCTCAACTCCCAATTTTTGTGGGAGAAAAAGACGGCGAGAACGTTTATGTGCTGCCGATGTATGGCAAAGGATTGTGGGACGCGATATGGGGCTACATTTCTGTGGATAAAAATATGGTGGTTCAAGGTGTTTATTTTGACCATAAAGGAGAAACTGCCGGTCTAGGAGCCAACATTAAATTGCGTTTTTTCATGGATGATTTTATTGGTGAATCAATAATGGATAATGGAAGTTATTCCGGAATAACGGTTTCCAAAACAAATAATGATCCATTAAACGAAGACAAGCAAGATAACAAAGTGGATGCTATTGCAGGATCAACCATAACAGGAAATGGAGTGACCGCGATGATTAAAGAAACCCTAAAGGCGTACAAGCCCTATTTAGAAACCATCAGAACAAACTAGAATGGCCCTATTATCAAAAAAAGATGCAAATCTATTCTTAGATCCCCTGGCGGATAACAATCCTATAACCATACAAGTTTTGGGAATATGTTCGGCTTTGGCAATTACTGCGGAACTCAAGGCCTCTTTGGTCATGTCCGTTTCCGTAATCTTTGTTATGGGTGTAGGGAATGTGGTGATATCTTTGCTTAGAAATTTGATTCCCTCAAAAATTAGGATTATAGCCCAGCTCATCGTTGTGGCTACTTTGGTTATTGTCGTTGACCAAGTGTTGAAGGCATTTCAGTATGAATTGAGTAAGACGCTCTCCGTATTCGTGGGACTTATTATCACCAACTGTATCATTATGGGTCGATTTGAGGCTTTTGCTTTGGGTAATGGTGTCTGGCGTTCCTTTCTTGACGGTATAGGTAATGCGTTGGGCTATGGTGTAATCTTAATAATTATTGGGTTTTTCAGAGAACTCTTGGGGGCAGGAACCTTATTCGGCATTCCCGTGTTGGGAGACCCTATTGCTAAAACCGGTCTTTATGCCTTTGGCTATGAAAACAATGGTTTTATGATAATCCCTCCTGCGGCATTAATTGTGGTAGGCGTGATTATTTGGGTACAACGTTCTAGAAATAGAGCACTAATCGAAGAAGCATAAATATTGGTATGATGTTAGAACATTTAGAATTATTTTTTAAATCCATATTTATTGACAACATGGTATTTGCCGTGTTTTTGGGTATGTGTTCCTATTTAGCGGTCTCTAAAAAGGTAGCAACAGCTGTTGGTCTTGGCGCAGCGGTTATTTTCGTTTTAGCGGTGACCGTACCGTTAAATTGGTTATTGGACCAATATCTCCTTCAAGACGGGGCACTGGCATGGTTGGGTCCAGAATATGCTGATTACAATTTGAGCTTTCTTTCTTTTATTATGTTTATTGCGACCATAGCAACGATGGTGCAACTTGTAGAGATAGTAGTCGAAAAATTTTCACCATCCTTGTATAATTCCCTAGGTATTTTCTTGCCTTTGATCGCAGTAAATTGTGCAATATTGGGAGGGTCTTTATTCATGCAGGCCAGGGAAATTCCGACCTTAGGTTTGGCATTGAATTACGGGGTAAGTTCCGGTATTGGTTGGTTCTTGGCTATTTTGGCGATTGCTGCAATTCGTGAAAAAATACGTTATTCCAATGTACCACCCCCACTTCGTGGATTGGGTATCACATTTATCATTACAGGTTTGATGGGCATAGGTTTTCAAAGTTTTGGAGGAATGCTTACCGGTGACAATGACCCGCCAGAGACTACTGAACCGAAGACTGCCGAAAAAATTGATGAAAAGAAAATAATTGAAGATGAGTTATCGTCCGATGAAAAGACGGTCTCATATAACGATGTAATAAACGAATAAGATGATGTTAGCTACGACTACAGGCGGTACGATTGCAATCACCGTTGTTGCCTTTTTGGTTTTGTTATTACTTTTAGTAGCATTGTTACTGTTTACCAAAGAAAAACTGTCACCATCCGGTCCGGTGACGCTGACCATCAATGGTGAAAAGAAGATAGAAGTGGCGTCAGGGGGTACGCTACTGTCCACTTTGGGTAATCAAAAAGTTTTTTTGCCTTCTGCCTGTGGTGGAGGGGGAACATGTATTCAATGTGAATGCCACGTCCTTTCAGGCGGGGGGGAGGCACTTCCTACGGAAACACCCCATTTCTCTAGAAAAGAATTGCAGCACGGCGCTCGATTGGCTTGTCAGGTAAAGGTGAAGCAAGATATGGAAATCACTATTCCTGAAGAGGTTTTCGGAATCAAGAAGTGGGATGCCAAGGTGGTGCGTAACTATAATGTAGCTTCTTTTATCAAAGAATTTGTCGTCGAAATTCCTGAGGAAATGAACTACAAGGCTGGGGGATATATTCAAATTGAGATTCCACCATGTGAAGTCAAATATTCAGATATCGATATTACTGCACATCCTGAAGAGCACGAAACACCGGATAAATTTCAAGCGGAATGGGATAAGTTTGGTCTATGGCCGTTGGTAATGAAAAATCCTGAGTTGGTCGAAAGGGCTTACTCCATGGCTTCTTATCCAGCAGAAGGTAGGGAAATCATGCTCAATGTGCGTATCGCCACACCACCATGGGACCGTTCCAAAAACGGATGGATGGACGTTAACCCAGGTGTTGCTTCTTCCTATATCTTTAATTTAAAGCCGGGAGATGATGTTATTATATCTGGGCCTTATGGAGAATTTTTTATCAATGAGTCGGATTCCGAAATGTTATATGTTGGAGGCGGTGCCGGTATGGCTCCCATGCGCTCCCACCTGTATCACCTATTTAAGACGTTAAAAACAGGGCGTACGGTGACCTATTGGTATGGAGGACGTTCAAAAAGGGAATTATTCTATCTAGAACATTTTTACGAACTCGAAAAGGAATTTCCAAATTTCAAGTTTTATCTAGCGCTTTCTGAGCCCTTGGAGGAAGACAATTGGAAGGTCAAAAAAGATATCAACGATGAAGAAGGCGATGGTTTCGTTGGATTTATCCATAACTGCGTTATAGATAATTACCTCAACCATCATGATGCTCCTGAAGATATAGAATTGTATTTCTGCGGTCCGCCATTGATGAACAAAGCCGTGCAGAAAATGGGCGAGGATTTCGGAATTCCAGATGAGAACATTCGATTTGACGACTTTGGAGGATAACTTAAAATAATTACAAGCGCTAGTCTGGTTGCGCAATATTTTCGAAGCACAGTTAAGGAATTTTAAATATCAAACCGATGTCATCACATCGGTTTTTTTGTACAAATGAGTAGAGCATTAACGGAACAAGAATTGCATAATCTCGCTATGAACTTGGTGGGTAAGCAGTTAGAAGCGGATGGATTTGAATTTATGGCCGTTAATAGCAAATTCAAAAAAGATCCACAATTTGTATGCCTTAAAAACAAAGACCTTCACTTTGTGGTCGTGCGTTATGTGGCATATCCCGAAGACCCCAAGGTATTTGACGAAAAACTCATGGATAAGGTTAAAAACCATGCTGATAAGTTTGAGGCCAAAACCTATTATGCGGGAGTAGGTTTATCAAATGCTGAAGATAGAACCGCCCCAGTACTGCTCAATAGACCCTATGTGGTCGATTATGATGGATTGATTTCTTTTTAAATTCATAATATGAGAATGATTTACTTGTTATTGCTGTTGTCTTTTTTTAGTTGCTCAGACAGTCAGAAGATTATAAGGAGCCATAGTATGGGTCCCGCGCTCGGAACAACGTATTCGATAATTTATTTAGATGATAAAGAATTGGACTTTCAGCGTGAAATTGACTCCGTTTTTCAAGCTGTGAATCAATCTATGTCTACGTATTGGCCTGATTCTGATATTTCAAAAATCAATCGGGGAGATTCTTCAATTACGGTAGACCACATGTTTAAAGAAGTATTTAAGTTATCAAAAATGGTTTACGAAGCTTCAGAGGGGTATTTTGACCCTACTGTGGGTACTTTGGTGAATGCCTGGGGGTTTGGTCCACAGGGACAAATGGATTTGGACAGTGTTAAAGTGGATAGTTTGTTGCAATTCGTCGGTTTCGATAAAGTAATGCTAGGGGATGATGGCCGAATTCAGAAAGAACATCCTTCAATATTTTTTGATTTCAATGCCATAGCAAAAGGATACGCGATAGACCGACTTGGAGTAATGCTTGATAACAAAAACATCAACAATTATTTGGTTGAAGTCGGAGGGGAAGTTTTGACCAGGGGCCAAAATAGTATTTCAGGTAAAAAATGGACCGTTGGTATCGATGACCCTCAAGTAGAACTCGGTAGGGAATTGAAAAAAGTAATTAGGCTCAAAGATAAAGCCTTGGCTTCATCGGGAAATTACAGAAAATTCCGGGTGGATAGTATTACAGGAGAGAAATATGTACATACGATAGATGCCAAAACAGGTTATACCAAAAATGCTAAAGTTTTAGCAGCAAGCGTGATTGCGAAAGATTGTGCTACGGCAGATGCTTATGCCACTACGTTTATGGCCATGGATTTAGAGGACTCGAAAATCCTATTATCAAAACAAACAGTATTAGAAGCCTATATAATTTATGTAGATGAGGAGGGTAATACGCAAGAATTCATGACGAACGGATTTGAAATGTTGGTTCAACCTTAATTTTTCTTTACAAAGGGAATCAGTTCTCTTGCAGCCAGTCGATATTTTTCAATTTGCGTCTTTTTGAGTTCCTTACCTATATCAATAGGTTCAACGGTAAAACCAACCTTTCTGAGCTTATCAAAATAATCAAGGCCATAAATACGTACATGGTCATATTGCCCAAAAATTTTAGCCCTCTCCTTTTTGTCTGTGATGGAGTCGTCTTCAAATGTAATTTCACGTTTTAAATCCTGTGGAATTTGAAAAACGCCCCAACCTCCTTTTTTCATTACTCGATATAACTCTTTCATAGCCTTTGTGTCATCGGGTATATGTTCTAAAACATGATTGCATAGAATAACATCAAAGCTTTCATCCTGGAAAGGAAGATGGCAGATATCCGCTTTGACGTCGGCCAGGGGAGAATTCAAGTCCGTAGTAATGTATTCTAAATTGTGTTGTTTTCTAAAACGTTTATAAAAAGCTTGTTCTGGCGCAAAATGCAATACTTTAATTGGAGCGGTGAAGAAATCAGTTTTCTGGTTTAAGAATAACCAAAGGAGTCTATGACGCTCCAGTGAAAGAGTGGAAGGAGAAAGTACATTTTCTCTTGGATTCTCATATCCATATGGCAGGAATTTTCGAAAACTTTTACCATCAATAGGGTCGGTATACCGATTTCCTTTCAATAACAAAGCTATTACCGGTCGTATCCAATAACTGAATGAGATTAACCAAGGTCGAGGTATGAGATTAAGAAAATATTTAAAGACCTTAGACATAATTACCTGGACACTAATTGCACGAATGCACACCAATTTTTAACATAACAGTTGACTGAACGGATAATGTATTGAACCAGCTATACATTGTTTATAGTACTACTCTTTTGTATGAAAGACTATCTTCGCCAAAATTCACTAGGAGTCCTAATTTCATTTTTGAAGCAGCCAAATAATTCAATACTTGTTTGGTATGGTTGCTGGTAAGGCTTTCTATAGCCTTAAGTTCAACAATGATTTTATTATCGATTACAAAATCCGCATAATAATTGTGGGCAAGCTTTTGTCCTTTATAAGTGATTTCAAACTTCTTTTCTCTTTCGAAAGGGACTCCATTTTCATTTAGTTCACTAACCAATGCATCACCATAAACAATTTCACTAAAACCCTTACCAAGTACATTGTGCACTTCCATACAAAGTCCAATGATAAAATAGGCTTCGTTCTTATAGATTAGTTTATTGGCCAAAATTCATAGGATTAGTGAAATTCGTGTCCTGAGAATTCAGCTTCTTCATTCGAACTTATACCCAAAGCATCATATATATACCGAAAAGTGGAGAGCAGTTCTGGTTTTCCCTCAACCAAAGCGACATCATGTTCAAAATGTGCACTCGGTTTGCCGTCGGCTGTCAGAATGGTCCATCCATCCCTAAGCTGTTTGATTCTTCTGGTTCCCATATTGATCATTGGTTCAATAGCGACGACCATACCATTTTGGAACTTTTTTCCACGTCCCCGTTTACCATAATTGGGCATTTGTGGGTCTTCATGTAGATCTTTGCCCAGACCATGGCCAACTAATTCCCTCACCACTCCATATCCGCGGCTTTCGCAATAGTGTTGTATGGCATGGGCCACATCACCAACCCGATTTCCTAATTTAAATTCTCGAATACCCACATAAAGGGATTCTTTGGTGACCTGTAGTAGCTTTTTGGTTTCTTCTGTCACTTCACCTACTTCAAAAGTATAAGCATGATCCCCATAAAAGCCATTTTTTAGCGCCCCGCAGTCCACTGAAATGACATCGCCGTCTTTTAGTTCATCGCTATTTGGAATACCATGTACTACTTGTGCATTCGGACTCCAATTCAAAGTGTTTGGGAAATCATACATCCCCAAAAAACCAGGTTCTGCTCCTTGCTCACGAATGAACTCCTCAGCCATTTTATCCAATTGTAAAGGATTGGCTCCTGGTTTGATTTCGGCTGCTAGCATCCCCAAAGTTCTTGAGACAACCAAAGCACTTTCGCGCATTAACTCTATCTCTTCTGTACTTTTGATATGAATCATAAGGCAAAGATAATGTGATTCCTTAAGAACTAATGCTATCTCACACCAGCGGATTTTGAGTCATGCTTTGAGGCTTTGGAACACCTATCATTTTAAGAATGGTCGGCGCAATATCGCCTAGAACACCATCTTTGATATGTTTTAACTCATTATCGACCAAAATGAGTGGAACAGGGTTGGTGGTATGTGCCGTATTCGGACTACCGTCGGCATTGATCATGGTATCACAGTTGCCGTGATCGGCGATAACCAAGGTAGAATATCCATTTTCTAGCCCTGTGGTAATCACGTCACGAGCACATTGATCAACGGTTTCGCACGCCTTTATGGCGGCTTCCATCACGCCTGTATGGCCTACCATATCAGGATTCGCAAAGTTGAGACAAACAAAATCGACTTCGCCTTTTTCTAATTCAGGAATGATGGTATCCCGAATTTCATAGGCACTCATTTCAGGTTTGAGATCATAGGTTGCCACTTTTGGTGAGGGACAAAGCAAACGCTTTTCTCCCTCAAAAGGCGCTTCACGCCCACCGTTGAAGAAAAAAGTAACATGAGGATATTTTTCCGTCTCTGCAATTCGAATTTGAGTTTTACCGGCATTGGCCAAGGTTTCGCCCAAGGTCTCTTTGATATTCTCCTTATCGTATACCACATGAACACCTGTAAATGTTTCGTCGTAGTTGGTCATGGTGACATAATACAAGTTCAGTTTTTTCATTTCCTGTTCAGGAAAATCCTGTTGACTAAGAGCCATGGTCAATTCGCGACCTCTATCCGTTCTAAAATTGAAAAATATAATAACATCACCTTCTTCAATCTTGGCACTTTCATTCAGTAGAATGGGCTCAATAAACTCATCGGTAATTCCGTTATCGTAGCTATCTTGAATTGCTTTGCCCACATTGCTATGGGCAATTCCAATACCATTGACCATTAAATCATAGGCTTTCTTCACCCTTTCCCATCTTTTATCACGGTCCATGGCAAAGTAACGGCCTATGACCGTGCCCAGTTGGGTACCTTTTGTTGCGCAAAAAGATTCGATTTCTTGTAGAAAATGTTTTCCACTTCTGGGATCTACATCCCTACCATCTGTGAATGCATGTATATGGGCATCAGAAATGTCACTCGCTTCAGCAGCTTCGATCAGTGCTTTGAGATGGTCAATATGACTATGAACCCCACCATTACTGACCAATCCTAAAAAGTGCACCTTTTTGTCATTGTTTTTAGCGTATGAGAAGGCTTCTTTTAAAGTTATCTCTTCCCTAAGGGCATCTTCTTTTACCGCTTTATTGATTTTGGCCAAATCTTGATAAACAATGCGACCTGCTCCTAAATTCATGTGACCTACTTCGCTGTTGCCCATTTGCCCCTCGGGTAGACCAACATTCATTCCGTCTGTCAATAAATTGGCATGGGCGTATTTTTTATAGAGCACGTCAATAAAGGGGGTACTGGCATTGTCAATGGCTGATACTTTAGGGTCAGGAGATTTTCCCCAACCATCGAGTATCATTAAAATGACCTTTTTATTCATGATGTTAAGTTTGCATCAAAAATAAAATGAAATCACCATCCAAGAGGTTTATAGTAGAATTAAATGACGCTATTGTTTGATTATAGCGCATTAAAAAACCCTGGCGATGATACCAGGGTTTAATTTCTCCATATAGTGTTCTCGGTATATGGAGAAAATTTTAGAATTCAAATCCTGTAAGGGCTCGGTATGTCAATGCGTATACGGCCATAAATATCATTAAAGCACTAAAGATTGAATAGATTTTTAATAGTACGACCAAAAATTCTGGCTTGCAGTTAGAAAATGCGTCCAGATACATATTTTTAAAACTCATTATTGTTCCCATGTAGCGTTCTTTTGAATAGCGTCTACAGGAATAAGTTTTGTAAGCTTGGGTGATTTAAAAGTACTTCGGTTTAGTTGAACTACAAAAAGATATCGTCGAATCGTCATAAATCATCGGCCTTGATACTTCTCAATAGATTCTTCAATTTTTTGAATGCGATTCTCTGGGTCTGGATGGGTACTTTGAAATTCGGGCAAGCGATTGGGGCCTGCTGCCGCCTTTAATATTTTCATTACTTCAATTAATTCGTAAGGGTCATAGCCAGATTGCATCATCAGCAATACACCTAGATCATCACTTTCAAGTTCATCGCCCCGACCATTTTTCAGTAAGGTGTTCTGCCCAATACCTTGAATCAATGCCCCCATATCACCACCTACAGAGGCTCCCATTGTCAAGGTTTTCCAAAAACTACTCTCAGCAATTCGTTCCGCAGAATGACGGCCAATGACATGACCAATCTCATGACCGAGAACCCCAGCCAATTGTGCTTCATTCAATTGCTTGAAAAGAGCGTAGGTTATGAAGCATTGCCCTCCTGGTAGTGCAAATGCATTGATTGAGCTATCATCTGATAGTAAATGAAAATCATATTGATACGGAGTCTCCCTAGCTACACTATTTTTAACAAGTCTATCACCTATGGCATCAACATAAGCTTGTAATCGCTCATCAGGATATAAACCACCATATTGCTGTGCAATATCGGGTGCACTTTGCAAGCCAATGGCAATCTCTTGATTGGCATCCATTGTGATATGCTGCTCGCGTCCGGTATAAGGGTTGGTCTCTGTATTACTACATTTCTTGAAAAAGGCAAAGGATACAATGGCAAGCCCGATAAATATTCTAATTTTCCAACTTCCTCTACTTCTCATGATAATTGGTGTTCAGTACAAGGGAAAGTTACAAAAATTGAGGTATTATAATAAGTCCGGATTGATATCCAAAATATTGTTGTGAATATAATTTCTCAAGAACGTCCTGGTGAAGTTTTCTGATCCTTCAAACGTTTCGTTACCCAATAGTTTGAGGATGTTCTTTTGGCGAAACTGTTTTAACATGGGTTTGGAAAGCGGGGCATAGCTATAGTGCCAAGGTTCATACTTAAATCCCCTGCGAAAATAGCTGTCGGTATATACCAAGTGAAAATCAAATTTTTCCGAATGGTCATCCAACCATTTTTTAAAGGGGGCAAATGGGCCTTCACCTTCAAATTTTTCAGGGACCAATACCCCACCTTCCACTTTGGGATAGCCATCGATAATATCGATTTCCGTGCCCCAATGGTGTCTGCTAGTACCCGGAATAGTTGAATATTCAATAATCTTTTCCATTGCAGGAATGGGGGATAAACCGTCTATTTCAGTATATCGGATGTACTTGCGTTCCCAGATGGTTCTTTGTCGCTCAAAACTTCGATAACTTGAAACCATCTTAATGTTGAAGCCATCTCTATAAGCAGCTTTTTTCATCTCAACGAATGCATCATGGGCTTCCTTTCTGAGATGAATACCTTCGCCAAAGAGTTCTATCTCAGCTTTCCCCATCAATTCCACTATAGAATATTCGGTTGCTGTTTCAATTTTTGTAAGGGGAAGACCAGTCATCATCAAAGATGCTGCCGATGTCTTCTTCACAAAGGTTCTTCTGTTCATGTTGGGATATTGAAGGGTGGTATTTCTTATATGTTTCTCAAAATTAATAAGAAAAACGAAGGAACTAACGGTCTAGAAAAAAGAAGCCCTGATATTGTAATTCTTCTTGTATGGCATTCACTATGTAGTAATAAATCCCTTCTGGTAAACCGATATCCCGTTTAACCACTAGGTTATTAATGTTTGAAACCCCATTAAATTGATTGGTATAGTTCGATTGTTCGAAGACTTTTTGACCGAATTTATTGTAAATAACCACAAAGTTTTCTCCCAGTTCATCAAGATTATCAAAAACTAAAAAATCATTTGTGCCGTCATTATTGGGACTAATAAAATAGTTACCTAAAGTGGGATTGTTTACGGAGAACGTGTCCGTGGGCGAGGGATTGGTACCAAAGGTGATTGCCCCAAAATCATTGGGGATAAATTTTTCGGAGACAAGAAATCCTTGCTCCAAATCTCCGCTTATACCTGTATTGCCGATGGTGATCCATTGGTTGGAACTTTTGGACCATCCTACCAAGATGATATCATCAAGCGTATTGGCCAGCGTACCCAAGTCACTTCGTGGGTTCCAGCTAACGGTCACTGTTGAGGGTACATCGGTTTTTAATATCCAGAATTCATTGGAAGAGATGTCACCAATGTTGTTCACTTTTTCATTGATGTCAAAGGTTTCTAAGACAGATATTGGTGCGGAAGGATTTTCAAAAAGATAAGCACATACCGCTAAATCATTATTGGAATCTGAGTTGATCAACAAGGGTCGTAGCTGTGCTTCATCACCCACAGGAAACGAAAAGGTTCTTTTGTTCCTTATGGCCGCAAACCCCGTGATTTTAGCGGTGTCATTTTCTCCATTAAAAAAGCCCTCTTGCTCAAAGTTCAGGTAGACCACTGGATTGGTAAGATCACTGTTTACATTACCGGCAATAAAATTAACGTTGTTGTTAATGTCGAGTGTGTTTTGTAAGAAAAGATGGGGTAAGAAAACCTCCATATCAAATAGGCTAGGGGGTTGATCTCCTAAAATCTGAAGGACGTTCTCCCCATAAAAACCAACAAGGCCACTGTTGGTTGAAAAGGGTGCGTTGTTGATCCAATCTGTGTGAAACCCCAGTTGTGCATTTTCATGCAACTGTAGGTTGCCTGCATTGTGGAAAGCAGATTGGCCAAAAATGATGGTGGTTACAAAAAGAAAGATAAAATGGACCTTTTTATTCATGTTCGTCCACTTCTTTTTTTAACAATACAGTTTTTATAGCTTCCATGTCCTTTTTTAAGGATTCCAATTCGTTGACCAAGCTTTGGTTTTCTTCTTTTAATGACTGGATTTTTTTCTCTTGTTCGATGGTATGGAGAAAGAGTTCTTCTATTTTTTCTAGGTTTTGGAGGTTGGATTGGCTTAAATTCCAATGCCCCTCTTTTTTGGCTTGAGCTGCTGAGGTCACTCCGGGAAGGTGTTTGTTCTTTTTGACAAAGGCTTCAATGTCTTTCAAGCTTTTGAACTGGTAATCTTCCTTTAGGTCAGAGTACCCGTCGAAATAGTTTTGGAAGACGTAGTCAGGAATAGGTAATATGGTGTTATCGGTAAAAATAGTACCATCTATAATGGCATCTCCCAATACGTGAAGTTTTGCATCAATAGTTGCGCCTCCTAGAAAATCAAGACCAATACCTACATCACCACCCGCATTTATTCTAATAGCTTCTGAACCAGTCGTTACTAGACCTAGAGTGTTTGGTCCAGCTCTATAAATACCTGTATCGGAATCGCCATTAAAACTGTAAGCAACACTATTGGGTAATGTGCCAGGCGTATTTCTAATTCCCTCAGCTCTAATGGTGCCCTCCACATGTAATTTATTTGAATTAACAGTTACACTGGAACCTATTCGCACGTTTCCAATACCACTGAGTTGTAGATTATTTCCATTTAAATTATGTGTTCTATCGGCGGCAAGTGTTAAATTATTATCTGCAAAGTTGGTATTGGTGCCTGAACCTGCGGGCAACCATTCTGGCAACCCACCGGTATTTATAGTCAATACTTCGCCAACTGCTCCTTGGTCATTGGTGCTATCATAAAAATCACCTTCTAATCGCATATTATCGGTAATGTGGAGTTGCTGGGTTGGATCGGTTTCCCTAAGGCCAACGTTGCCATTATTCTTAATCGTCATCACGTAATCAGCCAGAGTTGGTAAATCTTCATTTTGATTTGCATTTTGTAAAAAATGAAAATCACCTCGACCAAAATCAGCTAAGCCCGTAAGGTCTTTTCTTTGATATACAAGGCCACCTTTTCCTATTGGTCCAAAATCAACTGGCGAAAACAAGATACCTGTAGACCATTCATTGCCTTCATCTGCACGTAAATTTGAAAGTTGTAATGCATAGGCCACTCCATCGGCATTATCGGCAATCTGAACTTTGGCGTTGTTTGTTTGGCCTAAAGCTGTGTTTACCCCAATGTAGACAGCTTCAAAATTACCTCCCCCTGCCACTCTGCCTAAAGGGTCTAAATAGAATTCATTACCGTAATCAGTGGGAGAGCCGTCAGCTGCCGCAACAAATACTGAATTTGGCGTACCAGTAACACTGGCTCCTTCATCGGTTCCCAGCGCCCAGTTCGTACCGTCCCACTTCAAGATTTGCCCGGCCGTGGCCCCGTTCTGTGCTATTTCCGAAAGTTCGACGGCATCGTCCGCGAGGTCTATCACCCCTGTGTTCGTTATCGTTGCATCGCCGCTCATCGCCACGTCGGTCGGAACGTCCCCTGTACCTCCCACGAAAATGTTCCCGTCGGTGAGTGTTGGTGTCCCCGAGTCTTCGTCGTCAGCGGTGATCCATTCCACGGCAGTGTTGTCCCATTTCAGTACCTGCCCGTCGGTGGCCCCGTTCTGCGCTATTTCGGCAAGTTCTACGGCATCGTC
>JBHJJC010000042.1:0-48044 GCA_050042945.1 Croceivirga sp.
AAAAAGCTAGTGGTATGATGAAAAATTTTTCTTTTCTGACCGGTGAGCTATACAGTCATAATGTTGGATTGGATGGTCCACCCATGATTGAAGTAACCCGCTGGGACATGGATAATGACAGCCTCCATTATAATTTTGCACAACCTATTGTTCGTTCTGAAAAATTGCCCATAGGAACCGATATTCAATACAAAAGAATCTTTTCAAAAAGGGCATTAAAAGCCGAATACAATGGAAACTATATCACTTCTGACCGTGCTTGGTACGCTTTAATCGATTATGCGAAGAAGAACGATATTGAAGTAATTCCAAAACCAGTGGAAATATTTTTCAATAAGCCCATGGGTAACGATGATATCTATTGGAAATCCTTTATCTATATGCCCATAAAAGAGGCTGATGAATAGATATTCTTTTTTATTAGGATTTGTAGTCATGCTTCAAGCGTGTTCACAGC
The DNA here is from genome assembly GCA_050042945.1 of Croceivirga sp. GTDB lineage: Bacteria > Bacteroidota > Bacteroidia > Flavobacteriales > Flavobacteriaceae > Croceivirga. The sequence goes on from JBHJJC010000042.1 coordinate 458, forward strand.
AGCCATATTTTGGTAAGCTCGATTATTTGGGGAGCCTTCCATCCAATCTATCCGAAATCTCAGGAATTGATGTAGACTACAAAGAACATCTTTGGGGTATCGAAGACAACGGAAACAAAGATGTGCTTTACCAATTGAACCTCAAGGGAAATCTTATTAAAAAATTGAAAATTGAAAATGCCAAGAATACCGATTGGGAAGATTTGACCATTGCCCAAAACGGGACGCTATATATCGGTGATTTTGGAAACAACGATAACAACCGAGATAACCTGATTATTTATAGTATTTCTAAAAACCAATTGACCAAAAAAACACCAAAGGCTAAGAAAATAGAATTTTCATATCTGGAACAAACAAAATTTCCTCCAAAAAAAAGTGAATTCCTTTTTGATGCAGAAGGTTTCTTTCATTGGAAAGGATACTTATACATTTTTACAAAAAATCGTTCTAGACCCTATTCTGGTAAAACGTTGGTGTATAGGGTTCCTGATATTGAAGGTACATACGAGGCTGATTTCCTTGGGGAATTTACCCTTTGCACAAATCAAAATCATTGTTCGGTCACAGGAGCCGATATTTCAAAAGATGGTCGAACAATTGCGCTAATCGGGTATGGCTTTATCTATCTTTTGACCGAATTTGACCTTGACGATTTCTCTTCCCCTAGTATTGAGGCCATTGATTTACAATATTCCACACAAATCGAATCGGTGTGCTTTCTGGATGAAGGTACCCTTCTTATTGCCGATGAACAATCGAAAACAAAGGGAAGAAAACTCTATAGTTATTCCTTTATAAAATAGCCATTCGATTATTGCCATATATGCATCAAAATCCGAATCCAAGACCGAAAGCGAATCGCATTCCGTCTGAACTGTTGAATAACCCTGCATTAAACGATAAGATATCAGCTCCATTAATAAAAAATCCGCCCCCGTATGAATTATGCCATGTATCAGAGTTTTCGCCGGGCACCCATACGCGACCGTAATCAAATCCGCCATAGATTCCTGGGCTAACCGGCAAAAGGCCTGTCTTACGTTCCCGAAAGCTCAGGCGTAAATCTGTATTCTGAAAATAAGCTGTTTTACCTGTAAATCGTTGAAAACGGAATCCTCGTAATCCATTATTTCCTCCAATACTGGCCGCTTGATAAAATTCAAAATCATCACCAATGTTAAAATGTCCTTTTAGCTTTGTAGCAAGAACCAATCGACCACTTGAAACCAGTTTGTAATCAAATGATAAAGAAGGGATAAAATACCCAAATGCCCGTTCTGAATCCCCTAGATTCATGGTATATCCCCCTTGCAAAGAAATTGCCATACCCATTGTTGGGAATGCTTCATTATCTGAATTTGAATACTCATATCCAGCAGTAATGCCAAAGAAATCTTGTTGCGGGTCTCTACCACTATCGGCAAAAAAGTCAGCAATAAACCGATCTTCGGTCTCTTCCACTTCAAAATTTTCATAACGCATTCCAACCTTTACCTTAGAACCCAAAAATCCCCGCCAAACTAAGGATGGGGAAAAGTGGAGTTGCCTCAGTTTAACCCTATTAAAATCGAGTTCCAACGGATTTATCTCATCTTCATTATCCGTATCATTGCCAAAACCAAAGAAGTTAATGGCAAAATTCGGACTGGTAAATCGTGCTTCCAACTCCAAATTGACCTTTTCAAAAACATTGGCAAACTCACCTGAATAGCCAACGTCAAAGCCGCTTGTAGCAAAATAAAAGGCTGCATTTATGGTATGTTGCTGGGTAAAAGGGTTCTGTCGAAATCCGTTGAAGGTATACGTATTCAAAAAGCCCAGTCGAAATCCGTCATCTGGATTAAAGCCAATTGAAGGTAAAAACTGATTGGTACTGGCCTTAACCTTCAAAAATTGATAGGTATTTGTATCGTAATCATTGATTTTATGAAGCTTACCTGAAAAAGCTTCGTCGTAGGTATTCTTCTTACCCTTAAAATCATAAACATGAATGTTCCTCGCCTTTTCGTTTATCTTATATATATCATTGTTATGCCCTCCAATCAAACGAACTTTGATTTTACCTAAATTTCCAACTACTTCAAAAATATCATCGTCGTCAAGGCCATACACCCATATTTCTTTGTTGAATTCGGGGGTGAATTCCTTATCAAAGAATAAGTCTGCCTTCTTACCTCCTTTGATGCGGTAGCCCTTGACGTCTAGCTTTCCCTTTCCGGTATCAGTAATAACAAAATAATCATCTTTGTCAGTGCCTGTGACCACACTGTATTTGTTCAATATGCCATAATATTCCTTTGCCACCTCAACTAGACTTTCCTTTCGCTCTAGAAAAATTCGTTGTATTTCATCAACTGTTTCATCCCGAACTTCTTCTGGAAATTGTTCAAAAGCTTTTTCAACCACGTTAGCATTCAGGTTTTGTTGTAAAAACTCCGCTTGACCTTCCCAATCTTCCAAAGTTGTTTCAGACAATAAGGCCATATCAAGTGCAAAGGTTTTGGGCGAGGAGTTAAACCCTTTAACACTCCGCAATTCCTCCTGAAAACCCTCAAATAGTCGTAATCCAGGTATAGCTCGGGTAGCAAAACCCATCAATGCACCATCACCCATGATAGAGAAGGCTTGATCGCGATCTCTTGGTATCGGGCGAAAAAGTTTTGTTCCATCTTCCTGCTTGAATTGTGCCCAGCGCCACTGATCAACATGACGGTCCCAATCACCAATCAGCATATCAAAAAGTCGGGCTTTGGTATACGCTTTGGCATCTATTCGATATGCTTCGTCTTTTCTTAGCTTATCAATCAAATCATCTGTGCTTTCAATCTTTTTGGTGCTGCCAAAGCTTTCCAAATTATGCCCGTCGGAAACATGTTCTTCAATCATATACAGTTCATCTCCAAATTCACGATTAAAATCTTGCAGTGCCTCTTGTTTAGGGATATAGAATAGTTTGGGGGTGGTATGGTAAATATCTACCGCATCAGAAAGCGCTCCGATAGTGAAGGGTGCGTAAGGGTGTGAGCCGGTATAAAAATCCTTAAGAATTGACTCCGTAAAGGTATCTTCAAACTCTCCCACCACATATTTTTCTTGAAATGCCATGGCCTGTAAATAGAGTTCTGCACTTTTGCGGAGGGCTCTCATCACAAACTGCCGACCATCTTTATGTTGCAGGCGAAGTGATTTTGATTGGTTTCCACCCCCCTTTCGAACCGGGGTGAGGCCGCCATAAAGCGTATCAAGGGTTACCGTGGGCGCCTTCACCTTTGTATTGTAATATTTTCGGTACCGGTCGCCCCAAACCCATTTATAAAAACCTGTTTTGGCGACTTCTTCATCGGTATAAATGGACGCGTCCATAAATGGAGGAAAACTACTTTCCCCTTTAAAGTCCATTGGGGTTTGGTTTGGAGGAAGCACCTCAGTTGTGTATAGTTCTTTTTTAACCTCACCCTCAACACCGAAGAACTTGACTTGCGAAGAACCGTTGGGATACACTTTTAAAATGGCATAGCCCATTTGCCCGGTAGAAAATTGACTTCCGTTCAATAATCGTGTAGCCCCTTTTTTAGCACCAGAACCGCTCACAATCTGTGGGGTATTCTCTTCGACAATGTATTGTAAGGTATGTTCATGACCAGAAACTAAAATGACCTTATCGGAATATTGGGCCAAGGTCAGAATACGTTTCTTAAGTTCATTGTACATCTTATTGGATTGGTCTGCATTGGAAGCCCCTGTTGTTCTTCGCAACACATTAATCAATGTTCCCAAAAACGGTAAAGGAACTCCTCCCCCTGTTGGAAAAATATGTTGCTTTAAAGAGAACTCTCCACCGTGAGACCCATAGGTGAACATTGGGTTATGCAGTGCAATAAGTGTGGTCTTACCCCGATTCTTTTTGATTTGACCTGATAGCTCATCAAGAAACTTGCCCCTATCTTTTATGTCACAATCATCGTTTATACCAGGATGTTTGTCCCAATCCTCTAGATACCACTGTGTATCGACAACAAGAAGCGTAACTTCATCATTGATTTCAACTTTTGCAAGAGGGCATCCATTTTCAGGTAGAAATACATCCTTACCTTTTAGGTGGTCCTCTATATATTTTTCCTGTCTTTTCAGTCCTTTTATACCATTGGCATACCAATCATGGTTTCCTGGAATGAAAATGGTTCGCCCACCAAATTCCTTTACCGTACTGATTTGTGCATCCAAATGGTTTTTCGCTTCTTGGTAAGCCTTTTTGTCCTCCTTTTTAGGCATTCCTGCAGGGTAAATATTATCCCCCAAAAAAATGACACTACTGCTCTTGGGAGCTTCAATTAATTCCGATTGGAGGGTTTTCAACACCGGGTTCAATTCCCCCATAGGAGACTTACCTGCATCACCAATAAGATAAAAGGTGTGAATAGGTTCAACCACAGGACTTTTAAGCGGTTGTTGGGATACGGTTTCAGCGTACTTCACTTTATAGGTAGCACAGCTAGAAACAAGAAATAGGGTTGCGGTGGCTAAGTAAATTTTTTTCATGCTCGGAGCTTCGTTCCAAAAATTTGTATTTTGGATTATTCAATATACAACTATGTCGGAAATCGTTCAAAAAGCTGAAGATTTTGTTACGAATCTCTTGCAAACCGAATTGGACACCAAATTTTTGTACCATAACCTCAAGCACACCCAACGGGTGGTAAAAAGTGCAAAAGAGCTTTTGGAGCACTATCAACTAAATGATGATGAAAATGAACGGCTTTTATTGGCGGCTTGGTTTCATGATACTGGGTATACAAGAGGAACCGACGATCATGAAAAAACGAGCTGTACAATTGCAGATGATTTTTTGACCAAAGAAGGACTTAAGCAGCAAAGTGTCGAAGCAGTTAAAAATCTCATCATGGCGACAAAGCGTCACCACCAACCTACGCATCTACATGAAGAAATTATTCGCGATGCCGATGCTTCACATTTTGCTCAAAAAAGTTATTGGGAAACTACGGACTTTCTCAAAGAAGAACTAGACCTTTTGGAAATAGCTACTTATACCCAGAAAGAGTGGCGTGACATCAATATAAAGATGTTCAGAAACGAACATACGTTTCATACTGAATATGCCAAAGAGCGCTGGAATTTAGGTAAAGAAAAAAATCTAAAGCAACTGGTAAAAGAAAAGAAGACCGAAAAAGACATTGCCAAAAAAGAGGCTCTCAAGGCAAAATATAAAAGCGAGAGTCCTGATAGAGGTATTCAAACTTTGTTCAGGGTTACCTTAAAGAATCATTTGACCTTAAGTGATATTGCCGATACCAAAGCAAACATATTATTATCCGTGAATGCCATCATCATCTCAGTGGCACTATCCAACCTTATTCCCAAGTTGGACAACCCTTCCAATTCATATTTAATTTACCCTACGGTCATTTTTATCACCTTTAGTGTCATTTCTATGGTTTTGGCGGTTTTAGCGACAAGACCTAATGTCACTAGTGGCAAGTTCACCAAAGAGGATGTAGAACAAAAAAAGGTAAACCTTCTCTTTTTTGGCAATTTTCATAAAATGAACCTGACCGATTACGAATGGGCCATTAAAGAATTGGTCAAAGACAACCAGTATATCTATTCTTCTTTAACCAAAGACCTTTATTTTTTAGGATTGGTATTGGATAGAAAGTACAAAATCTTACGATTGACATATACCATATTTATCATTGGTATTATCGTTTCTGTAATAGCCTTTGGTATCGCATTTCACTTTTTTGGCGGGGCGGCAAGATTATAATTAGTTTTTTAATTCTTGCATTAAATCATCGTAAGTATAGGTCTTTTCAGAACTGGAATCCTTTTTGTACAAAATCTCGGCCCGAATGGCCTTTAATCCAGTGACCCCCTGAAGCCCTTCGAGCTCAACAATTTCAATATTTTTGGTAAAGTAGCCTTTAGCTTTCAAAAAACGGACAAAACGTAAATACTCCCGCTCGTCTTTCTTTTGGGAGTATACAATGGATAATTTCCCTTTTTGGGTAAGCCTTTCGTTGGTTCCTTTAATGGTGGATTTATCAATTCGTTTTTTAATGATCTCATAACGGGCATTATAGGTGCCATCAACGTCAAATCGCTTTTCATCCATTCGAAAACGAATGGCCAATGGGGTGCTATAGACCAACAATAGTGAAGCAACATCCAAAGCAACGGGTAAATGGGGCTTCAACGAATAATGCTTGTTCTCCATTTCGACCATGGTCTGCAACTGCCAAAGCCTTAAATTATTTAAGTAGAGCTCGTCAAAGGTCCTATCATTGGCAATGGAACTCCCGATATACATGTTATGTTCTACTCCATCAGTTTTATACCGTTCAAAATAGTGCGGAAACATGAGTTGGGCCTCACTTTGCTTTTTATCCAATAAGCTAGCCAACTTCATGTTGATGGCCATAACACTTTCATCATAATTGCGCCTGTGGTCATAATACGATTCTGTACTGGCATCAATTTGAGCCTCGTATTTCTCAATGAGGGCCTTAACCTCTTTATCTTCTCGTTTTAGATGATGAAAAGCGGGGTTTACCTCTTCTTGTACAAAATCAAAAATAGCTTGTTCACTGTGTGTGTAGAGCGTGTCTCTTATCTCTTCAAGATGATTACCTACCCTAAAGATCAATTCTTCATAAATTGGCAATTTCAATTTTTTATACGCCATTTTCAACACCGTCTGAATTTCAGATAACTGAATCATCAAATCACGTTGAATCGCCAAGTTACGTTCCTTAGAAGATTCTTTAATATCGATTTGCCCATATAATGGATATACCTCTTTAAAAACAATTTCTTTGAACAAGGGTTGCTCACCCGACAATTCATCATTCATGAACCGTTTGGCCTCCTCTTGAAACTTCCAATATACTGAAGGGTGAATCGTTGTGCACTCATGTTGAATGATGGCGTCAATCAAATTTTGCTCTTCTTCGATAGACCGTAAAACGGCCGAAACAATAAATGGCATGACATCAGCCAATTTATTCGCATTGATACTATTCAATTCGTTGACCTTGGTAGAAACCAATTCCAATACGCCCAATAAGTTGCCATCATCGGCAATTGGCGCCAAGATGGCACTTTTCACACCCTGATCGTACAAATTTTTATAGGGCTGGCCACCTTCGGATTTGTTGTAATACTTATCTACATTGGGTATGGCAAAAAATGCATTCTCGCTTAAAAGTTTATCGTATGAATATGAACACAACATCGTATCACACGACTCCATTTCCTTTCCTTTTAAAATAAAACTCTCAATACCCTTACCATGAATCTTTAAAAAGCGATTTGTATTGGGGTCATACCCCGTAAACCCAACATTAATGGTCTTTAAGTTAAAAAGGGAACGAAAGGTATCCTGAAAACTATCCATGAAATTTTCACTCCCCCGTTTATTTCTTCCAATAAGCGTTGATTTGATTTCCGAAATGGAATGTTCAGCAGTTACGTCAAACATGTTGGAAATCACAAATCCTTTAGATATAAAGCTATTCGGAGGAATTTTATTCTTCCACAATTCAATATCATCAAAGTTGTCAAGCAGCTCGTCTACATCTTCTTGGGTCAACTCTTTGGCTTGATCAGTAGGTTCGATTTCCATGAAATCGGCATTGTATAAAATACGATAATGCCGCATCACCCCTTTAGCATCAGGAATATCGTAAAACAATGGTCTTTTAAAATCCATTTGAAACCCGTAATAAAAACTCAAGATAACCGTGCACTGCATAATGTACTGAAGGCTATCGGGCATATTTCGAATTTCAAGCTCAAAATCGTCTCCAGCATCCTCCAAAATCTGGTTAAAACGCTTGGATGAGTTGAAGATGAGATTCGCAAAAGGTATTGAAGCCGCTTTTATCTCATTTCTGGTCAAAACAGGAGAAAACGTATCGGAAAGAATGATTTGAATAACCTCCTTATGCTTTTCAATAATGGATAGGTCACTAAACCCTTGGCGTAATTCAGGGTAAGGCGATACCGCATCCAAAATATATTGAGCCCTTGCAACAAGAAATTCATCCTTACTATTTAATTGCTCATCATAGTGCGCTAACAACTTATTGAAACTAACAAGTTGGATGAGCGGGGCTTCTACTATTGAATCTACGTTCATAACAATATATGTCGATGTTTCTTAGGTAAAGTTACAAAAAGGCTCGGCTGTCTTATGTTAACGTATTCTTTAGGTGATATTGGACATTTTTTGCATATTTACCTATGTCGCCGAAAAACCGATTGGACAAGGCATATACCAAGGCAAAAACCATCCCTTTTAATGATGAATCAAAATTCATCTTCTTTAGTGACTGCCACAGGGGAGACAATAGTTTTGCCGATGATTTTGCCAATAATCGAAATATTTATTTTCATGCGCTGAGCCATTACTATCGGGAGGGATTTCAATATTGTGAACTTGGCGATGGTGATGAGCTTTGGGAAAATCTGAATTTTGGAGCCATTTTTGAAGCACACAAAAACGTATACACCCTTCTAAAGCAGTACCATTTAGAGGACAGATTGCATATGGTATGGGGGAATCATGATATGGTCTATCGCGACCCCAATTATGTCACAAAGTACCTCTCAAATTATTTTGAGCCTATAGAGGGTAAAGAAGTATCGCTTTTCGAAAATATTATATACCATGAAGGTCTTATTTTAAAACATGAAGAAACGGGTCAAGAGCTATTTTGTTGCCACGGGCACCAAGCCGATTGGTGGAACTATAATTTTTGGAGGATAGGACGTTTTTTGGTTCGAGTGCTATGGAAACCCCTTCAGGTCGTAGGTATTGCCGACCCAACAACTCCTGCAAAAAATTATAAAGAACTCATCCGTATTGAAAAACGGATAAAGAAATGGATTTTAGCACATGACCTTCGAATAACGATAACAGGACACACCCATCGCCCCAGATTTCCAGAACCCGGTCAAATACCTTTTTTCAATGACGGAAGTTGTGTGCACCCGAGGAGCATTACTGGTATTGAGCTAAATCAAGGTGAAATCTCACTTATAAAATGGCACATCGACACCAAAACTGATGGCACCCTGCAAATCGTTCGTGTGCTACTGGAAGGCCCTGAGAAATAGGTACATTATATTTCAGACTAAGTACTTTAAGGCCAAAGTCTTTATGATTTGGACAAATACAACATCAGCTAAACCATACGCCTCAATTACTTTAAAGGTCTTTTCTACACCGTAAGCAATAGCGGTTCGCCTCTGAAACTGAAGACAAAAGAGTTGTATCTTGTCTCTGTACCGATACTTTAGAAAGAAATTGGAATACTTAGAGACCATAATCGAACAAATTCCTGTTAGGCAAAATTTGGTCTCCCACTTCATGTTTTTGGGGATTGCCCAAGCCTACTTCTTGACCCTCGTCATATTTCTTCGCTCTAAGGCGAGTTCACCTGTTCGCCTATTTGGATGGTCTTTACTTTTTCAAGCGCTGGTGTGTACGGATACCTATTTATGTTATTCAGGCCTGATGAAGCACACCTTGCATTGGAATGACTCTTCGGAATTCCTGGTACTCTTGATTGCCCCAAGTATTTATTTTTTCACATATGCTTTGTTGGAACGTAAACCAATTCGTTTAAAAAAGCAGTGGCCACATTTCGTGCTTCCTTTGCTTTATCCTATCACTCAAATTGGGTATTTTTTAAGTCCACTTTCGGTAAAGTTGAATGCATATTTAGATGCCTATCATCCCAATCTCCCTATGGTTGAAGTTCCTGAGAACACTACCTATCACTATCAAATCATTAAAGATGAATTTCGGTGGCTACTGCTATTTAGTTTTGCTTTTTATTTGGGATTATCCATTCGATTGGTTGTAAAGAGCAGAAAAAATAGAAAACACTCAAGCAAGCAAATCCGTATTGATAAATATGCTTTTACCCGAAATACCATCATCTTTTTAGTACTCTTACTACTATTGATTTTTGTGGTCTATTTAAATTATGAAAATGATGCAGGCGATCACTACATCGTATTGTCAATGACGATGATTACTTACATCAGTAGTTTTTTCATTTTCTCAGAGTCAAGATTCTTCGGAAATTCATGGTTGACGGACCGCTATGAAACGTTAACCACTGATTCTTTGAACATAGAACGTATTGAATTTGAAGTTCAAAAAAATGCTTACTATTTGTCACCGAGCATATCGTTAAAAAGACTTGCCGAACGGCTTGAAGTCAATTCGAATGTCGTTTCAAAAACCATTAATTCAGAGTTGAACCTCAACTTTAACGACTACGTTAATCAAAAAAGAGTGCTGATGGCCAAAGAACGGCTATTACATCACGATTTTAGCCATTTAACCGTTGAGGCCATTGGAAATTCTGTTGGATTCAATTCAAAGTCAGCATTTTACGCTGCTTTTAAAAAGTTTGTAGGTACGTCTCCTTCGTCTTATGAAAAGCAAAAAAAGGACTAATAGAGGGTCTTTTTCTCCACAATTGTAATTCCGAACATATCAGACGACCGCCTGTTAGGCCCTTCCGTGATTCTACTCAACCTTTGTGCAAAACAATAAAGAAATGGAAGGTACTATTCGACGCTACGATTTAGATTGGCTCAGGGTCATCGTATTCGTACTCCTTATTTTTTATCATGTAGGAATGTTTTTTGTGCCTTGGGGCTGGCATATCAAAAACAATGTCATTTACGATTGGCTCAGATGGCCCATGATTTTTTTAAACCAGTGGCGATTGCCCATATTATTCGTCATCTCAGGAATGGGAACCTATTACGCATTGTCGAAAAGAAGTCTAAAGCAGTTTTCGTGGGAAAGATATCTTAGACTGGGAATTCCATTATTCATTGGTATGTTACTGATCGTACCCCCTCAAATCTATATTGAACGGATTGTGGATGGTGATTTTACTGGTTCCTTTTTTCAATTTTATAAAACCGAATTATTTCGCGGCGGCACTTATCCTAAAGGAAATATCAGTTGGCACCACCTTTGGTTCTTACCTTACCTATTACTTTTTTCCTTACTCTTGGGTCCACTATTTGTTCGACTGAAACGCAGACCTTCAAAACTGGTGGAATGGACAAAAAGACAACTACAAAAACCTTTCGGTCTGTATATCGTTATCATTCCCCTTTTTCTACTGGAAAGCTTTGTAGAACCCTTTTTCCCTTCGACAAAGGCTTTGGTTGGAGATTGGTTTACCATTTCATTTTATCTCATTTTGTTCTTTTACGGATTCTTATTAATGGCAACGCAACAAGTCTTTTGGACCAGTCTGAACACTATAAAGAAAAAAGCCCTTTGGATAGGAATAATAAGCTTTACCCTGATGGTTGGTCGTTGGTTATTTATTGAAGAAGACGAGCTGCCACATCATTTAGGGGAAGCCTTCTTGAAAGTGGTCAACCTTTGGTCGTGGATTCTAGTACTCTTTGGATACGCCGCACAGTGGCTCAATAGGCCCAATAAAAACCTTGCATATGCCAATCGAGCGGTATATCCTTTTTATATTCTTCACCAAACCATTACCGTTATCCTAGCGTATTTCGTCATCGATATGGAATGGAATTTTATGGCCAAAGCCACCTTACTGGTTATCGGTACTTTCGGATTTTCGTGGTTGATATATCACTTCGTTATTTTGAGGATTCGCGTGCTTCACCCTTTCTTTGGATTAAAAAAAGCCTACTAAAAAATGGGCTTAAATTTGTCTTAATTATGACGGTTAAAAATAATAGGATAGGCCAAAGAACAAATTAGAAGGGTTAAAATCAAAGTTGAAACTATTACCAGTACTACTCGAATCTAAATCTCCGTTATTTGCTTCTGAACTAAACCTTGAATATCCTAAAGAACCAAAATTGGTCTCGAAAGCGAATTTTTTAGAAACAAAAAATGTCATACCAGGTCTTATTCCCACAAATAAAGAATCTGTATTATTGTCCCTGTTGAATTGCCCAACATTCATCGTTTCTTGTTCTAATTCCGACCTATCATACCGTACCTCTCCTTGTATAAAAAAGGCTAGACTTTTACTTAGTCCAAAGAATTTTTTTACATAGGGAAAAACCGAATAGGTATTTGTGGTATTTTCTGTATTGTTAAAAGCCCCGTCATTCGCTGAAAAATCCAAATCTTGTGTTCTTCTACCATATCCAAATCCTAAACCAACAATCAAGTTGTCAGAGACGGTATGACCAACCGCTGATCTGAAATTAATTGATCTAGAGTCATTCGTAGAGAAACTATCTTCATTTTCAGATTCGTTGTTATTAATACCCAACGAAAAATCTCCAGTTAAGTTCCATGTACCTTTTTTATTAATCAATCTGTCTGTTACGTCTTTTTGGTCAGTTGAAACCACTACACAAAGTAATATTCCAAAGAATAAGAATTTTTTCATTTTAGTGTGTTTTTAGTTAAAACCGAAATTCATCAAGTAGTATTCCAACATCAATTTCTTTTAGCGATTTATGATGACTTTAACCTTGTATTATGGTACACATCGAATTTAACAGCGCTTTATAAAATCATTGGCAGGGTATTTGTTAATTTTAAGTTGCTTTTGCGACAGAAATAGCGATGAACCGTTTTGTATTTCTTCTTATAGTATTGGTTTTACCTATAGGTACATGGGCCCAGGGGGACTTACCCACGACCAAACCTTTGGAAATTGGCCGACAAAATAACCTTGATATCCTGCCCAGTAACCAAGGTACGGTACTTCGTTTTCCCTCTGTTTTAGACGATGATTTGGTCTCTAAAGACAATCCAATTAAAATGTTGCCTGATCGGACGTTACGGCAGGCAGGTTATGACATGAAAATTGACCCTAAAGTTGGGGAACGTGAAAAGAAAGGCTCAAACAAACACTTTGGTGATCAATATCTTGGAGATTTCAAGACAAACGCAAAGTTTATCGGTATCGTAGCACGCGATCATGAGCATATCGATGGTGACCGTGTTAAAATTTATGTCAATGGAAATGTCGTGGAATACAATCTGTTGTTATCCGGCGCGTTTAAGGGCATTAACGTTGATTTGCTAGAGGGTTTCAATCGACTGGATTTTGAGGCATTGAACCAAGGTTCATCAGGGCCGAACACAGCTCAGGTCGTTGTAACGGATGAAGCCGGTAAGGTATTGCATAACAATCGATGGAACCTTTCTACGGGTTCAAAAGCTAGTTTGATCGTAGTTAAAGAGCCCAGTCCTGAGGGAGACGAAGAAGAGTAGTCAGATTCAAATCCAAAATCAAAAACCAATACAAGGTTCAAACGAACAAAAGACGCTTCATCAGAAATTCTTACAGACTCAACTCACATCTGAATATCAGCGATGCATGGCATCATTAATTGGAGCGATAGGCCTAATGTGAAAAGCATTCCACCTTTAACCTTTAACAAACCTACTTCCTCTCCCCTGGTCGGTACGTTGCTTTCGCCCTTTCAAGCACATCTTCTTTGTAATAGGCAGCCTCTTTCCAACTGACATCGGCATATTTTTGAATCTGGTCCTCAAAATGAGGTGAGTTTGGGTCCCCACTTTGTCCGCCTGCCAAAATGGTCTTCGCCTTGACCTTTTCCCCAAATTCAACCGCAGCAACAAAACTGTTCCCTCTTGTTCCATACATTTTTTTGGCATTTTCAGAAGTATATCGTGCTCCATAGGCGGCTAACGCACCCCATCGTCCACTGGCAAAACCAATAGGGATACTCGGTTTGGCATCATCAAAGTCTTGGCTGATATCACCATTCAACCGTTGGTAGCGATTGACATCTCCCCAGGGCTGCTCCCATGTACCAAAGTCGTTGTTTAGATTGTTGATGACCTCCGCAAAAAGAGTCAACTTCTCCAAGTCAGGAAATTGGTTTCCCCAATATTCAATGAGTTGCATGGCATAGAGTCCTTTCGGTCTTTCAGCTTTCTGAAAACACTTCGTACCATAGTAATGGGCCAGGGTCATGGCCACGGACTCCGTAGAAGTTCTGAAATCCCAATTCAATAATGTTTCAATAGGTTTTTTCAAATCTTCCCTTGGGTTGCGGTAATACGCTTGAACCAATCCTGTAATCAACCCCCGGAAAGCAGGTAAATATGGGTCATGTGCCAATTGAATCAAACTATCCAAAGTATACCCGGACTTATTTCTTAGGAGTTCTATGGCATGCACCCCCCTAAAGTTCTCTTGGTCGCGAGACATATATTTGGGATAATCCCCTTGCTTGGGACTATGTTCCAAAGCAGCAGTATACGGAGTGCTGTTACAATTCTGTATCCAACCATTGGGCGGATTTTTAACCAAAATATTTTCATCGACACTATGCAAACCTTGCCAGTCCGTTTTTGGATTGCCGCCATCAACGGGCTGGGTGTAATCAAAAATAGTATCCCGTTTGGGGATAAAATTTCCATGAAAGTAAGCGATATTACCCTCGGCATCAGCATAAACCGTATTGTTTGAAGAATTCGTTCGAATATCCATCATCTCCCTAAAGCCCTTGTAACCATCCTGTTTTGTACGGATGTAAGATTGTTCCAAAGCCTTCACTGGTTCCCACATCATCGCAGAAGCCGTCCATTGAGTGTCTACAGCGTGCGTTATGGGGCCGTGATGCGTTCGATACATCGGGAAGGTTCTCTCTTCAATTCCACTATTGGTCTTAAACTTCAAAGTAACGGAAGTAGAATCGACGGGTCGTAATTCTTGACCGTATTGATAGAACAACTTTCCATCATTTTTTACAATGGTTTCTTTAAACTCATCCATCACATCAGTATAGGTGCTCGTGTGCATCCAACCCGTTTTTTCATTAAAGCCTTGATATACGAAAAACTGCCCCCAAGTAACCGCACCATAGGCATTCAAACCTGCTTCAGATACAACATGCACTTCCCCCCTAAAATAAAATGAGGTATGCGGGTTGATCAACAGCATAGCATTGCCCGATTGGGTCAAGTCTCCTGAAATGGCAATTCCGTTTGACCCTTGGGGTTCGGTCATTTCTTCTTTCTTTTTCATTTCCAGTAGTTCCATTTCGGGCAACTCCATTCCAGACTCATAGAACGATTTAATTTTACAGGTGGATATTCGCTCAATATCACCGCCAATACTACCCTCACTAAAATACATGGGCATCCAGGGTTCAAAACGGGTCAACAATTTAGGTTTTACTTCAGGGTGCGTGTAGAGATAATAATTAATACCGTCTGCAAAAGCATCACATAAAGCTTTGAGCCAATCAGGACTTTTCTCATAATTCGTCTTGGCTTCTTCCTCGGTCATAAATAGATTTGCCCGTAGGTCACTGTAAATGGACTCTTCACCTTCTACCTCCGCCAAACGACCTGTAGCCCAAATATAATTCTGTTCCACACGGTTAAAATCATCTTCACGTTGGGCATAGAGCAAACCAAAAACAGCATCAGCGTCAGTCTTACCATAGATATGGGGCACTCCAAAATCATCACGGATGATTTCAACACGTTGCGCCTGGGCCTCCCATTTTTCAATTTCAGGATTCATCTCTTTCGATGTACACGCCGCAAATACAATGACACATAAAAAAAATAGGGTTCTCATAGTTTTTAGATTATGCAATTACCGTCCTTAAAGATACTGTTCCCAATTTATTCAAAAAATTAACCGTTGGTGCGAACCACACCGATTTTAGCTTCTATTTAAAGTATCTTGCAATTCGTTTTCAGTATGGTATGGCAGACAAAAAAGTAAGTATCCTAAAAGCGTTTAAGACCATCATTTGGCCAAGAAGAAATCTGGTCTTTTTGGGCTTGCTCTTAATCATAATTAACAAAGCGGCGAGTTTTGTGGCACCAGTATCACTACGCTACTTTTTAGACGATATCGTACCCAACAAAAACTATGATTTTTTAAAAATTTTGGTGGTGGTGGTCATACTTTCCTTTTTGGTTCAGGCAATCATGTCATTCCTATTGACCAAAGTACTGAGTATTCAAGCGCAATACATGATTTCTGAACTGCGGGCACAAGTACAAAAACAAGTATTGTCCTTGCCCATTCGGTTTTTTGACAATACGAAGTCAGGATCATTGGTATCGCGAATCATGAGTGATGTAGAAGGGGTACGAAACCTTATTGGAACCGGATTGGTACAATTGGTAGGAGGAACGATTACTGCCGTTGTTTCGCTCATATTATTGCTGAGGATAAGTCCTGAAATGACGCTGCTCACTTTTATCCCACTGATTGTTTTTGCCTTTATCGCCTTGAAAGCCTTTAAAATAATTCGTCCTGTGTTTCGGGACCGTGGAAAGATAAATGCAGAAGTCAAAGGGAGACTGACTGAAACCTTAGGTGGCATTCGGGTCAGCAAGGGCTTCAATGCTGAGGAACAAGAAGCAAAGGTATTTGAAAGTGGTGTGGAACGCCTTTACCAAAACGTAAAAAAGAGCCTTACAGCAACAGCTTTTATGACCAGTTCATCAACATTTCTTTTGGGACTCGCAACAACAGGAATCATGATGGGTTATGGTGGTTATCTGATGATACAAGGAGAACTCACTACAGGCCAATATTTTGAGTTCACCTTTTTATTGGCTCTTATGGTGGCACCCATTGTTCAAATGAGTAATATCGGCAGTCAGCTGACGGAGGCCTTGGCCGGACTCGACCGGACTGAAGAATTGATGAACAAAACCGCCGAAGCACAGGAAAAAGACCGAACCATTCAACTGGAATCAGTAAAGGGCGATATGGTATTTGAGGAGGTATCCTTTGCGTATGAGGAAAATAAAGAGGTACTGCACAACATTAATTTTGAGGCTAAAGCGGGGGAAGTCATTGCCCTGGTCGGAAGCTCTGGTTCCGGTAAAAGTACGATTGCAGGATTGGCAGCAAGCTTTCTAAATCCAGATGCGGGGAAGATAACGATTGATGGCAATGATTTATCGAAGGTTGATCTCACCAGTTTTCGTCAATTTTTAGGAGTAGTATTGCAAGATGATTTTTTATTCGAGGGCACCATTCGTGAAAATATTCTTTTTCCAAGGCCGAATGCTTCAAAAGAAGAACTCGAGGCGGCAGTCGTCGCGGCCTATGTCAATGAATTTACGGACCGTTTTGACGACGGCTTGGATACCCTAATCGGTGAGCGAGGGGTCAAACTCTCTGGAGGGCAGCGGCAACGGATTGCCATTGCACGAGCCGTATTGGCAAATCCTAAAATTTTGATTTTGGACGAAGCCACATCCAATCTAGACACAGAAAGTGAGGCCTTGATTCAAAAAAGTTTGGCCGAACTTACAAAGGGCCGAACGACTTTTGTCATTGCCCATCGATTGAGCACTATCAGAAAAGCGAATCAAATTTTAGTTATTGAAAAGGGGCGTATTGCGGAGCAGGGTACGCACGAAGAATTGATTGCTGCCAAAGGTCGGTACTACAACCTGTTTACCTACCAGGCAAGGATCTAACCCACTGGTCAGAAAGAAAATACTAGAGTTCTTCAGGTGCTAACGCTATCTCCAGTCCTTCCATATTTGGAGTGATATGCAATTGGCATCCCAAACGGGAATTGTCCTCTACATTAAAAGCTTCTGCCAACATGGCTTCTTCATCATCCGATTTTTCAGGAAGTTCATGTGTTGATTTTACGTAACATTGACAAGAAGCGCACATGGCCATACCCCCGCATATCCCTATAGTGCCTTCTGGGGCGAGTTCATACGCCCTAACGAGCTCCATAAGATTCATATTCATGTCCGTAGGGGCATCCACTTCATGAAGAACACCTTCCCGATCGATTATTTTTATTTTAATGTCTGACATAAAACTATTTGACTTCCCTCCTAGAAAGGAGGGACGGAGGGAGGTGTAAACCCATTTTCCTCAAATTTCACAATGTAATCTTCAATCGCTAAAAGTACATTTTCAATATCATTCAAAACCTGAAAATCTGAAAAACGAAGCACATTAATTTCAATTTCATTCAGCCTTTTCGTTTTAATAACATCCTTTTCCCATACCTCTAGGATTTCATGGGAATAACCATCAAGTTCAATGGCAAGCTGTAGTTTGTTACAGAAAAAATCAACAATGAACTCATCAATTGGTTTTTGACGGTGAAAGTCATAACCATACATTTGTCCCCTCTTCAACTTTTGCCATAATCGAATTTCCGATTTGGTAGCGTTGTTACGAAGTTGCCTAGCCAGTTCTTTGAGTTTGGGATTGTATTTAACTATCATTTACACACCCCTCAATCCCCTCTTTATAGAGGGGAAGTTAATTAATTGTTTTCACCACAGCTTTTGGTGCTTCTTTTTTACTTCCATCAAAGCCTTCCACCCCACCAACGGTAGTATATTTCATGACATATTTCTTATCAGGAAAAATGCGTTGATAGGCACTTTGACACATTAATGTCGCCTCATGAAATCCACAAAGAATCAGCTTTAACTTTCCGGGATACGTATTCACATCACCAATCGCGTAAATACCGGGAATATTGGTTTGATAATCTAACGTATTGTCCACCTTGATGGCATTTTTTTCAATGTCCAAGCCCCAATCCGCAATCGGCCCCAACTTTGGGGATAACCCGAACAAGGGAATAAAACTATCCACTTCGATGCGTTGGTCTTCCTTTGGGGTACTGTTTTTGCGCACGACAACTGCTTCCAAAGTGTCCTCTCCTTCCAAGGCAACTACCTCGGCAGGAGTAATTAGATGAATCTTACCTTGATTCTTTAGTTCCTGGACTTTTTCTACGGAGTCTAAGGCCCCACGAAACTCATTTCTTCGATGAACCAAGGTCACCTCTTTGGCGACATCGGCCAAGAAGATGGACCAATCCAACGCAGAGTCGCCACCACCAGCAATCAACACTTTTTTATCGCGATAGACCTCTGGGTCACGAATGATGTACGCGACCCCTTTATCTTCAAAATCAACTATATTTTCCAACTGCGGTTTGCGCGGCTCAAAACTACCCAGCCCCCCTGCAATCGCTACAATTGGGGCATGGTGTTTTGTGCCCTTATTGGTGGTTACAATAAACGTTCCGTCTTCTAATTTTTCAATACCATCGGCACGCTCCCCCAAGGTAAAACCCGGTTGAAATGGTTTTATTTGGTCCATTAGGTTACTGACCAAATCGCCTGCAAGTACCTCAGGAAAACCGGGGATATCGTAAATAGGTTTTTTGGGATAAATCTCGGAGCACTGTCCGCCGGGTTGCGGAAGGGCATCAATAAGATGGCATTTTAACTTTAAAAGTCCTGCCTCAAAAACGGCAAAAAGCCCGGTTGGGCCAGCACCAATAATCAATATATCGGTTGTAATCATACCTAACTTAAAATTTCGGTAAATCTAGAATTCTGAAAAATGGATTTTGATGAAGATTGTCAATTTCAACTAAGGTTGATGACCTCCTCTATTTGAGGAACATATTTCTTTATGGTCATTTCGACACCACTTTTAAGGGTCATTTGGTTAACGGAACAACCTATGCAGTTTCCTTCAAGCCGTACTTTGACTGAATTACCATTATCGATGGAAACCAACGAAATATCTCCTCCATCACTTTGCAAAAAAGGACGAATTTCATCCAAAGCTTTCTCTACATTGGTCTGTATTTCTTCTGCTGTCATACTCATTTCTTTTTAACGGCGGCGCAGCCCGCCATCGTTGTAATTTTTATTGCTTCTGTCGGAGGCAAATCTTTATTGCGTTGTACCAACTCTTGAACAACACTCTTGGTCATTTCTTCAAAAGCTGCCTCGGTCGGGGTTCCCGTCTGCAATGCTGCTGGCCTTCCTACATCGCCGGCTTCACGAATACTTTGTACCAATGGAATTTCTCCTAAAAAAGGAACGTTCAAATCTTGCGCCAAATTTTTGGCTCCATCCTTACCAAAGATATGATATTTGTTTTCAGGGAGTTCCTCAGGAGTGAAATAAGCCATATTTTCAACGATTCCCAACACGGGAACATTAATTGTCTCTTGCTGAAACATCGCCACACCCTTACGGGCATCGGCCAAGGCAACCTCTTGTGGCGTACTCACCACAACCGCTCCGGTAACGGGAAGTGATTGCATGATGCTCAAATGAATATCACCGGTACCCGGGGGTAAATCGAGCAACAAAAAATCTAACTGCCCCCAATGCGCATCAAAAATCATTTGATTTAAGGCTTTGCTCGCCATAGGTCCACGCCAAATGACCGCCTGATTGGGTTGGGTGAAAAAGCCGATGGATAACATTTTAACCCCATAATTCTCTACCGGTTTCATTTTATTTTTTCCATCAACATTGACCGATAGCGGTCGCTCTTGGGCCACATCAAACATAATGGGCATGGATGGGCCGTAAATATCGGTATCCAACTACCCCACTTTAAAGCCCATTTTGGCCAAGGTTACGGCTAAATTTGCAGTAACGGTAGACTTACCTACCCCTCCTTTACCTGATGCTACAGCAATGATATTATTGATGCCTGCAATAGGTTTCCCCTTGATTTCGTTCACCTTGGGTTTAGCAGGTGCATCTACTTTTAAATTCACCTTTATCTTCGCCTTCTCGTAAACCTTCTGATGAATGATTTTTAAAATCTCAACCTCGGTCTTCTTTCGCGCTTGAAGACTTGGATTATTAATCGTCACATCTACCTCAACCTCGTCGCCAAAAACCTGGACATTGGTGACCGATCCACTCTCAACGATATTTTGCCCTTCACCAGGTGCCGAAATATGCTCTAATGCCGCTAGGACTTCTTTCTTTGTAAACTTCATTTCTCGTTTTTAGGCGATAATTTTTCAACTAAATCCAGAGTACAAAGATACGTCGTGGACCCAAGATTTTAAATCCTTTTTATTGAAAGTGAAGATGATAGGATAGGTTCCTCTTATTTGATGATTTATCCTAATTTTCGAAAAATTTACAAATTGTGGGATATCTCGTGCCGATAGCCATCGGTAGCGCTCAATCTGACAGACTATTGCAACTCTTTCACCGGATCCCAAAAATGTTTTTTAAAATCTACGATTTGGTTGTCAACAACCTCAATACCCTCGTTCTCCAACAGTTGTTGCATTAGGTTGGTACCATCAAAGTGATGTTTTCCGGTAAGTACGCCCACCCGGTTGACCACGCGATGGGCAGGTACATCCTTGCCCAAGGAATTGTTCATCGCCCAACCCACCATTCTAGCACTTCGAGCAGCACCTAAATATTTCGCAATAGCACCATAAGAAGTTACCTTACCGTACGGAATTTGTTGGGCTACCTCATAGACCTTATCAAAAAAATTGATTTCCTCTTTTTTAGCCATTGAACAAGCGAATTAAAGTGATGGCCAACAACACTAGCATTAGAATGCTAAGAATATAGTTTGAATTCTTTGAAAACCGATTGGATTTCATTTCCATCTTATTAAAATAAAAAACATAGGTATACATGACCAAAAATGTGCCCAGGCCTGCCCCCAGAATGAACAACACCTCATCCAAAATTTCAAAATTCATGATTTCCTTAGCGTGGAAAAAGGTGTTCAGTCCGCTATAAAATGGAATTTGTAATAAGTTCAATGCGGCGAGAAAGAGCCCTTTGGTAAAACTACTTTTTGAAGTGCCTTGATGTGTCACAATTTGGTGTTCTTGCTTTTTCTTGGCCTTAAAAAAGAAGAATACCGCCAAGACGGCATAAATCAGTATGGCAGATTTCATCAACCAAGAGATGACCTCAGGGTTTCTGGATAAAAATTTCGCAATGCGCACGGCCAAATAGGCTTGGAACATCACCATTACCGCTATACCGGAGCTAAATAAAATTCCGTTTTTCTTACCTCTTTCCACACTTACTTTCGCCGCATTGACGTTCAAAAGTCCGGGTGGAGCAGAGGCCAGAACGGCCGCAACAAAAGTCGCCACAAAAAGAAGTACCAGTTGGGTCATTATTTAGTTGGTCGGTCTAAATTGAATGTAGGTAATGGCCTTATTCACCTCAAGATACTGATTTTCATAAAAAGTCTGTATTTCCAATACTTCCCGAGGGGCACCTTCATTTTTATAGACGTCATGATTGGCATAGAGTATTTCACAACCTTGACCATGTAACAAACCTAAGGTGTAACCATGCATAAACTCACTATCGGTTTTCAGGTGCACTATCCCCCCTGGTTTGAGAATTGACCGGTATTTTTTTAGAAAAGCGGCATTGGTCAACCGGTGTTTGGTGCGTTTATATTTGATTTGTGGATCAGGAAAGGTTATCCAAATCTCATCGACCTCGTGCGCAGCAAATAATAAATCAACCAACTCTATTTGCGTTCTAAGGAAGGCCGCATTGCACAAGTTTTCCTCCAAAGCCGTTTTGGCCCCCCGCCAAAACCGGGCACCCTTAATGTCTATTCCAATAAAGTTCTTCTCCGGATAGCGTTGGGCTAGACCAACGGTATATTCTCCCTTCCCACAGCCAAGTTCCAACACCAAAGGATTTTCATTTTGAAAGTGTTCGTGCCATTTTCCTTTTAAAGGGAAACCTTCAACGACCTGTTCGCGACTCGGCTGAATAACATTCGAAAAAGTGGCGTTTTCCGCAAAACGCTTTAGCTTGTTCTTACTGCCCAAAACAATAACTTAAAGTTTTGGCAAAACTAAGGAAAAGTACTTCCATCATAGGGTATGTTCCTTTGCAGGTAATGTCAAATTCTAAACGTGTTTTAATAGCGCCATTGAACTGGGGCCTTGGCCATGCCACGCGATGTATTCCGATTATTCAAGCGCTTGTTTTGCACGGCTTTGAACCCATTATAGCCTCTGACGGTGTGGCATTGAAATTGTTACGGAAGGAGTTTCCCCAACTACAAAGTTTCGCACTACCATCATATGATATTAAGTATGCCGAAAAAGGAAAACACTTTAAATTAAAGATGATTTGGGATTCTCCCAAGGTCTTGAAAACGATTGCAAAAGAAAGGAAGGCGACGAAAAGGCTTGTGAAAGCGCACCAAATTGAAGCTATCATTTCAGACAATCGCCTTGGGGTCCGTTACAAAAAAGTGCCTTCGGTATTCATAACACATCAACTCAATGTACTTTCGGGCAATACCACTTGGTTCAGCTCAAAGGCACATCGTGAGGTCATCAAAAAATTCGATGTATGCTGGGTTCCCGATGTAGCGGGCAAGCCCAATCTCACTGGAAAACTTGGGCATTTGAAAAAAGCAGCGTTCCATATTGAATACCTTGGTCCATTGAGTAGGTTTCAAAAAGAAGCACTTCCGATAAAGTATGATGTAATGATCCTGCTTTCAGGACCCGAACCCCAACGCGGAATGTTGGCCAAACAACTGTTGAAAGAATTAAAGCAATTTAGGGGAAACGTTCTATTTGTAAAAGGAAAGATTGAGGCAGAGAAATGTATTGAAACCCTACACTTCAAAAACGCAAAGGTATACGTGCATAACTACATGCAATCACAAGAACTTCAAACGGCAATCAATTCGAGTGAAATCATCTTATGCCGTTCTGGATATACGACAATTATGGATTTGGCCAAGCTCGAAAAAAAGGCCTTTTTCATTCCTACCCCAGGCCAGTATGAACAAGAATATCTTGCCCAGAGATTGCATAAGAAGGGAATTGTACCTTTCTCAACACAAGATAAATTCATTTTGAATGACTTGAACAGCGTTCAAGAGTATTCTGGCCTGGCGTCTTTTAAACAAACGATTGATTACAAAAGACTCTTTTTGATTCTTTCAAGCGTAAAGGAAAACTCAGAGCCCACATCTACCTCACTTTCAACATAAATTTTTTCCCCATGGGCCTCCATGATATGTTTGACTATCGATAGCCCAAGCCCTGAACCCCCTTCTTTTCGGCTACCACTCTGGTCTACACGGTAAAAACGTTCGAACAAACGGGGAATATGCTCTTTTGGAATGCCCTCTCCGTTATCGGTAACACGAACAATGACCTTATTTTTTATCAAGTTTTCGACGCTTACCTCAGTGGTTCCGTTCTGATGACCGTATTTCAATGAGTTTACCAATAAATTGGTCAATACCTGTTGTATTTTTTCTGAATCTCCCAGCACATAAATGGGTTCATGATACTCCATATCAAAAGTCAGGGAGATTTCCTTTTTGGCCGCCCGCATTTCAAGGAGCTCAAAAACGTTTTGAATAAGATCTACGATATCAAAGGGTTCCTTTTTAACGTTGAGATCGCCCGTTTCCAATTTGGTAATCATATCCAAATCCTTCACAATGTAAATCAAACGCTCCACCCCTTTACTGGCGCGCTTAAGGTACTTCTCACTTACTTTTTTATCATTTATGGCGCCATCCAAAAGTGTCAAAATATACCCTTGAACGGTAAAAAGCGGCGTTTTTAGCTCATGGGATACATTACCCAGAAAGTCCCTTCTGTATTCTTCACGGATTTTTAGGGTATCAATTTCAATTTTTTTGTCTTGCGCAAATTTTTCAATTTCTTCGGTCAATGTCTTCATGTCGGTCGTAATGGGTTTTGATGAAAATGAAGAGGATTCCAATAAAGAAACATCATCATAAATCTTTTTTACCCTTCGATAAATGAACCGCTCAACCCTGGCCTGCAATACCAAAAAAGAAAGCAAAAACGATAGCACCAAAAAAAGTAGGGGAACATACCAAACCAATAGGTCTGATAACCATAACAATATGGTAAGGACTAGGGATAGTAGTATAGAAATAAACAAAGAAGAACGAAACGCAAAGCGATACGATGTTTTAAGCGCAACAGCCATTACAGCACAAACTTGTAACCTACCCCTTTAACCGTTTTAAAATGATGGTCGCCAATCTTTTCACGAAGTTTTCGAATATGAACATCAATAGTGCGGCCACCAACGACCACCTCATTGCCCCATACCTTATCCAATATAACTTCTCGCTTAAATACCTTATTGGGTTTTGAGGTCAACAACGATAATAGTTCAAATTCTTTACGGGGTAGAATCAATTCCTCTCCGTCGTTTATGATTTTATATTCTTCACGATCAATTACAATATTGCCTACTTTGACAATGTCTTCCACTTCAACCGTGTTGTCCTTTAACCTACGTAATAGTGCTTTGACCTTACTCACCAACACCTTTGGTTTTATGGGCTTGGTGATATAATCGTCTGCCCCGGCTTCGAAACCCGCTACCTGAGAATAGTCCTCACCTCGGGCCGTTAAAAAGGTAATGACCGTATTTTCAAGACCAGGTGTACTGCGCATCAACTCACATGCCTCAATACCATCCATTTCGGGCATCATTACGTCAAGTATGACCAAATGGGGTTGTTTCTTTTTGGCCTTTGTCACTGCCTCAACACCATTTTTTGCTGTAAAAACATCATATCCTTCCGAAGAAAGATTATAACTGACAATCTCTAAAATGTCTGGTTCATCATCAACAAGAAGTATCTTAATGTCTTTGGTTTTCATGATTGGAATGGATTCTGAAACATCCAAATGTAAATATAATACACTAACCTATCGGGCGCTTAACATTGATTTAATCTCATAACCTTTTGGTAATGGTTATAAAATCAACCTTTAACATGTGCGTAACTCTGCTTTTACAACCGGCATTTTTATTTGCAGTGAATTTAAATGGAGATAATAGCTCCAATTACCAAAACACAAACACTAAAATAGTATGAAAAAGTTTTTCTTAGGTATGTTGGCCATTTTAGCCTTAACCTTAACCGCATGTAGCGATGATGACGAGGGTAACCCTGTAGTATTGGATGCCGACGGTGATGGCATTGCTGATGCCATTGACAACTGTCCTCAAGTAGCTAATGCCGACCAAATGGATACTGATGGTGATGGTTCCGGTGATGCTTGTGATCCCCCTACAACTGGCACCGGTGGAACGTGTAATGATGGAATTATGAATAATGGCGAGACCGGTCTGGATTGTGGCGGACCTAACTGCCCAGCTTGTGTTGCTTCTGAAATAAATGTTGATGATAATATTACATCTGAAGTCACGTGGACTGCCGACAATATATATAGATTGAACGGACGTATTGCCGTCGAATCTGGAGCTACATTGAACATCGAGGCCGGTACTGTCATCAAAGGAGCTCCTGGCCAAGGTTCAAATGCTACTGCCTTAGTTATTGCAAGGGGTGCGACCATAAATGCTACAGGTACCGCTGCAGCACCTATTATTTTTACGTCCACTGACGACCAAATCCAACCCGGTATGGTATCCAGTCCCAATTTGACTGAAAATGACAGAGGTCTTTGGGGTGGATTGATTGTATTGGGCAGCGCACCTATATCGGTTGCTGACAATTCTGGTACGGCACAAATTGAAGGCATTCCTGCAACAGATGTCAATGGAAACTACGGTGGAGATGACGTAGATGATAATTCTGGAACTATTCGATATGTTTCCGTACGTCATGGAGGTACCAATATTGGATCAGGAAATGAAATCAACGGTATAACCTTTGGTGGTGTAGGAAATGGAACAACGGTAAGCTTTATTGAAGTTGTTGCCAACGTAGATGATGGTGTAGAATTTTTCGGTGGCTCGGTAGATGCGTCCAATGTTATTGTTTGGGCACAAAATGATGATGCAATTGACATCGACCAAGCCTACACAGGTACAGTAAGTAACGTTGTGGTAGCACAAGGCGCAGGTTCCGATCATGCCTTTGAAATTGACGGTCCAGAAGGTAATGCACCAGGTGCCTTTACCATAGAAAATGCAACCCTCTTCGGAAATAGTGATGCGTCAAAAGGTGAACTCGGTGATTACAGGGATGGCGCAACAGGCGCATCTAACAACGTTTTTGCCACTGGATTCCCAGAAGGAAAAGATATTGAGTTGGATAACAATGGAGTAACCCAAAATGCACTCGATGATTCCTTGACTTTCAGTAACTGGGTTGTTGAACTACCAACTGGCTTTACAGGAGAGGTTACCGATATCTTTAATGTTAGGGTGGGTTGTATTGAAAATTGCGATGACGAAAACGACGATAATGACGTATTCGAGACACCTAATACTGATGATGCACAAAATTTGACGTTGGCAGGCTTCTTAAGCACTGGTACTTCTGGAGGTGCAGACACTACTCAGTTTACAGGATGGTCTGTTGCTGGTATTGCTCTTGGTTTCTAGTATAGATGAAGTTCATCAAAGTTTAACGATTAGTTAAAGCCTGTTGGTCATTGACACAACAGGCTTTTCCTATTTTCGCAGCCTTATTGAAATAAGTAAGACCTTATGAAAAATTTGTTCTTTTATTGTATTGCCTTTGCTCTCTTAGGAAGCTTTCTGGCAAACGCACAGACCGGATTCGTTACCGGTACCATTAACGATGCAGAATTTAACGATGTGTTACCTTTTGCCAATGTATTGGCCAAAGGAACCACTATTGGAACCACTTCTGACTTCGATGGAAAATATTCCTTGGAATTGGAAGAAGGTACTTATACCATAGTATTTTCTTATGTAGGCTACCAGACCAAAGAAATTACCGAGGTGGTGGTCACGGCAAACACTGAAGCTGTTGTTGATGTCACTTTAAATACATTGGCCAGTGAATTGGACGAAGTGGTAGTAACCACCACGGTAACCAAAAACACGGAGGCCTCTGTACTGAACCTGCAAAAAAAGTCTATCGCGTTAGTTGACGGACTCTCCTTACAAAGTATAAAGAAGGTTGGCGCCAGTGACATCGCAAGTGCGGTCAAGAACGTGCCCGGCGTCTCCGTACAAGGAGGGAAATTCGTTTTCGTTCGTGGTTTAGGAGATCGCTATACCAAAACATTATTGAACAACCTTGAGGTTCCAGGGTTAGATCCTGATCGCAATACCCTGCAGCTCGACATATTTCCAACAAATTTATTGGATAACCTTATTGTCGTTAAATCATTTACAGCCGACCAATCGGCTGATTTTACGGGAGGTATTGTTGATATCGTCACCAAAGACTTTCCAACTAAAGAAGAATACAATATATCTATCGGTGGTGGATACAACAGTAATTTTCACTTTAATGATAATTTTCAAACCTTCAAAAGTGGAGGGCAAGCTTTCGGTTTTGCCAATAGTACCAATAACCTACCCTTTAGCCAAGATATTTCACAGTTTACACCAATCAGTAATACCGGAGAACTAAGGGCATTCACACAGACCTTTGATCAGCAAATGGGTCTTGAGGATAGTCGTAGCAACCTTGACTTCAATTTTGGTTTTAATCTTGGTAATCAGTACAACCTCAATAATGACGCAACATGGAGACTTGGGTATCTAGCGGCAGTATCGTATCGAAATGAATCACAGTTCTTCGAAAACTTTATTGATGGTCAAGTTTATCGTAGAAGTCAAGACAACTCAGTATTCGAATTGCAGGAAGATAGAAGCAACAGAGGAAATTTATCGACCAATAATGTATTGCTTACAGGTCTTGGAGGAATCACAGTTAAGGGAGAACGAAACAAATTCAAACTAAATTTACTCCATATCCAGAATGGGGAAACACAATCGTCGTTCACTACCTTAAGAAATGTTATCTTAAATTCAAATTTGAGCGAACGGACTGCCTTATTATATACAGAACGTTCAATTACCAATGCCTCTTTAAATGGTGTGCATTCACTGGGAACGGACGCTGCTTGGCAAATTGATTGGAAAAGCAACGTCACCTTCGCCAGTGTATTAGATCAAGATTTTAGGATTACACCTTTCTTTATTGATGAGGATGACCCAAATAGGGCCCGTTCCATCAACCCAAGCGAATCTGGGGATCCTTTGCGTATTTGGAGGGATTTAGAGGAGATTAATATAGCCAGTAAAGTAGATTTTTCAAATAAGCATCAACTATTCAATAATGACGCAAAACTGAAGTTTGGAGCTTCTTACATTACCAAGAACAGAGAGTTTCTTATTAATCAATTTGCTTTACCAAATGCAGATTTCAATGGAGAATTTAGTGATCGGTTCAACGGTGACCCAGATGCAATTTTGGCACCAGAAAACATATTGATCAATCGCCCTCCTAGAGAAGGGACTTTTGTAAGACAAGATTCGAATCCTTCTGATTCTTTCGATTCCGATATCAATATTTTAGGATTTTATGTTTCAGAAGAATTAAAGTTTACAAAATGGTTCAATGCTATTTTAGGGGTAAGGGTAGAGCAATTTCAATTAGAATATACTGGAGTCGGTGTTGATGGTACCGAGTTCAATGCCGCTAAATTTATTGATGCATTTGATGTCTTCCCTACCGCAAACTTAATTTTTGACTTAGATGAAGAGGGCGGCAAAAAAATAAGGGCTTCTTACGGAAGAACCACGGCTCGACCTTCATTTAAAGAGGCCTCAACTGCGGCCATTATTGACCCTGTGGCCGGTAGTATATTTAACGGTAACCCCGACATACGCCCTACCTATATCAATAACTATGACTTAAGGTTTGAAAGATATGGTGAAGGCAACAACTTTTTTGCGCTGAGCGGTTTCTATAAAACCTTTCAAGATCCTATTGAGATAAGTTTTATTCAGGGAGCACCCAATCAGTTTATTCCTTTAAACCTTGGGGAAGCCAGGGTTATCGGAGCAGAAATAGAGTTGCGTAAGTCTTTGGATTTTGTTGGATTAAACAATTTCTTTTTTAACGGAAACTATTCCTTAATCGATTCTCGTCAAGATTTTGGAATTTTTGAACAAGAGCGACGGTCAGATCCGCAGAACTTAAGAGATGGTGAAGCACCTCCAACAGAGCGGGAACTACAAGGGCAATCCCCTTACATAATCAACTTAGGTGTAAACTATACCAATCCAGAAAATGGTTGGGCCGGCGGATTATTTTACAACGTCCAAGGTTCAACACTTGAAATTGTAAGCGACGGTAATGTTGGTGACGTTTTCACCCGTCCTTTTAATGACTTGCGATTTAGTTTAAGTAAGAGTTTTGGTGCGCAAAAGCAAAATAAAATTTCTTTTAGGGTCTCCAATATTTTGGATGACGAACGTTTAAGTGAATTTGAGTCTTTTAGGTCTTCTAACCAGATATATTCGCTTTTTAAACCAGGACAATCTTTCTCGCTATCTTACAGTACCAAGTTCTAAAAAAACGTCATTACATCAAAAAAGCCCTGCAAATGCGGGGCTTTTTTGTGCAGTTCATCGAAAACCGTACGTATTTTCTGCTTAAATCTATCAGAGCCTTTTTGAAATTTCTATATTTGGCATACCCTTTGTTATCAACACTTTATGAAGCAAATCTACTTCGTACTTTTCTTCTTCTCCATTTCTTTTGCCTTTTCCCAACAGGCTCAGGTTTCTGGCGACATTGAAGGGTTCAAATTATATCCTAACCCAACGGTCAACGGCAAGGTATTCGTTGATACTACTTTAGACGCCCCGAAAGCGATTCATATTTTTGATGTGCTGGGCACACAAGTACTACAAACCACTATTTTGGGGAAAGAACTCAATCTTTCAAACCTTAATAAAGGAGTTTATATTTTAAGGGTTATTGAAAAAGATAAGGTCGCTACACGAAAGCTGGTCATCAAATAAATTGGGCCTAATCTCTTAAAATTTTTGGTAGTTCGTCGACCACACCGACAAATTTTTACGTTTCACAACATATTTTACTGTCTTGTGGCTGATTACCATACATTTACATTGCTACAGTCCCAAATAGCAGTGTATGAAAAAACTCTACATCCTTCTACTTATGGCACCCTTATTCACTTTCGGACAAGAACTGGTAAGCATCAATGATGCTGAACCAACTAAATTGAAAGGTTTTAAAATGTATCCAAACCCCGCCTACGGTGAGGAAGTTTACATTACCACAGCACTAAACGGCGCGAAAGAAATTCAGATATTTGATGTTTTTGGTGATGTGGTGCTTCGAGATAAAATTACGACCAACACCCTGGATATTTCTAGATTGGTTCCCGGAGTATATGTACTGCAAGTGACCGAGAAAAAAAGAACGATGACCCGAAAATTAGTGGTCAAATAACTACCCAAACTATTAATTGTTCAAGAGCCTTAAGTCACGAGATTTAAGGCTTTTTTTATTTCGTTTCAAACCCTTTGTATTAGAACATCCTGTCTCATTTTATGAAATGAAGGTTCTTTGGGAACGTAAAAGAGTATGATGCGATGAAAAAAGATAAAAACGGGTGGAAAAACTATTTTTTGGCCAATTGAAAAAGTTTGATGGTGTTCATAGTAATTTTGCCTAATGGAATTCAATCAGCACCATGTATTCTCAATAAACAGTCCGGAAGAGTTCCATGAAAAAGCGCTTCAAATTTTTCAATATCAATATCGAGAAAATAAAGTTTATCACGAGTTTTGTCACTATCTCAAAATTCAGCATGAAACAGTAAGGCAACTAAAAGACATTCCTTTTTTACCCATTCAATTTTTTAAGTCCAAAAAAGTTATTATTGAGCATGCCATACCAGAAGTTGTATTTACGAGTAGCGGAACAACGGGTGCAACAACGAGCAACCATTTCGTAAGCGATCTCAGCATATATGATAAGAGTTTCCAAATTGCTTTTGAACTGTTTTATGGCCCAGTTTCAGAGTATTGTATTTTGGCGCTGCTTCCGTCATATTTAGAAAGAGAGGGATCTTCCCTAATTTATATGGCCAATACCATGATTTCGCAATCAAAACATCCCAACAGCGGATTCTATTTAAATAATCTCAATGAGCTTACTGCGACGCTCCGGCGCTTGGTGGCCAACAATGAAAAAGTATTGCTTTTGGGCGTGAGTTTTGCCTTACTCGATTTGGCCGAACGTGTTGATTTTAAACTCAGTAATGTGATTGTTATGGAAACCGGAGGTATGAAGGGAAGACGCAGGGAGATGGTGCGCAATGAACTACATGCTATCCTTAAAAAGGCTTTTGGCGTACCAACCATTCACTCAGAATATGGCATGACGGAATTACTGTCACAGGCCTACGCTAAAAGGGAAGGTATCTTTCATTGTCCGCCTTGGATGAGCATATTGATTCGTGATACTGAAGACCCCTTGACCTATCAAAAAATGGGAAAAACAGGAGGGATTAATATTATTGACCTGGCCAATGTTAATTCGTGTTCTTTTATAGCGACCCAAGATCTCGGGAAGATGGTGAGCCAAAACGCCTTTGAAGTCTTGGGGAGGTTTGACCATGCCGATATAAGGGGCTGTAATCTAATGGTCATTTAAAGACCAACACAAAATAGTTCTTCTTTCCCCTTTGCAGCAACACAAATTGCCCGTTGATCAGGTCGGCTTTGGTAATCACGTAGTCTTCTTTGACCTTTTCTTTATTGACCGAAATGGAATTCTGTTTCAATTCTCTCCTGGCCTCTCCATTGGAAGCCAAGAAGCCCGTTTTAGCTGCTAGGGCACCAATCATATCCAAACCATTTTCGAGTTCTTCAATGGAAAGTTCTTTCTGTGGCACCCCATCAAAAACATCCAAAAAAGTAGGGGCATCCAATTGCTTTAAATCTTCGGAAGTGGATCTACCAAACAAAATGGAACTGGCTTTTACTGCACTATCAAGGTCTTCTTTTGAATGCACCATGGTCGTAATTTCTTCGGCCAATCTTTTTTGTAGTTGCCTAAGGTGAGGAGCCTCCTGATGTTCAGAAACCAGTTGTTCTATGGGTTCTTTGGTCAAGAAGGTAAAAATTTTGATATACTTTTCTGCATCTTCATCCGAAGTATTCAACCAATATTGATAGAATTTATAGGGCGAGGTCCGTTTTGGATCCAACCAAACATTTCCGCTTTCGGTCTTTCCGAACTTAGTACCATCGGCCTTGGTAATCAACGGACAGGTCAGTGCGTAACCCTTACCGCCTCCAATTCTTCGAATGAGCTCGGTGCCTGTGGTGATATTGCCCCATTGGTCACTACCCCCCATCTGCAGCGTGCACTTATGGTTTTTATACAAATAAAGAAAATCATACCCCTGTACCAATTGATAGGTAAACTCCGTGAACGACATCCCTTCTTTGGCCTCGACAGACAAGCGCTTTTTCACGGAGTCTTTGGCCATCATATAATTTACGGTGATGTGCTTTCCAATATCCCGAATGAAATCTAGAAATGTAAAGTCTTTCATCCAATCGTAATTGTTGACCAAAATTGCCGCGTTTGGTGCATTGCTCTCAAATTCAAGAAATTTTGAAAGCTGTTTTTTCAATGCCTCTTGGTTGTGACGTAACGTCTTTTCGTCCAACAAGTTTCGCTCAGCCGACTTTCCTGAAGGATCACCAATCATTCCCGTTGCTCCACCGACCAAGGCGAATGGCTTATGGCCCGCCAACTGAAAATGACGAAGCATCATCACCCCTACCAAGTGACCAATATGCAAAGAATCAGCAGTAGGGTCAATACCCAGATAGGCAGACTGCATTTCAGACAATAAATGTTCTTCGGTCCCAGGCATGGCATCGTGCAACATGCCCCTCCACTTCAATTCTTCTACAAAATTCTTGGTAATCATAGACGGTTTTCAAAAATCCATGCAAATATAAAATCTTGCTGTCGTTTGACTATACATTATACCTCAAATAGGTACATTTGAGTATGATATTGGTTACAGGAGGTACGGGATTGGTCGGCGCACATCTTCTTTTTGCCCTTTGTCAAAAAGAATCTAAAATTCGTGCAACCTACCGAAGTGAAGGGAAAATAAGGCGTGTTGAGCAACTTTTTTCCTATTATACCGACACACCTACACTTTTTCTGGAAAGAATTGAATGGGTTCAAGCTGATGTAAACGACATACCTGCTTTGGAAAAAGCCTTTGTTTCAATTACCAAAGTTTATCATATTGCAGCGCTGGTTTCTTTCGATCCCAAAGACGATAAAAAACTATTGAAAACCAATGTTGAAGGTACTGCTAACATCGTCAATCTCTGTTTGGGTCACATGGTTAAAAAGCTATGTTTTGCAAGTTCGATTGCTGCATTGGGCCCTAGTGTCGGTCAAAAACCTATAACCGAACAAAATGAAGGGGTTGATGGCTCCACGACCTATGCCATTTCTAAATACCATGCTGAAATGGAGGTTTGGAGGGCATCCCAAGAAGGGCTTGCCGTAGCAATCGTTAATCCGGGCATCATAGTGGCCCCGGGATTTTGGAAGAGCAGTAGCGGAAGCTTCTTTTATCAAGCCTATAAAGCACCTCGTTACTATTTACCCCACGGAACAGGATTTGTTGGCATCAATGATGTAGTCAATGCCATGACCCATTTGATGGAAGCTGACGTTAAAAATGAGCGCTATATCCTGGTCAACCAAAACTGGACATACAGACAATTTGCCGAACTTTTGGCCAAGGGGTTGAAAAAGCCAATTCCAAAAAAAGAAATTAAGCCTTGGATGCTTGAAGCTTTATGGAGAATGGATTGGCTACGAGCCAATCTCTTCGGAAAAAGAAGGCTATTGACAAAAATGTTGGCGCAACAATTAAAATTCAGGGATAACTATGACAACACTAAAATCAAGGAGTCCTTAGGTTTTGAATTCGAAGATTTACAGGGCTCTACCCAAAAATACTGTGCTATTTTTTTATCGGAACAGGCTTTGTCGTAGACATATTTTGTTTGCTCAGGCTATCTCGTATTTTTTCATTTCTTGCCTTAATACTGTCGTTTTTCTTCTCCTTGGCCTTGTCAAGTTCTTTAATACGTTTTTCTAAACGATTGACGATGGTCTGGTACATTCGCTGATAAATCACTGGTTCTGAAGCAAAATATCGATCACTGGTTACAAAACGGAGGCTATCAATTTTATATTTTTCGTAGATATAGGGCATCGTCTCTATACCATAATTCTTTAGATTAGTGGGATTTGTTGTCCGCATTCCGTTCAGTACAGCCAAATCATATAATATTTCAGTCATCTCTTTTTCGGGAATCAAATCTTTTGGGGGCTCAACCAATTTTTCCTTACATGAAAAGAGTAAAAATAGTGTGGATATGACTAAAATCTTACGCATCATCTATCTATCAAATGTCAACCGCATGGCGTGTTTCTTATCGGAAAGGACACCATTTTCATAAGCCAGATGTCCGTTTACAAAAGTACGCTTGACCTGAGTGTCAAAAGTAAGTCCTTCAAAGGGCGACCATCCACATTTATAGAAAATATTAGCCTTTTTAACATCCCAGGAGGCATTCATATCCACTTCGACCAAATCAGCAAAATAGCCTTCCCTCAAATAACCACGTTTTTCTACATCAAATAGAATGGCCGGATTATGGCACATTTTTTCAACCAATTTCTCTAGGGAGATCTTACCTGTTTTCTGTTTTTGGAGCATTGCCACCAAGGCGTGTTGTACCAAAGGACCACCTGAAGGTGCCTTGGTATACACATTCTCTTTTTCTTCGATAGTATGCGGTGCATGATCTGTAGCAATCACATCAATTTTATCATCAAGAAGAGCCTTCCAAAGGCCCTCGCGGTCCTTGGCGGTTTTTACCGCAGGATTCCATTTGATCAGTGTACCCTTTTCATCGTAATCGGCCTCTGAAAACCATAAGTGATGAATGCATACCTCAGCGGTTATTTTCTTCTCCGCTAATGGAACTGCGCTGGTAAACAGTTCCATCTCTTTCGCTGTGGAGAGGTGAAAGACATGTAACCTGGCCCCTGTCTTCTTAGCTAAGGCAATCGCTTTTGAAGAGGATAAAAAACAAGCTTCTTCACTTCTTATGATATGATGATATTTAATAGGGATATCATCTCCATATTGGGCTTTATAACGCTCAAGATTGCTGCGAATGGTACCTTCGTCTTCACAATGGGTTGAAATCACCAATTCCGTATTCTTAAATATTTCTTCAAGTACTGCTTCATTATCGACCAACATATTACCCGTTGAAGACCCAAGAAACAATTTGACCCCAGAACAACTGTTCTTGTTAAGGCGTTTTATCTCTTCTAAATTGTCATTTGTGCCACCAAACTTAAAGGAATAATTGGCGAAGGCTGATTCCGCCGCTAAGGCAAATTTCGCTTCATGTTTCTCAAGGGTCGTGGTTTGGGGCACTGTATTGGGCTGTTCCATAAAGGAGGTAATTCCCCCTGCCACCGCAGCCCTACTCTCTGAATAGATATTTCCTTTATGCGTCAAACCAGGCTCCCTAAAATGTACCTGGTCATCAATAACCCCCGGTAGCAATAGATTTCCATTAAAATCTACAACGCTGGCATTGTCATGTGAAATATCTTTATCCATACGGATAATGACTCCATTTTCAATGAGCATATCAGTTTCAAACTGTTTGTTCTCATTGACTGCCCTTGCATTTTTGATTAGAATCCTACCCATGGTTTAAAAAGACTTTTTTAGAAATACACTTCTAAATTTCATAACGAACACGCCAAATACAGCCTCCCAAATGATCTTTGAACTCATTTTAGAGTTTCCATTGACGCGATCGGTGAAAATTATGGAAACTTCCTCGATTTTGAATTTTTTAAGATAAGCTCGAAACTTCATCTCAATCTGAAAGGCATAACCTATAAACCGAACAGAATCCAAATTAATTGCCTCAAGTACTTTTCGTTGGTAACAGACAAAACCTGCTGTGGGATCATGCACGCGCATACCCGTTATGAACTTAACATAAAAAGATGCCCCATACGACAATAATATTCTGGTCAGTGGCCAATTCACAACATTAATCCCTTTTTTATATCTGGACCCTACGGCAACATCGGCACCGTTGAGACATGCGCGATACAAACGCAAAAGGTCACTCGGTTTATGAGAAAAATCAGCATCCATTTCGAAGATATATGAATATTCTTTGTCTAAGGCCCATTTAAAACCATGGATGTAGGCAGTGCCCAAACCGGATTTTCCTGGTCGAACTTCAAGAAAAAGCTGATTCGGAAACTCTTGCTGTAATGCCTTTACATTATCGGCCGTACCATCGGGAGAATTATCATCAACGATGAGAATGTCAAAGTCTTTTCTGAGGTCGAAAACCGTTCTGATGATGGCTTCAATATTTTCAATCTCATTATATGTCGGAATGATGACCAGACCTTGTGTCAAACCAATTTTGTTTAGGTAGTAAAAATAGTGTTTTGCTCGGTTTAACTTTTGAAAACTTCAGAAGAGGCATAATTCATAACTTTACACCCCATAAACAACCTTCAATGGGGAAACTACTTTCCAACAAATTCTCTTTATTTCTAGGAATTCTGTTAATACTCAATATCGTGCAGGCGTATTTCACTCCATTGATTTATGATGAAACGTATTATTGGTATTATTCCCAAAATATGGCATGGGGCTATTTTGACCATCCACCCATGGTTGCAGTTTTGGCCAAACTAAGTGGCTTCCTATTTAAAGGTGAAATCGGAGTTCGATTGTTGGGATGTCTTATGGGTGCCGGCACACTTTCATTACTATGGTCATTGGTCGAAGCGAAAAACAAAGAACGGCAGATACCCTTGTTTTTTCTACTGGCCTTTTCAATGGTCTTATTCAATGCCTACGGCTTTCTAACCCTTCCAGATACCCCCTTACTATTTTTCTCAGCACTCTTTTTATGGTTATATAAACGGTTTCTACATGAAAATACCATTCTCATCGCCATATTGTTAGGCATCTGTATGGCCTGTCTTTTGTACAGTAAATACCATGCGGTTCTTGTTATCTTTTTTGTTTTCCTATCCAATTTAAAACTAGTCTTCAACAAATACGCCTGGTTAGCCGTCTTCATGGCATTGGCCGCCTATTCTCCGCACTTCTATTGGCTAACGGAAAATAACTTTGTCTCAGTAAAATATCATTTGTTCGAACGGCCGAATCAGCCTTATGAATTTGACGAGTTCACCTTGGGTTATCTTCTCAATCTCATTGTCAATTTCGGGTTGTTATTCCCATGGTTTTATTGGGCTCTTTTCAAGACAAAATCAAAAGATTCATTTCAAAAAAGCCTCTTGTATTTGAGTTATGGCATCATTCTATTTTTCTTTTTATCCAGCTTTCATCGAAGGGCTCAAGCCCAATGGGTGATTGCGATTTGCGCACCCATGCTACTGTTGACTTTTAATTATTTTAGTCAAGACCGATTTACGAAAAAATGGCTTTGGCGAATCGGTATTTTCGGCACGGTACTTATTTTTTATACTCGGGCATGGTTGGTGTATCATCCTTTGATTCCTTTTATGGGTTATGAGACCCATGGCCCAAAAGAGTGGGTTGAAACCTTGAGCAATATCGTCGGTGATACCCCAGTAGTCTTTGAGAACAGTTACCGGCGTGCTCCAATGTATTCGTTTTATTCGGGTAAGCCTGCATTTTCATTAAATAACATTCGATATAGAAGAAACCAGTATAGCATAGATAGTTCTGAGTATTTCTTTCAACATAAAAAAGTGGCTTACGTAACCCCCTATGCTTCCTCCGGAGAATTTAGCTATGTTCCCTTTAGGACCAATCGCTACTACGGATGGTATTTGAACGATTTTCAATCCTTTAGAAAACTAAAATGTCTTCTTGATGGCGATATCGCCACTATTTCCAAGAAAAAACAAACACTAAGGATATGTAATCCCTACAATACGGATATTTCATTGGACAGCCTTAAGATGA
Source organism: Croceivirga sp. (assembly GCA_050042945.1). Classification (GTDB taxonomy): domain Bacteria; phylum Bacteroidota; class Bacteroidia; order Flavobacteriales; family Flavobacteriaceae; genus Croceivirga. The sequence goes on from JBHJJC010000042.1 coordinate 39,131, forward strand.
ATGTAGCTTACCTCGACCAATACAAAGATATTATTGAGATAAAACCCATTGCCCTACAACGTGTTAACCAGAAAGGTAACGTGCTAAAAGCAAAAGATACAACGGTATTTCGATTGACTTTCCCAGAACCTGAAAAACAGCATCCTAGCTTTCTTAAGTTCAGCATTTCGGAAAATGGTCTTATATCTGGGCTCAATAGTGAAAGTATTAAAGTGACCAAATGAATGCCATACTGAGACATAGCGCTGATTTAGACTGGATAACCTTGGTGCTCTTCACTAGTTTGGGTTTGCTGACGGTAGCAAAATACTTCTATAAAAACTCATTATTCATCTTTCTTCTCTTACCAATAAACAACAAATACATTGCCCTTAACAGAAAAAAGGGTAAGACACTCGATGGATTTCATATTGTAATGACCCTCTTTCAAATGCTGAACGTTGCCCTTTTTTTACACATTGCCAAAGCAGAAATTCAAGAAAGCATACAATTGATACAAGTAGAGTGGTTTTTTACTTTTTTTGCAGGTCTTCTACTTTTCTTTTCCGTAAAAGCACTATTGCAGTTAGGTAACGGTTATTTTTTCGAAAACCGTGAATTGATGATTGAACTCATTTTTGAAAAAGTCAGTTATTTCAATTATGGGGCACTTATCGCCTTTGTTGGAAACATCTTGATTATTTACGTTTTTCCAGACCTAAAACTGTTTATTTATATCATTATTCTGCTCATCTTGGCTGTAAACGGCATCGGAATCACAAAAATGTTGAAAAACCATCAAAAGTTAATTTTTGGCAATGCTTTTTATTTTATTTTGTACCTTTGCACTCTCGAAATTTTTCCTATAACCATAATTATCAGGTACTTAAACAGTTGAAGCGTATGAAAGTAAAGACGATTTTGGTTTCACAGCCCGAACCGAAAATGGAAAATTCACCTTATTCCAAGCTTATTGAAAAGTCTAAGGTAAAAGTAGATTTTAGGCCATTCATTCATGTTGAAGGCGAAACCGCTAAAAGTGTTCGTCAACAAAAAATAGATTTGAATGAATTCACTGCAATTATACTTACAAGTAGAAATGCTGTAGACCATTTTTTCAGGATTGCAGAAGAAATGCGCTTCAAAGTACCAGATAGTATGAAATACTTTTGCCAATCTGAAGCCGTAGCCTATTATCTTCAAAAGTATGTGGTGTATCGAAAGCGTAAGATATATGTTGGCCAGCGTTTGTTCAAAGATCTTGTGCCCATGTTTAAAAAGTATAAGGACGAAAAGTTCTTATTACCTTCTTCCGATAGTTTAAAAGCAGAAGTGCCAAAACTACTGGATGAGTTGAAAGTAGATTGGACACGGGGAATTTTTTACAAAACAGTCGTCAGCGATTTATCCGACCTAAGGAATGTTTATTACGATGTTTTGGTATTTTTTAGCCCATCGGGTATTGAATCCCTGCTGAAAAACTTTCCCGACTTTGAGCAAAATGACACTCGTATTGCAGTGTTTGGCAACAGTACGGTAAAAGCAGCTACCAATGCCGGCCTTCGAATTGATATTAAAGCGCCTACACCGGAGACCCCATCAATGACCATGGCCCTTCAGAAGTACATTACGGTTGCCAATAAGTAAATTGAGCGTAACCTTATAATTTAAAACAAAGGCCCCGTTTTTCAACAGGGCCTTTGTTCTCTTATTATGTCATTATCACCATAACAGAGATGGTCAAAATTATTGTCTATCAAAAAATAATCCTTCAATGTGCCACTAGCTACTAAAAAGCGTAACGCTGTGGACCTCCGCGACGAATTTCCTCACTAGCATAGTTTTCGAACTTTTTAAAATTCTCTCTGAAAGCATTACTCAATTTAAAAGCCGTTTTGTAGTAAGCGTCATCATTGTTCCAAGTTGCCCGCGGACTCAAGACTTTGGTTGGAACCCCTGGACATTCCCGAGGTTGAGCTACCCCAAAAACGGAATGTATATGATAGTTATCATAATTATACAGTCCCAACTTACCTTCTAAAGCGGCACTTATCATCGCTCTGGTATATTTGAGTTCCATTCTTGTACCGACGCCGTAGGGTCCACCAGTCCATCCAGTATTGATCAACCAAACGTCCACTCCATTTTCAATCATCTTTTTACTAAGCATTTCTGCATAGACCGTTGGATGTAATGGCATAAAAGGCGCCCCAAAACATGCTGAAAAAGAAGGTTGTGGCTCTACGACACCGGCTTCTGTACCCGCAACCTTGGCGGTATATCCTGATATGAAGTGGTATGCGGCCTGTGCAGGGGTCAGCTTTGATATTGGAGGCAATACCCCAAAAGCGTCAGCCGTTAAGAAGAAAACGTTTTTGACGTTGTCTCCAACTGAGGGCTGTTGAATATTGTCAATATGATATATGGGATAACTGACCCTTGTGTTTTGTGTAATGGTCGTATTTTCAAAATCTACTGTTCCAGAGTCGTCCATAATGACATTCTCTAGAATGGCCCCTCTTTTTATCGCACCATAAATTTCAGGCTCTTTTTCAGCAGAAAGATTGATAACCTTGGCATAACACCCCCCCTCAAAATTAAAAACGGAGTTTTGGGGTGTCCAACCATGTTCATCATCACCAATCAACTTGCGATTGGGGTCGGTTGAAAGCGTTGTCTTTCCTGTACCCGAAAGACCGAAGAAAAGCGCGGTATCACTTTTTTCACCATAATTGGCAGAGCAGTGCATTGGTAAAACATCCTTAAAGGAGGGAAGTATAAAGTTGAGCGCTGAAAATATTCCTTTTTTGATTTCCCCGGTGTACCCAGTACCTCCAATAAGGGCAATCTTTTTTGTAAAGTTCAGTATAGCGAAATTATGTTGTCGCGTTCCGTCTAGTTTGGCATCTGCCATAAAGCCCGGTGCATTAACGACCGTCCATTCTGGTTCAAAACCTTCCAATTCCTCAGAAGATGGGCGCAAGAACATGTTATAGGCGAACATATTTGACCAAGGATATTCGTTGATGACACGAATATTCATTTTGTATGCGGGGTCTGCACAAGCATAAGCATCCCTCACAAACAACTCCCTTTCATTCAAATAGGCCATAACCTTGTCATATAAAGAATCAAAAGCTTCAGGCGCAAAGGGAATATTAATATCACCCCACCATATCTTTTCAGCTGTAATATCATCTTTAACGATGAAACGGTCCATCGGCGACCTTCCCGTAAATTCTCCGGTATTAATGGCTAACGCCCCCAAAGAAGACGCTTTTCCCATATCTTTTTCAAGCGTTATAGCATGTAAATGATCAGACGAAAGCTGATAGTGGATGTTGGTATGATCAATACCGTAATTTGTCAACGAAATCGTTTTCGTGGCTGAAGTAAAATTTGCCATGAAATATAGTTTTTTAGAGTTGATGCAAAGCTAAGTATTTAAAACTCGAAGACCTTATTATTATTGTTCGTGATTTCAATTCTTGGTCAAAATACCGTATATCAAATATCCCCAACCCAAAATGAGAAACAAACCCCCAATCGGAGTGATGAAACCTATCTTTCTAAAGTCAAAAGAGGTCAATGAATTGGTGGCCAAACCGTAGATGGAAAAGGAAAAGAAGACTACCCCTACACAGATAAGATAGAATACTATTTTTTTTATATCGCCACCCACTACAGTAATGGAACTTAGAGCTACCAAAAATAGGGCATGATATATCTGATATTTGACACCCGTTTCAAACGTATGTAGTTCTTCAGGTCCCAAAATCTTTTTTAAGCCATGGGCTCCAAAGGCACCAAGAATTATGGCTATGATTCCGAAAAGTAAACCGGTAACTAAAATTGTTTTGTTCATAACATTATGCGTTTGTATTTTTATAAATGTAACAATTCGGTGTTTTTAGTAAACATTGTATATAAAGGTAATTCAATCTCATGGCTCGAAAAATTCTTGTGTTGGGGGCTGGCAAATCCACCTCTTATCTTATTGATTACTTCTTGGACAAGGCTTCTGCCCAAAATCTGCACTTGACCATTGGGGATCTTCATCCCAGCACAATTTCATCTAACATCACCCAGCATCCTAATTGTACGGTTTTCAAACTTGATATTTTAGAGGATGGGGCACGAAAAGATGCAGTGAACAAAGCTGATATCGTGGTTTCTATGTTACCGGCACGACTGCACAGTAAGGTGGCCTACGATTGTATCAGCTCGAGAAAACATCTGGTCACTGCATCCTACGTCAGTGATGAAATCAGAACATTGGATAAAGAGGCGAAAGCTACAGGTTTGGTCTTTATGAACGAAGTTGGTCTCGACCCGGGTATCGACCATATGAGTGCCATGGAAGTCATCGACCGTATTCATGCAGCTGGGGGAAAAATGCTGCTCTTCGAATCATTTACAGGGGGTTTGGTTGCCCCAGAAAATGATACCAACCTTTGGAACTATAAATTCACATGGAACCCAAGAAATGTGGTTGTCGCCGGGCAAGGTGGTACCGCCAAATTTATTCAAGAGGGTACTTATAAATACATTCCATACCATAAGTTATTTCGAAGAACCGAATTTTTGGACATCCAAGGCTATGGAACATTTGAAGGCTATGCGAACCGCGATTCCCTTTGGTATCGCGAGGCATACGGACTTCAAGATGTGTTGACACTATACCGGGGAACCATGCGAAGGGTTGGCTTTTCGCGGGCATGGAATATGTTCGTTCAATTGGGCATGACCGATGATGGATACCATATTGAAGATTCGAATGGAATGTCATATCGGGCGTTTGTAAACCTCTTTTTGCCATATTCTCCAACCGATTCCGTAGAGCTCAAACTGCGCCATTACCTGAAGATTGACCAAGATGATATCATGTGGGAAAAGCTAGAAGAGCTCGACCTTTTCAGTCGCGAAAAGACAATTTCAATAGAAAATGCCACTCCCGCCCAAGCGCTGCAAGAGATTCTTGAAAATAGTTGGACGTTAGGTGATGACGAAAAAGACATGATTGTCATGTATCATAAATTTGGTTATGAATTGAATGGGAAGAAAAAACAACTCGATGCCAATATGGTCGTTTTAGGGGAAAACCGTAACCATACTGCAATGGCAAAGACTGTTGGACTGCCTGTGGCGATGGCCACACTGAACATTCTCGACAAAAAAATTACTACACCAGGGGTTCAGATTCCAATTTCAAAGGAAATCTATGAACCCATCCTAAAAGAACTCAAGACCTATGGCATTCAGTTCAATGAATTTCAAGTACCCTATTTAGGATACAATCCCGATTCCGTAGCGAGCTAACATTAGAAAGGCTTTTCTATATTTGGGTTTCAATTGATACCCTATTGAATGAAATCAGCTAACAACTTGTTACGATTAGACGGAATCGACAAAAAAATACTAAGGCACTTAATGGAAGATGCCCGTAAACCCATTCTGGAAATCGCAAGGGATATTGGTATTTCAGGCGCAGCCATACACAAACGATTACGCTAGTTAGAAGCTGCCGGAGTCATTTCAGGTTCAAAATTTATGATTAACCCAAAGGTTCTGGGGTATACCACCATGGCCTATATTGGTATCTTTTTAGATCGTGCTATGAGTAATCCTAAGGCCGTAGCGGCACTAAAAGAAATTCCAGAGGTGCTGGAATGCCATTATACCACCGGTAATTGGTCAATCTTGATAAAAGTACTCTGTAAAGACAACGAACATTTGATGCAAGTACTCAATAAGAACATACAACAAATCGAGGGGGTATCGAGAACGGAAACCTTCATTTCGTTAAACCAACAAATCAATCGTCAAATTCAAATTTGATTATAATAAGTCTAAATAAGTATTATCTTTGTTTCTATGTTTATTTTGGAATGTACTTCGTACTATACTCTTCGTGAAGCTTCCCAAGAAAGATGCTATTATCTCGATTCCAAAGAAAAACGAATACGACTTACCTTTTGTCAACTGCTCGCACTCAGAGAAAGGTTAAACAATATTAGTGTTGAAGAATTATTTAATACGGATAAAAACCAACATGATTTGACCATTGTTACCCTTTGTGGGCATCAATATTTTTTCTTGCTTTCTACTTTAGAGGTTATCGATTTGAAAAAGGTCATTCGAAACGCATTTGTCGTCATGGGTCTTTCGCATTCGCCTGTCGCGCAGGTGGTTTAGTGTTTCCACCTCTATTTTTAATCAGTCTAAAACTTATTATAAATTAAGGCCAAATGAGGTGTTTGTTCATCATTATTTATAATTTTGTCAAACAAATACAAACGCTATGAAAGATATTGCCCGACAGCAAATGAGTATTCAAGTTGAGTCAATGGATTTGCTCAACGGACAAATAAAGACGGAGGCGCACGCCTCTGCTGCCTATTTAGCCATGGCATCATGGTGCGAACAAAACGGCTTTTTCACTAGTGCAAAGTTCTTTTTCAAACAATCGGAAGAAGAACGTGAGCATATGATGAAAATTTTCCATTTTTTAGTGGATACCGGAGGTAATCCCATTTCTCCTGAAATAAGCGGAATCAACCACGAATTTTCTTCCATTAAAGATCTTTTTGAATCTGCACTTGCCCATGAAATCAAGGTGACTGAAGCAATCAAAAACGTCATTAAAAAAGCGCGTCAGACCGTCGATATCACGACGGAGAAATTTATGGACTGGTTTGTTTTAGAGCAGGTAGAGGAAGAGAATACTATCCGAGATATATTGGATATGATTGAGCTAACCGGTATGGAGGGTGTAGGTAAACAAATGATTGACGATAAGGTCGGTGATTGGATTGAGGATTAAATCCACAATATATACTATATAATAAAACAGGTTTTCACTTATATATTGAGAACCTGTTTTTTTATTAGCACACATGTCATTGCTGACAAATTAAAGATGGACTTGGACTTCTTTTTTCAATGATGCGTTCTACTTCATTTCTTTTTCCGGTATCAAACCACCCTATTGTTTCATATACATTGCGATAACGCCTTGTTTCCATTCCTTTTTCATCGAAGTCAGTAAATATTAAAAAAGGCCCATCCTCAAACGGGATAGGCGCTGCCTAGTTTTTATTGTTTAATGGCGCCCACCAAAAACTTGAAGTGCCCAATACAACAGCGTCGCAATAGAACCTATTGCCGCAACCAAATAAGTACGGGCAGCCCATTTCAAAGCATCTTCAGAACCAGCATATTCCCTTTGTGTGACGATATTCTTTTGCTTTAACCAAACCAGTGCACGTTTGCTCGCGTCGTATTCAACAGGTAGTGTAATCAAGCTAAAAAGTGTCGCGAAAGACATCATCACCAAACCGGCCACAGCTATCCAATACCCGAGTCCTACCCCCGCAGCGGCACCAAGGGCCAATCCTCCAAAAACTACCCAGGTAGACATACCCGAAGTTACACTCACAACCGGGACCAATTTAGAACGCATAGTCAACCACTCATATGCCTGGGCATGCTGTACCGCATGACCCACCTCATGTGCTGCAACGGCAGCAGCAGCAGCGTTTCGCTGACTATAAACTCCCTCGCTTAGATTTACCGTTTTATTTTTCGGATTGTAATGGTCCGTTAACATTCCTGGTGTGGAAATCACTTAGACATCTCGAATACCATGATCGTCCAACATCTTTTGTGCAATTTCTGCACCACTCATTCCATTTTGTAGATATACCTTGGAGTAATGCTTGAATTTACTTTTCAAACGCGCACTTACCAACCAGCTCACCAATGCTATTGCACCGATTAAAATATAATATCCCATCATGATTTATACGTTTTAAAATTTAATTAAAGATATTAAGAGTAAAGCAAAAACCCCGCCATGTGATGGCGGGGTCCTAAAAACTGACATTTTGTTCGTTTATACCACTACTGGCGAATTCCAATTAAAGGCTTCAATGATTTCCTTATAAATGACTTCACCTTCAACAATATTGAGTCCTTTTTCCAAAGACTTATCCATGCGACACGCACTTTGCCATCCATTGTTCGCAAGGCTCAAAACATAAGGCAACGTTACATTGGTTAATGCCATGGTAGACGTATAAGGCACTGCTCCCGGCATATTGGCCACACAATAATGAACGACATCATCAATAATATAAACTGGATCTTCGTGTGTGGTCGGTTTTGTCGTTTCAATACACCCTCCTTGATCTACTGCTACATCGACAATAACAGTTCCTGGGTGCATATCTTTTAGCATATCCCTCGTAATTAAATTAGGTGCCTTTGCTCCTTTCAACAATACGGCCCCCACTATTAAATCGTGGGTTTTGATATGTTGTCTAATTCTAAGTTCATTTGAAAAGTCGGTGACCACATGGCTTGGCATCACATCATTTACGTAACGTAGTCTCTTCATATTGATGTCCATGATAGTGACATGGGCCCCCAATCCTGCAGCCATTTTGGCGGCCTGGATACCCACGGTACCTGCACCCAATACCAGAACCTTTCCGGGTTGTACACCAGGTACGCCCCCCAGCAACACCCCTTTTCCTTTCACGGGCTTTTCTAGATACTTTGCCCCTTGCTGTATGGCCATTCTACCGGCTACTTCAGACATCGGAGTCAATAGGGGCAACGTACCATCTTCATCTTCAACCGTTTCATAGGCAATACAAATCGATTTACTTTCAATCATTGCTTTGGTCAACGGCTCACTAGAGGCAAAATGGAAATAGGTGAATACCACCTGCCCCTGACGTATCAAAGGATATTCCTGCACAATGGGCTCCTTAACCTTTACAATCATTTCGGCTCTTTCATATATCTCTTCAATCGTTCCCAAAATTTGCGCACCGGCATCGATGTAGTCATTATCAAAAAAACCGCTGCCTTCACCAGCAGTTGATTGTACGTAAACCTTATGGTTATTCTTGACCAATTCAAACACACC
>JBHJJC010000043.1:0-4462 GCA_050042945.1 Croceivirga sp.
AATTACGGGCTTGATGGTTTATGCCTCAAGCCATGAAAAATTGCAACAATGCGACTTGAAAATAGAGCCTTTGGCGTTAGAGGGCATCGGTGTTTTGGATAAAAAAGGAATAGAGAAGGCCTTTAGCATTGGTTACGACCATGCAAGCCGTATATTGGACACAAACTATCATTTTCATACAAAATAAAGTCTTCAACAGTTTATGTTTATTAACCTACAATTCGAACAGAAACAATGGCCAACTATACAAATTGAAGATTGCCCATTGCTTTGTCGAATTAAATTGTGGTTAAAATCTAAATATTATGAGAAGCATACCAAAATTGGCGACGATTGTTGCAACAGCACTGGTTTTAGGAAACTGTTCAGGAAGTGATGATGATAGTGCAGACCTTTGTGGTTTAGCTTGGACACAGCAAGTTGAAGATGAGGCAAATGCCTTGGCAATTTCAGCAACAGCCTTTGGTCAAAATCCTTCAGTAACCACTTGTAATGCTTTCCGGGCCGCCGCCTTGAGCTATTTAGATGCCTTAGACGATGCCAGGCCCTGCGTGGACAACAGTGAACGTGCACAATTCGATGAAGCAGTTGACGACGCACAAGACTCGGTAAATGAATTGGATTGTAGTGTGGATTTTGGAATATAGAAATACCTAGACATCATCATAATCGATTTTCAATAGTGCGGTTTTTGCAAACGCTTGACATGTTAAAATCAAACCTTCGGTGACTTCACTATCGGTCAAAATCTGATTTTTCACCATTTCTGCCTCACCTTCAACTACTTTGGCAATACAAGAACTGCAAACACCGCCTTGACAAGAATAGGGTGCATCAATATTGTGTTTTAGAACGGCGTCCAAAAGCAATTCCTGTTGATTCATGGTGAAGTCCTGTTCTTCATCATCCAATACAACGGTAACTTTGGTTTGTCCATTTAAATTTTCGGTTACCTTGGCATCTGTATCCGCTGAGGTAAATAATTCAAATAATATCTGCTCTTCAGGCACACCATTATCTTTTAGGGAATTCGATACGGTGTTAATCATTTGTTCTGGACCACAGAGATAAAATGCGTCGAAATCCAAAGTATTGAATTTGTTCTTGAGCACAAGATTGACGGTGGCATTTTCAATACGACCAAAAAGGCAATCAGCTTCGTTGCGGCGACTGTACGCCCACTCAATAAAAAACCGTTCGTTATATTCTTTTTGCAATTGGAGTAAGTCATCGCGATACATGGTCTCTTCAGGACTTTGATTTCCATAGACCAAAACGAATTTGTTTTCGTCGTGCGATTCCAGAACTGTTTGCGCAATGCTCATGATAGGGGTAATTCCGCTTCCAGCAGCAAAAGCGCCAATGGTCTTGGGAACTCCGTTATTTTCAAACACGAAACGCCCTTCTGGCGGCATGACTTCCAATACATCGCCTTCTGAAATATGTTCATTGGCATATGTTGAAAAGGTGCCATTGGGCATTTTTTTAATACCGACCGTAAGTTTGCCCGATGATGGAGCTGATGAAATGGAATAAGCCCTTCTAACCTCTTGATTACTTATTATTTTTTTGATGGTAATATATTGACCCGCGCTAAAATGGAACGTTGAAACCTTTTCGGACGGAATTTCGAAGGAAATCGCTACCGAATTTGGCGTCAATCGTTCAACGGAAGCAATTTTAAGTAGACTAAAGTCAGTCATAGCAAAATTTTTTGCAAAGCTAAAGAATCAATAAGTATTCTACGAAACTTGGTAGTAGAGATGAACTATGTTACAATTCACTTATTTTAGATATCAATAGCTTTGAACAAAACACCAACGATGTGTTCAAACGGTTGATCAAACTACAGTGGAAATCATTTGAAGGATTTTATACTTTATTTTCCCAAAAGTCCCATTCGAGGCGCAGGAAGAACGGAAAATGTAACAAGTTTAATATCAATAAGTATTCTCTGAAAAAAAGTATGGGTCCAGGAGTGTTATGAAACTTGAAAACCCAAAAATTCTAAAAAGAGCAAAGTTTCGACTCGGTTGGAAATAATGGCCAAAGAAAAACCGCTTTGTTCAGTATCTTGTTGGAGTTGATTCCCAGGGCTACGGGTCATATTGAAAACAATTAAATTCAGGTCAATGACAGTAAGGCTTGGAAACATTTTACAACAGACTTATACGGTGAAAGCTATTTGACCCCAGAAGATTATTCCTATTTGACCGATGAACTCCGTGGTCGATATAAGGCTAATATTGACATTCTCTTGGCTTAATTCGAGGAGTTCATATTTGGCGGGATTTATTGGTAGTCCAGATGAAGTGATATTGGAAGAACCTATTGCCAATCTTGATACCACTGCACAAATTCGGTTGAAGTTGATTATTAAAGAACTTGCTACAAAAGAAGAGGTTACGGTATTGCTTTCAAGCCAAGATCTAATGAACATCACTGAGGTTTACAAACGTACTGGCGTCTTGGAAAAAGGGGAAATAGTTTAGGATATTGAGACCTCGCACAAGACCTTAAAAAAATTGTAGTACTTTTTTAGCCGTTGATAGCTAAGATCGGTAAGTCTCATATGGACCAGGAACGATATCTTTCTAGGGTGTTACGCCATAAAACTGGGTCATGTCAAGAACAAAATGAACCAAGAAGAACCATGCGACATCCTTGGACCGATATAGGGCCAATAGCACGATAACTCCCAAGGATGAGTCCAATAGCAAGGTGCCGAGCTCCGTAAAAGAATACCCTTCAGACAGCATACTGGGGATGTGCCCTGCAGCGAACAAAAATGCGACTAGTATCAATGTCCACTTGCCGCCAATCCATGAAGAAAGCCTTACAAACAACAAGGCTATAGTAAGGTCTTCCATAATGACCTGAACCATATGAGAAACATTTTTTGGATGATAAATATTTTTGAAAATAAAATTCAGGGGTGCCGAATTTTCGCGAACGGCCCAATACACAAATAGTGAAAGCGATGACAGAAAAAATCCAATACCGAAACGCCAAAGTAGTTTTTTTTGGGGTAGCCAAAGCGATGTCAAAGGCTGTTTTCTTATCCATACCAGTACAAGGGTCGGTGAGAATATCAAGACTTGATTTAAGGCATCAATAATCCGACTTTTATTTTTTGGATTTGGTATTAAGAGCCCATTGATATACAGTTGACCAATACCCAGTATGATTAAACAAGCCAGAAAGGCAAAGGCAAATTCCATATATGGTTTTTTTGGGGTAAAGATTTCGGTAGATGGCGAAAAACTTTTTTTTAGAAAATAGTAGCAAGCAAACCAAATGGCTACTACGGTGGTATATGTAATAATCAAAGCTTTGTAATGTGGGTCCATGATTAAATTGTTTTTGTCCAACTTTTGGAACATTAATAATGGATATAAATACTTGAGACGGTTGGAAGTTAGCGTGCAGGGCCCTATTGATAAGAATAAGGCCAATGAAACCTATACTTTTACATTTGAAAAAGGGATATTGTTTTTCATGAACGGTTTCCACGCCTAAATTTGGATGTAGAGTTTTATCTTGAATGTGCAAAGATTATAGAATGACCTACCGAAAAATAGTGAGTTCGCGATTGATTTTAGTCGTTACGGCCATCACGATATTACTGCTGTTATGTATTATTTATTTTCACCCTTTAAATATTGCCTGGGTCAAAAAAAGTTTCAGTTGGGGCAATTTATTGCAATTTGTTTTTGTTGATCAGTTTATTATAGAACTCATTAGCAGCTGTATCATTGCTAGGGGAATTGGAGTGTATGGAACGTATCTAAAACTTCGAAAAACACCTAAAACCCCAGAGAAGATTTTTAAATACTTCTTAAAATTCCTACCATTTATTCTTGGGATTTATTTCGTTTTTGCTCCCCTAACGACAGGGGTTCGATTTCTTTATCACAACTTCATTTTGCAGCGATTGGATTTGGATTACTTCAGCGACTATTTTCCTCTGAACCTTGAAATTTATCTGGCTTATCTACCATTGGTTTTTCTCACCACGGTTCAATTTTTAGGCTTTCTAATCCATTATTCGATAAAACTAAAGGAAATGGAGGGGCGTAGGCCTTTCAAAAAAATATTACTTAGCGTAAAAACGTTACAGGGCGCTACCAAAGTTGATGCGGAAAGGGTTGTGGCTGTAGTAAGACAGCAGCAAAGATATTGGGTTAAAACTACAGACACCCAATTTAGAACCCATAAGAACCTTTCAGAACTGGAAAAACATCTGGATATAAACTTTATACGTGCAAATCGATCAACCTTGATCAACCTTGTGTTTTTAAAGAACTACTCTTTTTGGAAGAATGAGCGCTATATCTTGAGAATGCAGAATGGCGATGAATACAATATTACAAGGGACAGGTTAAAGCAAATCAAGTCTAGAATCAACAAGTGCTTAGAAAACATTAAGGATTTTGAATTTCAATAAATGCTAAGAGCATTA
>JBHJJC010000044.1:0-12483 GCA_050042945.1 Croceivirga sp.
CATAAGTACTTTGAAATGAAGATTTATGGTACCGATGAGAATTTTATTCCGGATAATATGGCATTCCCTATCACTTATGCAAAATTGTTTTATGAGGGTAATGACAAATTAAAAAAACAAGTAGGGTATGTACCCCGGGAAATACAACCCGGATCAACCAATAGGGTTTGCATTCTGGACGGTGTCGTATTCGATCTAAATACCAAGTTTAACGAAGATGATCCTGACACCTACGTTCCGTATCGCCTGTATGTACACGAAAATTTTGGGGAAGACTTTGATGAAGGTAACAAAAAAGACAGTGGCAAAAAGAAAAAACGCTCCCTCAAAGAGCGTATGGAACAGGGCATGATGAAAAAATTGGCCAATAAAAATCCAGAATTAAAAGCGATTTACAACTGTATTCAGAAACTTCAAGCTATGGATGCCGTCAATTTGGTACAAAACTACCTAACCTCGGCATTGGCAAAACGGCGAGTTATGGAACCCAAATGGAAGCAGAACGCCAACAATACCAAAAGGCTTGAATTGGTTGAGGAACGGAGGGAGTTGATGTTTGCTGCTATGAAAAAATATAATGAGGACCTGATGGATACCCCAGAGTGGCGCCGCATCCAAGAAAACAATGCCTTTTGGGAAAAGCAGGCTAGAGAAAATGATATTACGATTAAAAATGAGACTGGAAGCGATATCTACCTATACGAAGCCGGTTCAATGAATGGAAGCCGTATCAATTCAGGTAGCTCTGGGCGATTTAATTGTAAAACTACCTACTACTATGCCTTTGACAGTAATTCGGGTTCAAGGGTCGGTAATGCAGGGGCATTGGCCTATTCCGCTAATTCTTCATGCGGAGGCACGATAACGGTCGAATAAAAAACAAGTACACTTTAATATTAATCTTTAAAACAATCAAAAATGAATTCAAAATCCAACATTTCAACAATCTCAGCAATAACCAAGCTCCTGGCCGTGGTTTTATTTGGGGGTGCGCTATTGGTTTTTTCAATCAATACCCTCACCGCGAAAAGCGATGGCAATACTTTTAACTTTCCCGAAAGTCTTTCTGAAAATGATATGAATATGATACAATCCAGCAATGGTAGATATCAAATGAACCTTCAAATAGTTGAAGACTCTGAGGATAAGAAAATTTACTGGATGGTTTAGGTTTGGGACACACAAACAGGAAAATCTAAATTATATAGTAAAAATCAAGATACAGGGACAGTACCAGCGCACAGTGGTTGGCAATTACCTGCATCTCCATTGTAGGCAATTTTTACAAGAATAGTGAAGACTTCAAATGTTTGATGTGAAGAAAGGCCGCATAAAACTTATGCGCCTTTCTTTCATGTCAAAAGATATGATGAAGTTTCCCCATCTTACAGATACTTATTTTAAACCATTGACAATCGTAAAATAAATTAGCCAAAAACCAATCAGATGAAAACCAATTACTTGAAAATAGCATTATTGATTCATGTGCTGGGTTATATAAACTCGACCGAGGCACAAACTGCTATGCCAGACCAAATCGATGCTTCTTATGCCGCTAAATTTGAAATAAAGGGCGTCGGCGGAAGACCGCCTACACCCGAACGAAAAATAAAGTTAGCACTAGAAGAAAATCAGCCCATACTTTCAGTTGTTTTGTGCGAAGGTTGTTATCCAGCAACTTTTACCCTAATGAATGAACTAAGTGATAGTTTCGGAGAACTGGTCTTTAAAAATAAGCTAGGTATCTATATGCTGGTATACAACGAAAAAGGATTTGTAATCGTAGAGCCATCTTCAGAAGAAAACGAAAGATTTGCTTTTTTGGATTTATACACTAGAAGTAAAACGGATTATGAAAATGTAACAAAAGATAACCTCAAAGTATATGCCGGTAAACTTTTAGATATCCTATGAATGTTCATTCAAAGAGTCCCTGATGAGTTATCAACTAGATTACCTAAAATGGAAATGGATAACAGACTTTGGGAGTAGCTATTAACATTAGAATTTTAAAAGCATAATCTTATTGATACCCGCAGTATCACAAAGTTATCTTGTAGCACTTTAATTTAAATCCATCCCATTTGAATCGCAATAAATGTGCTTTTAATATTCTAAAATCAAAAATATATTTTGCAAATTCATATTCTGTACTACAATATAGACATACCAATAAACCTTCAGATATCAGTGGGCTGAACTTGGCATGAAGTCGATTGATGGTAAAAGAATTCAAGGGAAAAACAGGAACCGATTGACTGCGAAATTTAATTTTACGCCAAAGTGTGGGATAAGAGCTTGAACCCATAGATAAGATAGAAAAAGTATAAGATATAGTCGACCTATTTTAAAGATTCACTGTTATCACCTTACAGAGCAAAAAAATATTACGCCCAAGAACTCCTTGAATTATTTGGGATTACAAGGGCCATAAGATACTTTGTACCAAAGAAGTTCACCAACCGGTCTATGATGTTGATGATAGTACATTCCCTGATTATAGAAACACACTACCTTGGAAACTTCACATGAAAAAATTAAAAAATGGTGAAGAACAATTCGAATTTTACCGTTCAAAAATCAATGTACTATTATTTCAGGTGATAGAGATTATCTGTGTGGAACGCCTTTCAGGCTATTACCATTTTCAAAAGATGAAAATGTTTAAGAAATAGCCAAGTAAAACATATATTTGCGCCAAAATTCTTCCGTTAGTAATAAAGGAAGAACTTTTTGGTTGACAAGCTTTCGTAAAAACAGACTGTTGATTGCGTGTTTTAAGGCTTTTTCTGTTTGAATTGGAAACTCCTATAATTGCCACTTCAGCGCACGTGGCGGAATTGGTAGACGCGCCAGCTTGAGGGGCTGGTGGCCATTAGGCCGTGGAAGTTCGAGTCTTCTCGTGCGCACTAAAATCCTTTGGTAGTACCAAAGGATTTTTCATTTATTACTCATTGTGAACATCTTAAAATAAATTTTAACGCTTGTTTATTAACTTGGATGGATTAAAATTGTAGATTTGTTTAACGATTCTACATAAATAATGAACAACGTTAAGAAATCTTTCAGTATTCGTGA
Source organism: Croceivirga sp. (assembly GCA_050042945.1). Lineage (GTDB taxonomy): Bacteria > Bacteroidota > Bacteroidia > Flavobacteriales > Flavobacteriaceae > Croceivirga. The sequence continues at coordinate 3,079 of JBHJJC010000044.1, forward strand.
TATGGAGAACCTCTCCGGGATAAAGGCGCACACGATACGGATTTGGGAGAAACGTTACATTCTTTTTTCACCGGAAAGAACCGCCACAAATATTAGAACATATAGTTTAAGAAGCTTACAGAAGCTCTTAAACATCGTTCTCCTGTACCATAACGGTTATAAAATTTCTAAGATTGCGAAGTTGCCGGAAAGTGAAATACCCGTTTTGGTACGTGAGATAGTTGCTAAAAACAGTGAAAAAAGCCATGCGATCAATGCGTTTAAGCTTTCCATGATCAATTTTGATCAAGCACTATTTTTTAATACCTACAATAGTTTACTGTCTGAACGCTCGTTCAGAGAGATTTTTATTGAAGTTTTTATTCCTCTTTTAAATGAATTGGGACTATTATGGCAAACGGATACCATCAGCCCCTCCCATGAGCATTTTATTACCAATCTCATCAAACAAAAGATTTATATCAATACGGAAAAACTTCAAATTATAGAGCCCACGAGAAAAGATAAGGTTTTTGTTCTTTTTCTTCCAGAGAATGAAATTCATGATTTGGGCTTGCTCTTTTTAAACTATGAGATAAATCTTAAAGGGTATAAGGCAATTTACCTGGGGCAAACCATGCCTATTGAAAATCTTGTCGATATTATCAAATATTATGACAATGTATATTTTGTAAGCTACTTTACAGTTTCTCCCACTAAAGACGAATTGAAAAAATACATCGCCAACTTTGAAAAAGACGTAAATGCTGTTGGCAACTCAAAACTTTGGGTTTTAGGTCATCAGGTACAGCACATGATAGCTGAAGACCTACCGGATTCCATTCGAACGTTCAACTCCATTGAGCGATTGGTAGGAAAATTATAGGCCCAGCCACACTAACTAAAATGAAAAAGGTAGTCATTATTGGTTCAGGATTTTCTTCCCTTTCTGCCGCCTGTTATCTTGCTAAAGCCGGATTTAAGGTGTCGGTTTTTGAAAAAAACGATACCGTTGGTGGCCGCGCCAGGCAATTGACCAAAGAGGGATTTACATTCGACATTGGTCCCAGTTGGTACTGGATGCCAGATATTTTTGAGAAATTTTTTGAGGATTTCGGTAAATCCACATCAGATTACTATCAGTTGGATAAACTGGACCCTGCTTACAAAATATTCTTCGCAGACGATATCATCACCATTGGTGACAGTATGGATAAAATATGTGAAGAGTTTGACCGAATCGAACCTGGCAGTAGCAAGAGTCTTAGAGGGTTCATCGCCAAGGCCCAAGAAAATTATGATATTGCAATTAATAAAATTGTACTAAAACCTGGTATTTCACCACTTGAATTGGTCACAAAAGAAACGATATTGCGAGTCGACCAATTTTTTAAAAGTATTAGCCAGGAAGTTCGTAAGAAGTTTAAAAATCCAAAATTGATTTCAACCTTGGAATTTCCCGTACTATTCTTAGGCGCTAAACCCAATAAAACCCCATCATTCTATAATTTCATGAATTTTGCGGACTTTGGGCTGGGCACTTGGCACCCTAAAGGTGGGATGTACCAAATTATTCTTGCCATGAAAAGCCTAGCAGAAGAATTGGGAGTAGCGTTTCATACCAATAGTCCAGTGGAAAAAATAAGGGTTAAAGAAAGTAAGGTTTTGGGAATAACTTCCAACGGGAATGATTTTGACGCGGAGATTGTAATCAGTGGTGCTGATTACAACCATTCTGAATCACTTCTAGAAAAAAAATATCGCCAATACTCGGAAGCCTATTGGAACAAGAAAACATACGCTCCGTCTTCACTGCTCTTTTATGTCGGTTTCGACAAAAAATTGAAGAATATCGAACATCACAATTTATTCTTCGATACAGACTTCGAATTACATGCTGAAGAAATTTATGATCAGCCCAAATGGCCTTCAAAACCATTATTTTACGCTAATTTTCCATCCAAGACCGATACCCTCATGGCTCCCGATGGAAAAGAAGCTGGCTTCTTCCTAATTCCAATTGCTCCAGGTTTGGAAGATACACCTACCCTAAGAGATCAATATTTTGATATTATTATTGATCGCTTTGAAAAACGCACACAACAGGGTGTCAAAGAGAATGTGGTTTTTAGGGAAAGTTTCTGCGTGAATGATTTTATAGAGCAATACAACTCTTTTAAAGGCAATGCATACGGTATGGCGAACACGCTTTCGCAAACTGCTTTTCTAAGACCAAATTTAAAAAGTAGTAAAGTCGATAATCTCTACTTTACGGGGCAATTGACCGTACCTGGACCTGGTGTGCCACCCTCCTTGATTTCAGGTAAGCTCGTTTCTGAATTGACCATCAAAAAACATTTTAAAAATGAAATCCATATTTGACAAAGTCTCTTACGACTGCAGCCGACTGGTTACTGAATCATACAGTACTTCCTTCTCATTAGCGACTAAGATGCTAGGGACCTCAATTAGAAGTGACATTTACAACATCTATGGTTTTGTTCGTTTTGCAGATGAAATTGTTGACACCTTTCATGATTATGATAAAACACAACTTTTTCAGGATTTTGAATATGAGCTCCGAAGAGCACTTGAGAACAAAATCAGCTTGAACCCTATTTTGAATTCTTTTCAATATACCTTTCATAAATATGGAATTCCACTTCATTTGGTAAAATCCTTTATGAAAAGTATGAGTATGGATTTAGTCAAAAAAGACTACGTTACGACGGCTGAATACAAAGAATATATCTACGGTTCAGCGGATGTTGTTGGACTGATGTGCCTATGTGTTTTTGTCAACGGGGATAAGCAGAAATATGAGGAACTGAAAGATTCGGCGATGGCTTTGGGTTCAGCTTTTCAAAAAGTAAATTTCTTACGGGATTTGAAAGCTGATTATGAACTATTGGAACGTTCCTATTTCCCCAACACTAATCTTCTTGAGCTTGATGAACCGTCCAAAAAACGTATCGTTGAAGAAATTGAGGCTGACTTTGCCCAAGGCTTATTCGGAATAGAAAACCTACCCGCTGATGCGAAATTTGGAGTCTATACCGCATTTAAATATTACAAAAGACTTTTAGATAAACTAAAGAAGACTCCGCCTTTAGAGATTAAAAATACCAGAATTCGCGTACCGAACTATGAAAAAATTGGACTACTTGCAAAATCTTATGTAAATTACAAACTGCATTTGGTGTAATTATGACGCTACTTATTGGAGCACTACTCTTTCTAGGAACCTTTTGTTTTATGGAGTTTATGGCTTGGTTCACCCATAAATATATTATGCATGGCTTTTTGTGGGTCTTACACAAAGACCATCATATAAAAGACCACGACTCTTGGTTCGAGAGAAACGATACATTTTTCCTTTTTTATGCAGTTGTCAGTATGTCACTTGTGATGATTGGCGATAATACACCATTTTGGTATGGCTTTCCAATGGGTTTCGGCATTCTTGCCTATGGTATTGCATATTTTTTAGTTCATGACATCTTCATCCATCAACGATTTAAGCTTTTTAGAAAGGCCAATAATTGGTATGCTAAAGGCGTTCGGCGCGCACACAAAATTCATCATAAACATATAGGTAAGGAAAAGGGAGAAAACTTTGGAATGCTATTTGTTCCGCTTAAGTATTTTAAAAAGTAATGCCCAAGAATGCCATCGTAATCGGTGCAGGAATTGCGGGTATTGCCTCAGCCATACGCTTAAACTCTCAAGGCTTTTCAGTTACGGTTTATGAATCAAATGTGCATCCTGGAGGAAAGCTTCATCAAAAAAAACTGAATGGCTTTCGTTTTGATATGGGCCCTTCTCTATTTACCATGCCCTGGTTGGTCGATGAGCTCTTTCAACTCTGTAATAAAAATCCAAAGGACTATTTTAGGTATTTCAGAAAGGAAACCATCTGTAATTATTTCTGGGAGGATGGCACTCAGTTTTCGGCTGCCAGCGACCAAGAGACTTTTTGCAGCGATGCTTCAAATACATTTAATGAACCGAAAGAGAACATTGCAGCCTATCTAAAAAAAAATGAAACCAAATACCGATTGACTAAATCGGTATTTCTCGAAAAGTCATTGCACAAGTTACGCACCTATCTCTCCAACGATACGCTAAAGGCATTTCTGCGCATTAGTGGTATGGGCATCAACCAAACCCTTGACAGTGTTAACGCAAGTAGCTTTAGCAATCCAAAATTGATTCAATTCTTTAATCGTTTTGCTACATATAACGGGTCCTCTCCATATCAAACACCCGGAATCATGTCAATGATTCCCCATTTAGAAATGGATCTAGGTACTTATTTTCCGGAAGGAGGAATGTTTCAAATTACGGAATCACTATATAAACTTGCTAAAGAAGTGGGGGTTTCTTTCCACTTTAATTCACCGGTTACTGAAATTCTTGTTTCAGATAAAAAAGCAATAGGCGTCAGAGTGGGTGATATCAATATCAATGCAGAAGTGGTCGTCAGTAATATGGATGTTTATCACACTTACACTAAATTGCTTATCGATCAAATACCTCCAAAGAAAACCCTGGCTCAAGAGCGATCAAGCTCAGCACTTATTTTCTATTGGGGTATTAAAAAGCAATTTCCCGAACTTGATTTGCATAACATCTTTTTCAGCGAGAATTACCAACAGGAATTTGACCATATTTTCAATAAAAAATCATTGTGTGACGACCCGACCATTTACGTCAATATCTCATCGAAAGAAGAAGAAAAAGATGCCCCCAAAGGGCATGAAAATTGGTTTGTCATGATAAATGCACCAGGTAATTATAGTCAAGATTGGGAAGAATTAAAATTACAGGCAAGGAAAAATATCCTATCTAAATTGAGCAGAAACCTAAACTGTGCTGTGCAAGAACTTATAGTAGACGAGATGGTTTGGGATCCAGTGGGTATTGAAAACCAAACCAGTAGCTATAGAGGCGCCCTTTACGGAGCAGCAAGTAATTCTAGATTTGCGGCCTTTCTAAGACATCCGAATTTCAGTAAACGCATTAAAAACCTATATTTTTGTGGAGGGTCAGTACACCCAGGGGGCGGCATACCCCTTTGCTTACTTTCTGGAAAAATTGTTGGGGACCTTGTCAAAACAAATAGTGGATGAACTGGATAAAAAAATACAGAACACCTCTTGGTATTTTTTTAGTTTGGCTCTTTCACTTAAGCGGTCTCATTGGAATTACAGTTGGCCACCAAGAATGGTTTATTCAAAAGACGCCACTTAATTTACTCGTGTGCGCTTTGCTTTTTCTGTGGATATATCCTATGGACACTGGTAAGAAATGGATGGTCTTTGGTTTTGTCTTCATCACGGGTATGTTTGCCGAATGGTTAGGGGCCAACCACTCTTTGTTATTTGGGAGCTATGATTATGGTAAAAATCTAGGACCAAAGCTTGATGGCGTACCTTTCGTCATCGGAATTAACTGGGCACTCCTCACCTTTATAAGTGCTGAAATCACTTCAAAATTTTCAAAACATATTTGGTTCAAAGCTCTTCTTGGTGCTGCATTGATGGTCTTTCTTGATTTTTTAATGGAGCAAAGTGCACCTGTCTTTGATTTCTGGAGTTTTGGAAAAGAGGTACCACTTCAAAACTATATCACGTGGTATGTCTTGGCTTACATATTCCACCTCATTTTTCAAAAAAAGCGAATATCAGGAAACTATGAGTTTAGCCTAAATCTGTTTTTGGCCCAGAGCACGTTCTTCGGTTATTTTATGTTGTTTCCACTGGAATAAGTTCAGATAAGAGTTTCCCTTCACCCCAACTACCGAGTGTTTTAAAAGGTTGAAAGCGGGCGAACAATTCTTCATGATACCAATCTAAATCCCTAGTTTTACCAATAGCGGCAATATGTCCTCTGGTTTGATAAGCGAATTCATTCAATGACTTTTCATCCTTCCAAATAGACAGTGTTGCCATTTGTCTAAAAGGCACTTCACCTACTCCTTTGGTGTAGAGCAAACCTTCATTATCCCATAAGTGGTTTTGTGATTTCGGTACAAACTTCCAAAAAGTCCGTAATAGTTTGGTCTTTATTGTCGCCCTTGTTAGGGCCACTACGTAAGCAATCTCTTTATCAGTGCTTTTAGAGCGTTTAAAGGGGTTCTTACCATCCCACTTTCCTCTGGCGATACGATTTTTACAAAACAACACCCAGTGTTCTTTCGATACTTTTTGATACCTTTTAAATAATTGGTGTGATGAAAAATAGTTATGGGCGGCAGCTTCGTTCTCCCAAATTTGAAGCGTCACATATACGGACCAATCAGGATTCGGACTAAACCGAGCCTTGCCCGTACCCATGAGTTTATAGAATTCCAATCCGGCAATTTTTTGCAGGGGCCTATGTGCAAACTGCATCATTCCGAACGCCCATAGCTTACCCCATATAGAGGGGTATCTAAAAAAGCTGATTGTGGTAATCTGTTCCAAAACAAATGTTTATTCAGATAGTAGTTCATCTATGGTTTCATGCACAGTACTGGAATTCCAGTCAGCAATACCATCCTTTTCAATAACAATTTGACCCTCTTTGTCAATTAAATAGGAATATGGCGGTTCCCCTATCTTCAATGGGGCGGGTTCACCGATAATCAAATAGGTTAATGGAAAGGTAAACTCTTGTTTCTCGATAAATATCTCTACAGGTTCCCTTTCTTCATCAGTAATGATATAAAAATCAATTTGATTACCATATTTATCGTACAGGGCCTGTATACTTGATAACTCTGCCTCTGAAGGTAACCGCCAAGAAGCCCAAAAATTGATGAATGCCACATTACCCTTAGATTTTTTAAAGCTGAAGAAATCCCAATTCGCATCTTTCAACTTCCAATCATAATTGGCCAATTGCTTGCGTTTCTCAATCGGTATAACATCGTGTGCAAATGAAAACAAACGATTGAGTACCAGCTTACCATAATACCCAAGTGGAGTAACAAAAAAAGAAACCACAATCAATATCAATAATACATTAAGCAGTGTCTTTTTTCTATTCATGTGATATCAATTTCATTCAACTAAAAAACTCCTGATTTCTCAGGAGTTTTGTTAATAATTATGTTGCTATTACGCATTTTCTTTCTTGATTACGTTCAGTGCAGAACCTTCTTTGAACCAATTGATTAGCGCTGTATTGTAGCTATGACTGGCAATTATTGTATCTGAACTACTGTCAGCGAGCACTACTTCAATCGTTAATGGCCTACCTGGCGTAAAATCTTCAATATCCACAAAGTTGAACGTATCATCCTCTTGAATTAAATCGTAGTCATTTTCATTGGCAAAGGTAAGGCCCAACATGCCCTGCTTTTTAAGATTGGTCTCATGAATCCTTGCGAACGACTTTACCAAAACGGCCGCAACACCCAGGTGTCTTGGTTGCATGGCCGCATGCTCGCGAGAAGACCCTTCTCCATAATTATGATCTCCTACAACGATGGTTTTAATACCTTGCTCTTTATAAGCTCTTTGTGTTTCTGGTACCGCGCCATATTCAGCGGTTAGTTGGTTCTTAACGAAGTTGGTTTTTTGATTGTAGGCATTTACAGCTCCAATCAAGGTGTTATTGGCTATATTGTCCAAATGTCCGCGGTAACGCAACCATGGCCCAGCCATGGAGATATGATCGGTGGTACACTTTCCAAATGCTTTAATCAACAGTTTCATACCCTTCAAACTTTCTGGGGTTATAGGAACAAATGGAGCAAGTAATTGTAACCTTTGGGATTCTGGTGAAACGACTACTTGTACATGGCTCCCGTCTTCTTCCGGTGCCAAATAGCCTGCATCTTCTACGGCAAAACCCTCTGGAGGAAGCTCATAACCCATTGGCTCATCAAGCATAACTTCTTGTCCATCCTCATTGATCAGGGTATCGGTGATGGGATTAAAGTCTAAGCGCCCAGCAATGGCAACCGCTGTGACCAACTCAGGAGAACCCACGAATGCTAAAGTATTAGGGTTTCCATCTGCTCTTTTGGCAAAATTTCTATTAAAAGAATGTACGATTGTATTTCTAGGGCCATCTGCGGCCTTATCTCCATAACGGTCCCACATACCGATACACGGCCCACACGCATTTGCAAAAACCGTAGCCCCTACCTTATCGAAGGTACTTATAAAGCCATCGCGTTCAATGGTATACCGTACTTGCTCCGATCCAGGTGTAATAGTAAACTTCGATTGCATCTTCAACTTTTTGTCTGCAACCTGTTTGGCCAAAGACGCGGCCCTTGAAATATCTTCATAAGACGAATTGGTACATGAACCAATCAATCCTACCTGTACGTTCAGTGGCCAATCGTTTTCCTTTGCCACTTCATTCATTTTTGAGATTGGTGTTGCCAAATCTGGTGTGAAAGGTCCATTTAAATGCGGTTCCAGTGTATTTAAATCGATTTCAATGACTTGGTCAAAGTATTTTTCAGGAGTTTGGTAAACCTCAGTATCTGCAGTCAAATGTTCTTTGACTGCCAATGCTGCATCAGCAACATCCTCCCTATCGGTCGCACGAAGATAACGGTCCATTGATTCATCATAGCCAAAAGTAGATGTCGTTGCACCGACCTCGGCACCCATGTTACATATGGTACCTTTACCGGTACATGACATTGAAGTTGCCCCTTCGCCAAAATACTCGATAATAGCCCCAGTGCCACCTTTAACAGTAAGGATATCGGCCACTTTTAAAATAACATCTTTCGGAGCGGTCCATCCGGAAAGCCTTCCTTTGAGTTTTACCCCAATTAATTTGGGAAATTTCAATTCCCAAGGCATTCCGGCCATGACGTCCACTGCATCTGCACCACCGACACCTATGGCGACCATTCCCAATCCACCCGCGTTAACAGTATGGGAATCCGTACCAATCATCATACCCCCTGGGAAGGCGTAGTTTTCCAAGACCACTTGGTGAATGATACCTGCACCCGGCTTCCAAAAACCGATTCCATATTTATTCGAAACAGACTCTAAAAAGTCAAATACCTCATTACTGGTTTCATTGGCCCTCTTCAAATCAGCATTGGCCCCAACCTTGGCCTGTATCAAATGATCACAATGCACTGTTGTGGGTACTGCAACCTTGGGTTTGCCTGCATGCATGAATTGTAACAATGCCATTTGGGCTGTAGCATCTTGACAAGCTACCCTATCAGGAGTAAAATCAACATAGTCGTTACCACGCTGAAAAACGGTCGTAGGATTACCGTCCCATAAATGGGAATACAATATTTTTTCTGATAAGGTCAAAGGTCTATTTAGTAGTGCACGCGCCTTCTCAACACGTTCACCCATTGAGGAATAAACCCTTTTTATCATCTCTATATCGAATGCCATAGTTCTTTGGGCCTTTTGGCAATAAAGAACAATTTACGATTAATTAAAAAAA
>JBHJJC010000045.1:0-8666 GCA_050042945.1 Croceivirga sp.
ACCTTTACCGAATTGTAGCTCTGCCCAAGCCTCAAAAAGCGAAAAAGAGCTATTACCATCAACAGGTACCAACTGGGGATTTTCCCCCCAAATCTGAACATCTTGAATATTGATGTAAATCTCGTACGACGGTGTTTTGTAATTCGCTCCAATCCTTGCACGGGTATTGGTTACAAAACCGGCATCTACGCCTTCTTGCTGCAAAAACTGGAAACCATTTCGGTATTCAGCCCGCGGTCGAAAAGTAGCATCAAGGGTAAATTGACATATTATAGACTGTACCGATAGGAATACTAGGGTTAAAAATAAAATTGGTTTTTTCATAACTGGTTACGTTGAGAGTTCTACAATAATTTGATGGTTAATGTTCTAAGAAATCGATAAGATGTTTTCTGTATTTGTAATAATCATTGTGATCCAAGACAGCCTTTCTCGAGCGGGGACGTTCAAAATCAATCTTTAGCACATCACCAATTTTAGCACGTGGGCCACTTGTCATCATGACCACTCTATCGGCCAAAAAGATGGCTTCATCCACATCATGGGTTATCATGACCGCCGTAATTTTTTCTTTGTTCCAGATTTCAATAAGAATATCTTGCAATTCGCCTCTGGTCAGTGAATCCAACATACCAAAAGGCTCATCCAACAACAGTACTTTAGGTTTGATAGCAAAGGCACGTGCAATACCTACGCGCTGTTGTTCGCCTTGTGACAATTCTGTTGCCTTTTTGTTGAAAGCAGATTCCAAGCCTACTTTTTGAAGGTAGTACTTGGCGATATCTTTCCGTTGTGCTTTGGTCGCATGCGGAAAAACACGATTGACCCCTAGCAATACGTTTTGCAGGGCTGTCATCCAAGGCATTAAACTTGGTGCTTGAAAAATGACTCCACGGTCAGGACCTGGCCCTTTAATCGGATTACCCAAGACGGAAATTTTACCGTCAGTAATTTCATTAAGGCCTGCAATCATAGAAAGCATGGTGGTCTTTCCGCATCCTGAGTGTCCAATGATAGTGACAAACTCTTCCTTTAGGATCTGAAGGTTCAAGTGCTCCAAGACCACATAATCCCCCTTTGGAGTAGGATACACTTTTTTCAAATCCCTCAAATCCAACATCACTTTATCCGAAGAAAAAAGAATACCATTTTCATGAGCTAATTCTTCTGTTCTTATTGCTTCTATTGTTTCCATTCTTAATAGGATTTTACAGGATTAGGCGACATAACTTTTCGGACTCAAATCAGGTTATTCGTACGTCTTTTTTGATGCTGATTTACGCTCTTCACCAATGCCCATGAGGTATTCGATAATGGCATTACGGGTCTTTTTATACTCAGGATTATCGTTCAACTCGGTTTTGTCCCTCGGGCGTTCAAGATTGATTTTGAACTCAGGCCCCAAAGTGGCATTCGGTCCGGGACGAAGCGGAATAATTCGGTCGGCCATATAAATACCCTCATCCACATCATTGGTAATCAAAAGTGCAGTGCGCTTCTCTTTACTCCAGATTTTCAAAATTTCATCTTGAAGGTTACCACGGGTCAATGCATCCAAGGCGCCTAAAGGCTCATCCATGATAATCATCTCAGGGTTCATGGCCAATGCTCGGGCCACAGCCACACGTTGACGCATTCCGCCTGACAGTTCTTTCGGGCGTTTGTTTATAGCAGGAAAAAGATTAACCATTTTCACATACTCGTCGACCCTTTCCTTAATTTCCTTTTTACTACTTTTCGGAAAGGCCTCCCGAACTGCCATCGCCACATTTTGGCCGACACTCAGCCATGGCAAAAGGGAGTAGTTCTGAAAAATGACGCCTCGTTCATGACTAGTATCCACTACAGGTTCGCCTTTAAAAAGCACTTCTCCTTCAGTAGGCTTTAAAAGTCCGTTGATGAGATTGACCAAAGTGGTTTTTCCACTTCCCGTAAATCCCACAATAGCCACGAACTCACCTTCTTCAATTTTAAGGTTGATATCAGTCAATACCTCGGTCTGGTTGTTCCCTTCCCCGTAAGTCTTGTGTATGTTTTTAAGTTCTAGATATGCCATAATAGAAGGGTTAAGCCATTGCGTTTTTATTGAAAGAGACCGCATTTTGAATGATGAGCATAATCCTATCCAGCAAAAACCCGATGATTCCAATGACGAACATCGCCACTATGATTTTGGAGTTGGAATCGTTGGCGCCATTCTGGAATTCCTCCCAAACAAAAGATCCCAAACCTGGGCTCTGTGCCAAGAGTTCAATAGCAATCAGTACCATCCAAGCAACAGAAAGTGTAATGCGGAGCCCTGTGAAAATTAGAGGTAACGACGAGGGCAAAATCACCTTAAATACTTTCTGAAATGGCCCAAGTTTTAACACCTTGGCCACATTGATATAATCTTTATCCACAGAGGAAACGCCCATGGCCGTATTGACCAAAGTAGCCCACATGGCACAAAGTCCAACACTGATAAATGAAATGATAAAGGCACTGTCTGAATTGGAGTCCTTGGTCATCGTCTTTACAATCATAAAGACCAAAAGCAACCATACTACCGGAGATACCGGCTTAAAAATCTGAATTAACCAGTTGAAGGAATTCCGTAGTGTCTTGCTCAACCCAATGATGATTCCAATCGGAACGGCAATCAAAAAGGCCAAAACAAATCCTGCAAAAACCGTTTTTAGACTGGTAAAAATCTGGTCGACAAACGAAGGACGCCCGGTATACGTAATGGGGTCTTTGCCTTCTGCAATTCGCTTTTCGTTAATGACCGCCGTCTTTTCCTTAAAAGCCAGCTTATCGGCTCTAATCACCTTGTGATCGGCAATCAAGGTATTGAAAGAGGCCCAAACCTGTGCAGGTGAAGGCAAGGTATTGGGCTGACAACTGATATCACCAGAAAGAATACAGGCTTCCATCTTGTCGGCGGCGGCTTGGCCTTGTTCGGTCAACGCTTTTTGAATCTTGTAATCGGCTTCAACATTGAATAGTGCTTTGGCACCAAAATGCCACAGTACAATGAACAATACGATTGACGCCAATGGAATCAGTACTTTTCTTACCAAGCCCTTACCATCAAATTTTGGCAACTTAAAGGTGATTTTTGACAAGAGTAACTTGATTTCCCCTTCCACTTTCAATTCTTCAGATTTGCTTACGGTTACACTTTGCTTCATGATTGTAACTTTTAAAGGATTCTTATAGTGACGAGTCGTCTTTATTTCCTATTTCAAAACTGTTGATATAGCCGATAGGGTCTTTGGCATCATAAGTGTTTCCATCAATAAAATCGGCTGTGGCGGGCTTATAGCCATCCGTTTCAGGAATATCAGTTGCTGGAATATGCCCTTCTTCAACAAGCAGATTAGCAGCTTTCATCCAGATATCAGGTCGATAAATGTCTTTTATCGTTTCTTCGTACCAAGCGGCTGGCTTTGGGTCAGGAATTTGTCCCCACCGGCGCATCTGTGTCAAGAACCAAATACCATCTGAATAGAAAGGATAGGTCGCATTATACTTGTAGAACACATTGAAATCAGGCATGGAGCGCTTATCCCCTTTCTCAAATTCAAAGGTACCGGTCATGGAGTTTGCCAAAACCACTTCGTCTGCCCCCACATATTGTGGCATGGAAAGAATTTTTACGGCTTCCGCGCGATTACTGGGCTCGTCCAACCATTTGCCGGCGCGAATCAACGCTTTGGTGACCGCAACAGCTGTATTTGGATTTTCGTCTATGAACTTTTTGGTCATCACAAATACTTTTTCAGGATTATTTTTCCAGATATCATAATTTGTAGTTACTGGAACTCCGATACCTTTAAAAACGGCCTGTTGGTTCCATGGCTCACCTACACAGTACCCATAAATGGTTCCCGCTTCCAACGTAGCGGGCATTTGTGGTGGAGGGGTAACCGACAATAATACCTCAGCATCAATTTGCCCTTGCACATTATCTGCCGTGTACATTCCAGGATGAATTCCAGCAGCGGCCAACCAATAGCGAATCTCATAGTTGTGGGTAGACACGGGGAATACCATTCCCATTTTAAAAGGCTTACCATTGTTTTTGTATTCACTGATTACCGGTTTAAGGGCATCCGCTTTGATGGGGTGTACCGGTTTGCCTTCAGCACTTTTGGGTACGTTGGGCTTCATTTTTGACCATACGTCATTAGACACCGTAATTCCATTTCCATTCAAGTCCATTGAGAAAGGGGTTACCAATTCTGCCTGGCGGCCAAAGCCCGCTCCGGCAGCAATGGGTTGCCCAGAAAGCATGTGCGAACCGTCCAATTGACCATCAATGACACGATCCAGTACATTTTTCCAATTCGATTGCGCTTCAACAGAAACAAAAAGCCCCTCGTCTTCGAAAAAGCCCTTTTCTTTCGCAATGGCCAAAGGGGCCATATCGGTCAACTTGATAAAACCAAAGGTCAATTGTGGCTTTTCAATTTCTAAGGTTGCGGAAGGAATATCAGCTTGTGCCGTTTCCTCACCCTTTTTGGTTTGCTTGCTTCCGCAGGCAACGAACATTAGGGCCATGTAAAGCCCCAATAATTTTGTGAGCATTGCTTTCATTGTGCTATTTATTTTAAAAGTTGATTGATTCATCATGAAGCATACCTACGTAATTAAAATACGTATTAATACTTAATTAATAATTTTATTACGTATTATACGTAGTTTTTAGAGAAGTGAAATTAGAAGGGGTAAATTTTAATCAGACAGAAATTTCGAGCCTCTTGCATTGTCAAATCGACAAATTTTTAAGAACTATAAATGATGAGGATAATATCGTTTGGAACACCGAAGCCTATCCCCTGCTCTAAATACGCTCATTAAAGATAAGAATAGAGTACGCGCTGAATTTCTTCATCATAAAAGGAAGCATGGTCTGCCACCACATCTCCGATAACGATGATTCCCGGTTGGGTTTCGTCTATTCCGTTAAATATTGTTTCCGCAACATTTAGCGTTGACGTAATACAATTTTCTTCGGGAAGAGTTCCATTTTGGATGAGTGCAATTGGGGTAAGTCCCGAGCGATAACCCCTTACCAGATTGGCAATTTGTTGAATTTTACGGACCCCCATGAGGATGACCATTGTTGCCGAAGATTGCGCGGCCAAATTCAAATCATTGGAAAAGTTACCCTCTTTGGTTGTGGCCGTCATTACCCAGAAACTGGTACTGACCCCGCGTTTGGTTAAGGGAATTCCCTGATTGGCCGGAACCGAAATTGCGCTCGACACTCCAGGAACAATATCTACGGAAATTCCAAACGATTCTAGATATTCAATTTCTTCCGAAGCCCTACCAAAAACAAAGGGGTCACCTCCTTTCAATCGCACAACGCGATTATTGGTCAAGGCGGACTCCAATAGAAGTGTATTAATTTCAGATTGTGTCAAACTATGCTTTCCACTACGTTTTCCTACGTATATCAGTTGTGCTTCAACCTTTGCATGGTTCAAAAGCTTCTTATTGACCAAGGCATCATAAAGAATAACATCGGCCTGTTGAATTTCATGTAAACCAGCCAGTGTTATTAGGTCTTCACGACCTGGGCCCGCCCCCACTAAAGCTACCTTTCTTGATTTTTCTCTTTTAGAATTCATTAGGAAAACATATAGTTCGTTAAAAAAATCACAACAAGAATACGTAATTATTTTGATATAATCATATTAAAAATAAGTATTAATACGTAATATTGTTTTATAAATTTGAAGCAATGCAGCGAATAGTAGTAATTGGAAATGGAATGGTGGGCTACAAGTTCTGTGAGAAGTTAATAGGCCTAACCAATCCAGAAATGCTGAACATTAAGGTTTTTGGTGAAGAGCCGCGCCCTGCATACGATAGGGTTCATTTAAGTGAATTTTTTGAAAAACAGGATGCGAAGTCCCTTGAGTTAGCCCCTGCTTCGTGGTATAGCGATAATTCCATTGAATTGATTACAGGTCAATATATTACTGATATTGATAAGAATGCGAAAACCGTTCAAACAAAATCAGGCGAAACATATAAGTATGACCAATTGGTTTTGGCCACAGGTTCCGTTCCCTTTGTCCCCCCTATTCAAGGAGTGGAAAAAGAAGGTGTTTTTGTCTATCGCACTATTGAAGATTTGGAGGGAATGCTGGCGTATGCAGATAAGATAAATGCGAAAAAAACCGACGGAAAGGCAGCGATACTTGGTGGGGGATTACTGGGCCTCGAAGCTGGAAAAGCAGTGCTCGATATGGGGCTAGAACCTCATGTTGTAGAGTTTGCCCCTAAACTGATGCCCCGTCAATTGGATGCACGAAGTAGTAAGGTTCTGCAGTTGCCCTTAGAGTCAATGGGCATCAATATTCACCTCAGCAAGGCTACCAATCAGATATTGGGCAATGACTGCATAACGGGAATGGAATTCGGTGAGGACGATCAGCTTGATGTCGATATGTTGATTATTTCTGCAGGAATTCGTCCAAGAGATGAGCTGGCCAAGACTTGCCAATTGGAAACAGGCACAAGAGGTGGTATAGTGGTCAATAACAAGATGCAAACCTCAGACCCATCAATTTACGCCATCGGAGAAGTTGCGTTGTACAATCAAATGATATACGGTTTGGTCGCTCCTGGCTACGACATGGCCCATGTCGCCGCGAACCAAATTGTAGGTGATACCGAAGTCGTCATGGCCGATGAAATAGATATGTCAACCAAACTAAAATTGATTGGGGTTGATGTAGCCAGCTTTGGCACACCATTTATGCCAGCCGAAAAGGGACATTCCGTCATTTTTGAGAACAAGACCAAACAGCTATACAAACGCATCAATGTCAGTCATGATGGTAAAACGCTTCTGGGCGGAATCTTGGTCGGCGACGCAGAGGATTATAATATTCTACATCAAATGTATTTGAACGGCATGGCTGTTCCTGAAGACCCTGCCAGGCTTATTTTACCAGCTTCTGAAGAGGGTGGAGCCCTCGGAGATGTCATGGACTTACCCGATACCGCCCAAGTATGTTCTTGTGAAAGCGTGACCAAAGGACAGATTTGTGGAGCCATTGAAAAGGGAGAAGCCACGGATCTAGCAGGGGTGGTCAATTGCACAAAAGCGGGCACAGGCTGTGGAGGCTGTAAGCCCATGGTCAAAAACCTGACTGAGGCCACATTAAAATCATTGGGCATTGAAGTCAAAGATCATATTTGTGAGCACTTTGAATACAACCGCCAAGAATTGTATGATATCATTCAGGTAAAGGGCTACAAAAGTTTTGATGAGGTGATCGACAATCATGGCACGGGGTGCGGTTGTGAGATATGCAAACCCGTTGTAGCCTCTTTGATGGCATCGATTCACGCCGATACGGCCAATAAGGAATATGCCATTCAAGATTCAAATGACCGGTTTTTGGCCAATATTCAACGGAATGGAACCTATTCTGTAGTTCCGAGGGTTCCAGGTGGGGAAATCACGCCCGACAAACTTATCGCCTTGGGTGAAATTGCTAAGAAATATGATCTCTACACCAAGATAACGGGCGGCGTACGCATCGATTTGTTTGGAGCTACTTTGAAACAATTACCCCTCATTTGGAAGGAATTGATTGGCCATGGTTTTGAAAGTGGACATGCTTATGGAAAATCCTTACGAACGGTCAAAACCTGTGTCGGTTCAACCTGGTGTCGCTACGGAATGGATGAGAGTGTGAGTTTTGGTATTGATTTGGAAAATCGTTACCGTGGTATTCGCGCACCGCATAAAATCAAGGGAGGTGTTTCAGGTTGTATTCGCGAATGCGCAGAAGCCCGCGGAAAGGATTTTGGGGTCATCGCCGTAGAAGGTGGTTGGAACCTGTATGTAGGAGGGAATGGAGGGGCAAATCCTCGTCACGCGCAATTATTGGCTGAACAGATTGACAATGAAACTGTAATAAAATACATCGACCGATATTTGATGTTCTACATGCGAACCGCGAAACCCCTTCAGCGCACTGCAGCTTGGTTAGAATCTCTTGAAGGTGGTCTTAACTATTTAAAAGACGTCATAATTGATGATAAAATAGGGGTTGCCGAAGATTTGGAACACGAGATGGAAATGCTTGTGAACAAGTACGAATGCGAATGGACACAGGCCATCAACAATCCTGAAATGATGAAACGTTTCAACCACTTTGTGAATAGTGAAGAAGAAGATGACAATTTAGTTTTTGTACCCATGCGGGAACAAAAAATGCCCAAACAGTGGATGAAAGTTCCTTTAAAAGCGGAGAAAGTAAACGTATGAGTATAGATTATTCAATAGCAGAACGCTATAAAACCATTCGAATTGAGGATGTTGAAGTTTGGTTCAAGGCTGCACCAGTAGACGCTTTTCCAAAAGATGGCGGTGCTTGTGTAAGATACAAGGACTTGCAGATTGCAGTTTTTAATTTCAAGCGTTTGAATAAATGGTACGCCTGTCAAAATTTATCCCCTGAAAAACAAGAGATGGGGCTGAGCAGGGGTATGATAGGCGAGCAAAATGGAGTACCAAAAGTAGCATGCCCCTTGCACAAAAAGACCTTTTCGTTGGAAACTGGGGAAATCTTGAACGGCGACCTGCCTGCAATTGCTACGTATCCCATAAAAATTGAGGACGGTTTTGTGTATCTTGGTTTTTCGGATTGAAG
>JBHJJC010000046.1:0-9993 GCA_050042945.1 Croceivirga sp.
CACCTCGCTGAACGGCAGCAATCGGGTAAAGGGCTTTCCCGTACGCTTTATTTCCAAGGATAATTATGTAACTTCACATCGGTACAGTATTTTGGTGAAACAGCATGTACAACGTTCGGAGGCATACGGTTTTTATGAGACCCTGAAAGAGCTCTCACAGAGTGATGACGTGTTCAGTCAAGTTCAGCCCGGCCCATTGGAGGCGAATATCAAAAGGGTGGATGGTACGGACGAGGCGGTCCTGGGGTATGTGGACATCACCAGTGTCTCAGAGCGGCGCATTTACCTGGAATACGCTGATTTCTTCCCAGGGGAGGAGTTGCCCCAATATCCCTTTCCGTGTGTAGAAGAATCTGCAAGGGAATCCCATTTATCATACTGTTATTCTGGTCCGCCAATAGCGGATCCTTGCATCAATAGGTTATCCATTATAGAACTTGTCAATCAAGGTCTTATCAACTACACGGGAATTAATAGTGATGAAATTGGGGCTTGTCCAGGACCTTATACTTTTATCGCTCGGATATGTGGAGATTGCACATTATTGGGGCAAAATGAACCTCCTTCTTTTTGGGAGGAATAATAGCACAATAGTAACTCGTTTTAATCAAGACTATTCAACTAAAAAAACAAAACCCCAACAGATATAAGACTGTTGGGGCTTACAGTACCGAAGGTGGGAATCGAACCCACACGGTATTGCTACCACTGGATTTTGAATCCAGCGCGTCTACCAATTCCGCCACTTCGGCTAAAGGGATTGCAAAGCTAAAAAATAATTTGATTCTCAAAACCAAAATAACCAGAATTATACTTTAGCAAAACAGATTAATTTTTAAATTTGCACCGCTTTTTATATGACCTAATCGAATCTTAGGTGTAAAACAAGAGAGATGCCATATCAAGTTCCGGAACCCAAAATTTTTGCCTGCACGCAAAGTACTGTGCTTGGGGAAAAGATTGCCAAGGCCTACGGTACAGAATTGGGTAAAGTACATTTCTCAAGATATAGTGATGGTGAATTTCAACCATCTTTTGAAGAATCCATTAGAGGGGCAAGAATCTTTATTATAGGGTCGACAAACCCAAGTTCTGAGAACCTAATGGAAATGTTGCTCATGGTAGATGCTGCAAAACGCGCATCGGCAAGACACATCACTGCGGTAATGCCTTATTTTGGTTGGGCCCGTCAAGATCGAAAAGATAAACCTCGCGTACCCATTGCTGCAAAAATGATTGCCAAAATGTTGGAGACGGCAGGGGCTACACGAATCATCACCATTGATCTGCATGCCGATCAAATCCAAGGGTTTTTTGAAAAGCCAGTAGACCACTTATTCGCATCTACCCTCTTTTTACCCTATTTACAAGATTTAAAGTTGGATAACCTCTGTATCGCTTCACCCGATATGGGCGGTTCAAAACGGGCGTATGCCTATTCAAAAGCACTTGAGAGTGATGTCGTCATCTGTTACAAGCAGCGGGCCAAAGCAAATGTGATTTCACACATGGAGCTTATTGGCGATGTTAAAGGCAAGAATGTGGTCTTGGTAGACGATTTGGTTGATACAGCAGGCACCTTGACAAAAGCTGCCGATCTAATGATGGACAGGGGCGCCTTAAGTGTAAGGGCCATTACAACCCATGGCTTGTTGTCAGGTCAGGCCTATGAAAGAATAGAAGAATCAAAATTACAGGAATTGATTATTACGGATTCCATTCCGTCAAAAGATAATCATCCTAAAATAAAGGTATTGAGCTGTGCCGGTTTATTTGCCGATGTGATGCATCGCGTTCACCATAACACCTCAATATCGTCAAAATTTATTATGTAGCCATCGACTACACTTCAACACCAATGAGGGCAATTCGATAACATTAATAGTAACTTTTTAATTGAAAAAATGAAATCAATTACGATCAAAGGATCCAAAAGAGAAAGCGTGGGCAAGGTATCGACCAAGGCCCTACGTAATGCTGGAAAGGTCCCTTGCGTGCTGTACGGAGGGGAAAAACCAATGCACTTTTCAGCTGATGAAATCGCATTCAAAGGTTTGGTCTATACACCAAATGCCTATACGGCGGTAATTGAGCTTGAGGGCGGAGAAAACTTTAAAGCGGTATTGCAAGATATTCAGTTTCACCCAGTAACTGACAAAATTTTGCATATCGACTTCTTCCAGTTATTTGATGACAAGCCCATAACCATGAACATTCCTGTTCGATTGGAAGGGAATTCACCAGGGGTTCGTAACGGGGGGCGTTTGTTGTTTCGAAAAAGAAAACTTTCTGTAAAGGCTTTACCAAATTTATTGCCTGATGAAATTACCGTCGATATTTCTAAATTAAGAATTGGCAGTAAGGTAGCAGTTGAAACGCTTCGAACCGACAATTATAGCATCATGCATCCAGATAACATCACTGTAGTGCAAGTGAAGGCTTCGCGTAACGCAGTGGCCGATGAGGAAGAGGAAGAGGAAGAAGGTACTGAAGCACCTGCAGCGGAAGATTCTGCTGAAAGTTAAACGTATCCTCAAAATCGATATAGAGCATCCAGTTTCGATATATCATCGAGATTCTGGATGCTTTTTTATTTTTACGGTATGAAGGTGTTCCAGATATTACAATCATGGTTTTCCCCAAAAAACATACCGCTATTGGAAGAAACGGATGATATGAAGAAGTTTTTAATCGTTGGACTGGGCAATATTGGCGACAAGTACACCAACACACGCCATAATATCGGATTCTCCATCTTGGACCAACTGGCCCAAGAAGAAGGTTTCACCTACAAAGAGGCCCGTCTTGGGGCCATCGCTAGGTTTAAATACAAAGGGAAATCGACCTTATGCCTAAAACCATCTACCTACATGAACCTTAGCGGTAAGGCCGTCAAATATTGGATGGACCAAGAAAAAATTCCGTTGGAAAATATTTTGATCATCACAGATGACCTTCACCTCCCTTTTGGAACCTTGCGCTTAAAAGGCAAAGGAAGTGATGGCGGACATAACGGACTTAAAGACATTCAGCACACCCTACAAACGACAAAATACCATCGTTTTCGATTTGGGGTAGGTTCTGAATTTTCTAAGGGGAAACAAGTAGACTTTGTTTTGGGCACTTGGAACGAAACCGAGGAAAAGGCCCTAAGTCAACGATTGGAAAAGAGCACCCAACTCGTTCGTTCGTTCGTCTTCGCAGGAGCGACCAACACTATGAATACCTTTAACGGCACATGACTTTGTGTTATAAGACACGAAAATCAAAAATACCAGAATCTGAAGAATTCCCTGCAGCATCAATGGTAACCACACGCCAATAATAGGTCGTTCCTGATACCACATTTGTTGGAGCCTGTTGCGTTTCTGAATTTGTAGTGGTCAATAGTTGCTCTGGTGGATTGACCTCTGCAAGATAGACCTCGAAACGCTCAATATCATCTTCAACGTCAGCGCCTGTCCATGACAAGACGATTTGATTATTGATATCTGCCTGAGCAGTACTTCCCGGTTGCGGGGAGTTTATCTGTGCCGGAAAAGGGGCGTAAGTCGTTTGTGCGCCTGCGTTGTAGAACAACCAAGATTCACTTGTCGCCGTTTCATCCGATGCGGAGTTTGAGGACAAAACGGACCAAGAAAATGGGGCACCCTTTGCGATGGTCAAGGCGGCTGAACTGCCTGCCGTTGAGATAGTCTGTGGGGTATTGCTGATAAGGTTGACCACGGTCAAGCTATATCTATCGGTATTGGCAGCAACTTGCCATTGAAAAGTCACCTGACTCTCCGAAGTACTAATATCAATACCTGTATTACATTCAGAATTTTGTTCGGGAAAGACCAAAAGTGCACCTTCTGGGGAAGGGGGTGGCCCATCATCCCCTTTTCCACAACCAAAAAAGAAGGTAAAAACCCATAAAATCAAAACATATCTCATCGTTTTATCAATTTTACGGTTTGTGATGTACCCCCTGTTTCAAATACTAAATAATATAATCCGTTAGCAAGCTCCGAAAGGTCCAAGTCAAAATAATAGTTTTCGATGACAACCGATTGCTCCTTAACTAAACGACCATCTGATGTAAATAGATACAATAATACGCTTTGATTTCCCACGTCAGCGCCCACAGTTATTTGACCCGTTGTAGGGTTTGGAAAAACCATGGGTGCATCAGTGATAAAGAATTCCTTCTCAAAAACGCCTTGGCACTCAAGACCCGTTGAAACTTTTAAACGGTTTAGTCCTGGTTTTAGTTGGATTAAAAATTCATTTTCAATCGTTTGTTCGACCTCTCCATTGACCTCAATATTGTAAAATATCCCTCCTTGGAGTTGGAGTCGCACCACATCATCTGCCAATACATTGGACAATACGCTCAGTTCATTAGGTTCTTCTATGACAACATCAAAACATGTTTCTCGATAGGTTATTACACCATCTTTTCCATTGATACATAAACGATAAGTTCCCGCTGATAGGTTGGAAAAGGTGGTTTCATTGGTGAAATCAATTACTGTATTCACTCCCGTTCCCGTCAACGTTCCGTTGTACATGAGGGTAACATCTGTTGCGGTTATCAAAACGGAGCCGTCATTATTTTCGCGACAGGCTTCGCTTTGAATGGAAATGGAAAAATTGTTTGCCGGAAAAGCGTTTAGCGGGCAACCTGAGGTATCTACAAATGTACCTTTGGGTGTTCCCAGGCATAAATCATCACCATCATCAAAAACCCCATCTTCATCTTCATCGGGTCGAAAAACACCTTCCACGCAGATGTCCAACGAAAAGGCGTCCAAAGAACCTCCATCTGAAACAGCGGAATCTTCCACCTCCAAAATCCATTCGCCAAAAGTTGATTCTTCATTGAATGACGCTAAGGACCCCAAGGGTTTGATAGTTCCATTTATTGCCGGGTTACCAGAACAAGTAAGGTCCTCTCCCCCATCATCAAAAACCGCAATGATATTATTCAAATTACCACAATTCTTGGCAAGCAAGGTCACTTTGGTTCCTGACGGTGAAGTCAGGGTTACAGTTAAATCCTCTAGAAAGGTATGCGCAATTTCGAGGTTAACATCCAAATCGGAAATCCGCAAATCTTGTGGAATGAAAATTATTGAGGAGATAGTTGGGGTACCCTCAGCTGAAATTTCTTGTGGCAAATCATTTGTATCAAACTCTGCACAGTTTATCACTGACGTCGTAAAACTGGAAAGGGGACTAAAAGTACCTTGTCCACAATCATTTCTGGGGCGTACCCTCCAGAAATACGTCGTCTCTGGCTGTAATCCTGAACTTTGATACGTTGGAAAAGACACTGTGGCCGTTTCGACGATGGTGGTAAAGGTATCATTTACGGCAATTTCAATATCAAACGCACTGTGATTTACATTTTCTTCCCAGATAAACGATGGATTTATGGTGGTCCCTATCAAGCCGTTTGAGGGAGAACTTAAACCAACGTCTTCAAAACTTGAATTGAACACCTGAACTTCCAGATTGGTTGAGGTCGAAAAAGTACTTCCTGTAGCAATAACCTCTACAATGTGGGTGCCCACTGGAATATTGGCAATATTACCCAAGGTCAGTGTGACATCTGTGGTATTAGCCGATACCGTGGGTTGCGAAAAATTTCCTGTAAAGGCCTCAGAACTGTTGATACTCAAATTCATGGTCTCCGAAAAACCATCAAAACTTTCATAGCTAAATGGAATTATAAAGTCGTTCGGTTGACAAGAACTATAGACCAGCTCATCAAAATTAAGCAAGGCCGAAGTCTGCACGATGGTCAAATCTGAACTATTCACGGCAAAATAGACATTGTCTTGTGCCCTCACCATTATTCGCGCATTGGTCGAGGCGGTACCTGGTAGCTGTACCAAAGCACTTCCAACATTGGGCACATCATTAGCGAGAAGTTCTGAAAAATTATTCCCCCCATCAGTAGATAGCCAAATAGATACACTTTCAGTGTTGATGGGGAGGTGATTTGTATTGGCTACATCCCATGTAATTTCTTGTACACTTCCCGCGATATAAATTTCATTTGCATTTTGCGACGTAACTTGAAATGGTCCTGCACTACTGACAACCTCGACCTTTAGGGAATCTGA
Source organism: Croceivirga sp. (assembly GCA_050042945.1). Classification (GTDB taxonomy): domain Bacteria; phylum Bacteroidota; class Bacteroidia; order Flavobacteriales; family Flavobacteriaceae; genus Croceivirga. Next base: position 6,114 of record JBHJJC010000046.1, read on the forward strand.
ACTCACCTGCCCTCCTTCTGTATTATTGTCTCGTACGGTCAATGCAAAATTTAGTTCGCGTTGAACATTTGAAACCGTTTCCCAACTGGTGTTGATGGCAGGGTTTTCCTGCTCCAAATTACCATTTAATACTTGATTCAAATTCGGAAAATATCTTTCTTGGGCCGTGGATGGGGGTAATGATCTAAAATTCGCTCCTGAGATATTTTCAGGACCAAAAGTGGAGGTGACCACTATTCCGTTATCAATTTGTTCCCAGGCATAAGTCAGCATATCACCATCCGCATCTATGGCATTTGCAGTAAGTACGAATGGTGTTCCTTTTGGAATCACATAGTTTGACAAAGATGAAACTGAGGGAGACGAATTACCAATGTTTGTGCTAACGGCACAAGCCGTCGTTTCAAGATAGTCCTGAATTTGAACAATACTGGCATGGTGAAAATAGTCGTCTCCGTTGGGAGCTAGGTTATTACCATTAACAATCCCGGCATATCCCATTATCGTAGTACCGCTAGCCGGTTCAACTTGAACTCCTGTGCCTTCCGACTCAAATGACCAGGTATGGTTTGCCCCAAATTGATGACCCAATTCATGGGCCACATAATCCAAATCAAATGAATCGCCCTCAGGAACCAATGCGGAAGCAAAGGCACTTCCTTTTCTATTGTCGACACAAACGGAGCCGATAAACCCGGCATTACCATTATCATTATCTCTGTGAAACAAATGCCCTACATCATAATTTTCTTCTCCAATGGTATTGGTCAGGGTGTTTTGTACTTGAGCATTAAAGTTTCCTGAATAGGGATCGGTAGAGGCATCCGTGAAAATGATTTGGTCATTGTTTGGAACCAATTGAAGTCGAACGCCTAAATCAGTTTCGAAGACGGCGTTGACCCTTGTCAGTGTGGCATTTATGGCAGCCAGAGCCCCTGCTACCGTACCCCCATGATAATTGCTATACTCCCCTGTGGTCGAAACAGCTATACGATAGGTACGTAGTGTTTGGCCATCAACCAATCGATTTGCTACGGAAGCAGATTTAAAAGGTAAGGATGTTTTTGTACCGCATATAAAAGTAGCTTCTGTTTCCTCACCTTGTTTTCGATAGACCTCATAGCGATTCTTTACACTTTTATCTCTTTTCAAAAAAGACGTTTCCCCTTTTTTTGAATTTATCAGCATGCCTTGAATACCATTTGAAGCCGTGCTGAATTTAATTTTTAGTGCACCATCTGAACTAACACCGGTAAACGATTTGATTTCAGGATATTTTTTGGACAGGTCAGGGTGAAAGATTGGGGTCTCCCTAACCATAAACGAATGCACTTTTCCGTTGGCATCAGGAAACTGCATCACATAGGATTGCCGCTCATTCACATGATCAAGCACCTTTGAAAAAACAGCAATATTCAAATCAAACAGCGCTTCACCCGGAGAAACAGCTTTCGCGGTAACTGACTGTGCAATAACAGGCTCCCAATAGTTTTGCTGGCCTAGCCCACAAAAGCCAACAAAAAGCATGGTTATTGATAAAACAAAACGTAATTTAGCTATCATGCAATAAGGGGCTAAACCTAATCAAAATTAAGCCTTTTTATTTTTGTTCCGTGGAAACAGTCCAAGGTATCTTAAATTTCAAATCTTCCGAAAACACTGCGATTACGATTGGTACGTTTGATGGCGTACATATTGGCCATAAGCGCATATTGGAAAGACTCATAAACAATGCCAAAAAAAAGGGTGTTAAATCAATGGTACTCACCTTTTTTCCTCATCCGAGAATGGTGCTGCAAAAAGACTCAGACATCAAATTGCTGAATACCCTAGCCGAAAAAGAGCAAATCATAAAAGAATTGGGGATAGATTATCTCATCATTCACCCTTTCACAAAAGAGTTCTCTAGATTGACGGCATTGGAATTTGTTCGTGACCTTTTGGTCAACAAGCTGCATGTCAAAAGTGTTGTAATAGGGTATGACCATAGATTTGGGCGCAATCGTAATGCAAGTATTCAAGAACTTATAGGGTTTGGAAATTCTTATGACTTTCAGGTCGAGGAAATCCCTGCACAAGAAATTGATGATATTTCGGTGAGTTCAACCAAGATTCGAAATGCCCTATCCAATGGCGATATCGTCACAGCGAATTCCTATCTGGGCTATAAATATATGCTTTCAGGAAAAGTAGCTCGCGGTAAAGGACTTGGCAAAGAACTAGGTTTCCCAACGGCCAACCTAACAATTGAGGAACCATACAAAATGATTCCCCAAAACGGGGTTTATATCGTTGAGTGCTCCTTTAAGAACAAAAAGGCTAAAGGCATGATGAACATTGGCTATAACCCCACCGTGAAAGGAGCAACTAAAACCCTTGAGGTGCATCTTTTCAATATTGATGAAAACCTTTATGACTCTTTTTTAACGGTTGGCTTTCTCAAAAAAATTAGGGATGAGCAAAAGTTTGCATCCCTTGAAGCATTGAGCGCACAACTGCAAAGGGACAAGAATGTAGCTTTAGAATATTTCGAAAATGAATACCATTGAACAATTTCTATTCAAAAAAATAGATAACGCCCAATTGGTCGTCTTTCGGGTTTTCTATGGGGTGCTGTTGTGCTGTGAGGCGTTTGGAGCTATCGCGACAGGTTGGGTACGGCGTACCTTTATAGCACCCAAATTCACATTTTCATTTATAGGTTTCGAATGGCTGCAACCGCTACCCGGTGATGGTATGTACTATTATTTTGTAATCATGGGCATTCTAGGGGTGTTGATTACCATTGGCTACAAATACCGATTTACTGCATTTGCATTTGCATTGATGTGGTCAGGGGTCTATTTGATGCAAAAAACTTCGTACAACAATCATTATTACCTCCTAATGCTCTTGGCATTTATGATGGCAATGTTGCCCGCAAACAGAAATCTATCATTAGATGCGCATTTCAGGCCCGAAATCAAACAAGATTGGATGTACAATTGGGTGCGTTGGCTCATTATTGCACAGCTATTTATCGTCTATACTTATGCCTCAGTAGCCAAATTGTATGCAGACTGGCTAGACTTTAGCATCATAGAAATATTGATGAAAGGTAAAAAGGAATATTGGCTCATTGGTGAATTGTTACAGGAAAAATGGCTTCACAAAGCTGTTGCCGTTTTTGGTATTGCCTTTGACCTATTAATCGTACCTGCCCTGCTTTGGAAACCCACTCGGAAGTTCGCCTTCGGTTGTTCCATCTTCTTTCATTTATTCAATAGTTTTGTATTCCGAATAGGAATTTTCCCTTATTTGTCCCTGGCGTTCTGTCTTTTCTTTTTTCAACCGCAGATCATACGGAAGCTATTCCTTACGAAGAAAGAGGTTAACATACCGAAGGAAACGAAATTCCCTAAAAATTTTCGATGGCTTACCGGGGCAATGGTCACCTATTTGCTCATACAGTTATTATTACCCTTACGACACCACCTCATAGAAGATGACGTATTGTGGACAGAAGAGGGGCATCGCCTGAGTTGGCGTATGATGCTGAGAACCCGTGCAGGTTACACTCGTTTTAAGGTGGTAGACAAGGCCACTAACCATACTACTTCGATAAAATTGGACGATTACCTCACAAAAAAACAACGAAGAAAAGTAGGTTGCTATCCGGACTTTATTTGGCAATTTGCCCAATACCTAAAAAAAGAATATGCCAAAAAGGGAACGGACATCAGTGTTTTCGTAACCGGAAAGTGCAAGGTCAATGCGGGTAAATACCAGACGCTCATTGACCCCAATGTTGACCTGGCAGCCGCACCTTGGAACCAATTGACGCATAATGAATGGATTTTACCTAGAGAGGAGACAAAATCTATCTTAAAAAAGTAATTTT
>JBHJJC010000047.1:0-11973 GCA_050042945.1 Croceivirga sp.
TGGTTTATTACAGCTGGGCTAGGTATATTAACTAGCGTACTCATTCCATTTGGGGAAGAAGTTTGGAAATGGAATTACGTTAATGCCCTGAAGTATACAGCACTCATTTTCTTTATCGTTTATTTACTAAGATTTGTGGTAATAGCATTGAAAGAATCAATAAAGTATTTTCATTCTGTATATCAGGAGTCTGTTTATGGTGAAGCTATAATTTTACTCAAACACAGTTTTGCTGAAGCACATTTTTACAGAAAAACACCTGAATTCAATAATGAGGATTTCATGCGTTCGATGATTGTTTTCTGTAATAATCTTAAAAAAATTTATGACCGAATAACAAAAGTAGATTGTTCGGTTTCAATTAAAGTTCCAGTAAAGGGTTCAAGGGTTGATGCACAAACACTTTTAAAGAACTTAACAAGAGATAAGGACCATGTTTCAAGGGATACAAAAATTTATGAAAGCACTAATCATACAATACTAGGCAATTCTGCTTTTTCGAATTGTTTGGATAGTGTACTTAAAGGAAATAAGGAAAAATTCTATATAAATAATGATGTAAATCAAGAAAAAAACTATCTGAACAGTAGCAAAGTATGCTATAATGATGGCATCCTTCCATACAATAGTGAACTTGTGCACCCAATAGTTCCCTTAAAAACCGTAGATAATAAAAATTTTGATTGTCACGGTTTCATTTGCGTTGATTCGACAAAATCAAACGCTTTCCAGAGTAAATACGATTCAGCCATTTTAGAAGGAGTAGCCGACGGTATTTATGATATAATAGAACAATTAAACTCGCAACCAAATGTCAACAATTCAAAACCCAAGATTCCAAATTAAAAATCAGACTTCTGAATCCGTTACGTACAAAAGAATAATCAAATCAAAAGGAAGAAAGCCTAAGGAAGTTCAAAAAATTGAAGATGAACTACCGACCGCTACAATTCATACGTTCTCACAAGAAGAATACGAAAAACTTAAAGAAATTGAGTCAAAACTCGTACACGAAATTGAAGTAAAAGAGGATAAATTCAATAACCTTAAAAAGGCTTTCTTCTCTTTTTTTGAAGTTTAGATTCTGATTAATTAATCACTAAATTTTTAGCAGTTTCTCTGAAGGTTATTTTTTTGGTACTCTATAGTTTGAGTCAAAAAAATAACTCATGCATTTTTAATATCAATTATATTTCTTTTCTTCTCTAGAGCACATCCTTCCTTGCACCTCTGAAGCAATTTAGACTCTTTGCTATCCTTTCTCAGAATTCGTAGATTTATTTATGAAACCTCGAATCCAAACCCTTCCACCCAAAAAATTGGTTGGCCTAAGCTTAAAAATGAGTTTAGTCAATAACCTAACCGGCCACCTCTGGGGGCAGTTTGGCCCATTAATCAAGACCATCAAAAACCGCGTTAATGGAGATAAGGTTTCAATGCAAATCTATCCACTGAATTACTACACACAGTTTAGTCCTACCACAGAATTTAAAAAATGGGCCACTGTAGAGGTCTGTTCGTTTGAAGACAAACCTGAAGGTTTAGAAACTTTTGAACTCCAAGGCGGCCTATATGCCGTTTTTGATTACAAAGGATCCAGTGCTGATACTCGCATCTTTCAATATATTTTTTCGGAATGGCTACCCAAGTCCGGCTACGCGGTTGATGACCGTCCCCATTTCGAAGTACTGGGTTCTAAGTATAAAAACAATGATCCTAATTCCGAAGAGGAGATTTGGGTTCCAGTGCGGGAGAGATAATATAAGATTAAAAAGCTCCTTCCTTTAAGTAAGGGAAGGTGGATTACTGTGAAACAGTAATACCGAAGGGATTGCAATCTCAACCCTTTCCGTCGGCGCTTAACGCTGACACCTTTCCCTATCCAGGAAAAGGAACTTTACTGTCTCATTCTTTTATCAGTTTTGGTGAACCATGAAAAAACACAAAACTTAGATAACATTACACGATTACCACCTTACTTTCAAAACAAAAGAGTCTTTAAGAACGTAACCGTATACTCGTTCGAAAACAAAATACCACTCAATGTGTAACATTTTCCGTTTGTCATCATCCCTATAAAAGTTCATTGAACTTTGAGTTATGAGATATTTCTGCCATTGCTTTCTTTTATTGTGCTCAACCCTCATACTGAGCCAAGAACAGGAATTCAATTTTGAATTTGAAGGCCGAACTTTAAACGGGATACTAACCCAACCCAACGAAGACATAAAAGGCATGGTCATTATCGTTCACGGTTCTGGACGCACCAAGGCCGTGGCTCAAAATTGGCATGCCGATATCCGAGCAGCCATCAATAAAGCAGGTTACGCAACATATATGTTTGACAAGCAGGGATGTGGCAAAAGCGAAGGTACTTTCGATTACAACCAGCCCGTTCAAAATAGTGCAGAAGAAGTAATAGCAGCGATAAATGCATTAAAAAAAGGAAAAATACCTGGAACGCAACATATTGGACTCTGGGGTATTAGTCGCGCGGGATGGATAAACCCACTCGTAATTGAAAAGTACCCCGATATTGTATTTTGGATTTCCACCTCTGGTGTCTATGCACGTGAGAACTTTAACTACCTTTTAAAAGAGAACCTAATGCTTGAAGGCATACCCAAAGATTCCGTCGACCTTATTGTCAAAGAATGGGCAGAAGGCAATCGTATTGTTCATCATGGAGGTTCTTATGAGGTGGCACAGATGGCAACAAAAAATCTCAGAAAAACGAAATTCCTAAAACGTTTTAACAATGGAAATGAAATGACAAGAGAAGCTTACGAAAGCTTTCAAAAAAAATTCATGTTAGCTGATTTCGACAGTAAGACCGGGCAGCAAATTTATATTCCTGATTTCGAAAATATACTTTCTCAAATTAAAGTTCCTGTATTGGCCATTTTTGGAGAGAAGGACAAAAATGTCGACTGGAGGCTCACCAAAGCGCTTTATGAGAGAAGTATGGGGTTAGGGGGAGGATTGACCATTAAAACCTATCCAAATGCCAATCACAATCTTTTTGAATGCAAAACTGGCGGTTTTTTTGAGTTTCAGGATAATGACTTAGCGTATCGCAGACCTGCGGGATATTTGGAAGACCTCACCCATTGGCTTCTTCATCTTAATGACTAAAAAACACCGGGAAAAGTATATTCCTTTTTCTATCTCAGGGGCAACTCATTTCAATATTGGTTTTTAGGGTGTTTCTTCCCAAATTCACTACCTTTCAAAAGTCCACAGGAATGACGTCTCAACCAACCCAGCCGATATCTGATGAAAAAAAAGTTCAAACAACTCTTGACATGGTGTACGAACCAAATCAAATCTTTTTCCCTCGGGCCTGATGCCCCAAAAGGCGCTGCTCATGGGGTTTTGGTGTTAACTGGCATATTATGGTTGCTATTTGCCTTTGGCGTCGTCTCCAATATTCGTGACGGCTGGGCACTTTTGCTGTTTACAGGTTTTGTTTTGGCTATTATTCTTGTGGCCTATCTGACAAGATGGGTGTTACGTTGGTTTGCAAACTTTCACAAAGGCTATCAGCTAGCGCTCTTCATTACAATACCCTTATTGATCATCATGAACTTTGAATGGATGGTGCCAGTGACCCTTGCATTGGCCGCTTCCATATTGGGGGCCGTTATATGGGTACTGTCTAAAACAGCATTCAAAAAATTGTCCACGAACAGAAGAATCGTGGCAATCTTTGGATTGTTATTAGGTTTTGTAGGACTCCTCTCCACTTTGCTGCTTTATCATAAGGTGGGTTTTAAGGTAGACCCAATAATCAATGCTGCCCTAGAAAATGAGGCCAAGGTAACGCCTATCGAGGCACACTCTCCGGCCCAAAAAGGAAATTACGAGGTAAGAACACTGACCTTTGGAAGCGGCAAGGACCTTCATCGTCCAGAATTTGGGGTTGAAGTGACCCTCACAACCGAATCAGTCAATGTATTGGCTTTAATTGATGATTGGGATGGTTTTGGTGGCTGGTGGCGAGAAAAGTATTGGGGTTTTGACTCCAAAGCACTACCCTTAAATGCGAGGGTTTGGTATCCTGAAGGGAAGGGACCATTTCCCTTGGCTTTGATTGTTCACGGTAATCATAGCATGCAAGACTATTCCGATGTAGGGTATGCCTATCTAGGGGAATTACTCGCTTCAAAAGGTATTATCATGGCCTCTGTCGATGAGAACTTTATCAATGGTTCATGGTCAGATATTTTTGGGGGACTCGACGAAGAAAATGATGCCCGAGGTTGGTTGTTGTTAGAGCACCTTAGACAATTTCATGAGTGGAACAGCGATAAAGACAGTCCGTTTTATCAAAAAATCGATACCACTAACTTGGCCTTAATCGGCCATTCCCGTGGCGGGGAAGCGGTAGGGCATGCCGCCATGTTCAACAAACTCCCCTACTACCCTGATGATGCTTTAATTCGATTCGATTACAACTATGCCATTAAATCTATTGTAGCCATAGCTCCGGTTGATGGTCAATACAAATCCGGTAATACCCCTACGGCCATTGAAAATGTAAACTATTTTACGGTTCATGGTACGCAAGATGCCGATGTCACTTCCTTTTCGGGGTCAAAGCAATATGAGCGAATCAAGTTTAACGACAGTCTCTACCATTTTAAATCAGGACTCTATGTCTATGGAGCCAACCATGGGCAATTCAATACGAGCTGGGGAAACAATGACACGGGCAACCCGTTTACGGGCTTGTTAAACTTGAAACAATTGCTTTCCAGTGAAGACCAACTTGAAATTGCCAAGGTATATATTGGTGCCTTTCTCGATGTAACGTTGAAAGGTCAAAAAGACTACTTGCCCTTGTTTTTAGATGCCAGAAAAGGTAAGGATTGGCTCCCAAATACCATCTACCTGAATCAGTTTGAAGATTCCAACTTAAAAACCATTGCAAACTATGATGAAGATTTTGATGTGTCGACGACGACATTCGGCGATGGCGAAATCTCCAGTAAAAACCTTACGGTATGGCGTGAGCAAGAAATCAAACTAAAACAAGGAAAAAAAGGGAGTCGAGCCCTTTTTGTGGGATGGGACTATGAGCTTGAGAACGATGATCAAACGATGGAGTCCGTCCCAGATTCCTTAATAGCACGGTACACGATTACGCTTCCCAATATGACAACTGATTCTACAAGTGTTTTGATTTTTTCCATGGCGGAATCCAAAGAGAAATCGAATCCAAAAACATCCGGTAAATGGGTTGAAGATCAGGGCAACGAAACTGAAAATAATGAAGGGGAAAACACAAAGAAGGATGCCGAGGAAAAAGAACTAGAAGAAAAAGTGGAAAATAAGGATGAAGAGGAACCCAAACCTCCATTGGACCTCACCATTCAATTCACCGATTCCCTTGGGCAAGAACTTTCATTCCCCTTAAGCAAGTTTTCGCCACTGCAACGAACCCTTGAAGTGGTTATCAATAAAACAGGATTTATCACTGATGATACCGAATCGGAAAAAGTCTACCAAACGTTTCATTACCCATTTGAAGAACTGCAAAGCATCGAACCCAATTTTGATTTTACCCAAGTAAAAACCTTGAGCTTTGTTTTTGATAAAAATCAAAATGGAGTGATTTCAATTGACAATATTGGGTTCACAAAAGGGTTCTAGATGTTATGAAGGTCGAGAACATTCACCAACGCATTTTCGAATCAAACCTCAAAAAGCTTTCCCTATTTTTGGTCTCATCCCGCTTCCCTTTAAAAATGAAGATTCAAATGAAAGTCACGTTGCCTTGTTTATTTCTCTTTTTGTTGATGTTCTCCGCTTGCCAAACGCACCAAAATGAAAAAATTGCCCAAGACTACTATCAGGCACTTGATGAATCTAATTTCAAACGCATTGCTGAACTACAATTTGATAGCATTCGTATTACCGAAGGACCGTATACATCGACCTATACCGTAAAAGACTACACCAACTGGTTGAAATGGGATTCCGTTTTTCGACCGACTTATCAAATATTGGATTCAAAACCAGTGGACAATGGAGTGGAGTTGACCATTTCAAAAGGAGATACGCGTATTCAATTTCTCAATGGTGGGCCAATGACCTCAAAAGAAGTAGTGCGATTCAAAAACGGTAAAATTTATGCCGTGGAAATTGGCGAATTCAGTTCCTTTAATGGTGAACGTTGGAACGACCAAAAAACGCAATTGGTGGATTGGATTGCCCAGAACCATCCTGAACTCAACGGATTTATAACTGACCAAACAGTGCAAGGCGGACAGAATTATCTAAAGGCGTTGGCATTATTCCAAAACAGGGACGCACCAGATTCATCCCCTGACCTTGATATGGAGAAAAAGGCTATACTTGCCGCGTTGAACAATGAGACCAAAGCTGCTTTTCAAAGGGATTATGAAGCTTGGCAAACCTATTGGGTTCACGACGCTGATATCACAAAGGTCTACTTAGATTTTCCAGAGAATACCTTTTCAGAATCCTTGGGGTGGTCAGAAATCAGTGGATTCGTAAAGGCCTTTTTTGAGGAACATCCTGAACCAGAACCGGTACCCGAGCTTTTGGATGCCATTGAAGTTCGTCTTTATGAAAAAGGCGCTTGGGTAACGTATAATCAACAAGATTCCCTTCGGGGCTTAAAACGGGAGACCCGCCTTATGGAAAAAGTCGATGGACAATGGAAGATTGCAGGGATGCAAACAACCATATACGGATTCGAAGACTAAAGTCGAACCCCAATAGTTGACCTGTGATTACCATAACAAGCGTATTCCTCCATTTTTAGGCTATCCACCTGTAACATCTTGGGCCATAGCTATACAAATAAGACCATTATTGTACAAAACAGATGGAACATCAACCCGAAATCTCTATAAACACGGCCACAAAGGCAGAGATTAAAACCATTATAGAGAGACTGAACACTTTTAACCTAGCCCATCACCCGGCTAAAGCTGCCATGTGGACCCCATTGGAATTTGTCATGAGGGATGATAATGGACAGGCCATCGGGGGTGTTCTTGGTGGAATTGGGTATTGGAACGGTTTGGAAATTAAAATCCTCTGGGTTACGGAATCACAGCGAAACCAAGGATATGGCACTCAGTTATTGGAACATATGGAGGAAGAGGCCAAAAGAAAGGGTGCGGAGATTTCCATGTTGGATACATTTGATTTTCAGGCTGAAGGGTTTTATCTCAAACATGGTTACCAAGCCATAGGTGAAATCATGGATTTTCCGAAAGGACATCGAAGAACATATTTTTCAAAAAAATTACTCTAAATCCAAAAAAATAATGAAAGCCGCAGTTTATAAAAAATATGGGGCGCCAGAGGTACTGCAGATTACCGAAGTGGAAAAACCACAGCCCAAAGACAACGAACTTTTGGTGAAAATTGAAGCAGCAACAGTAACCTCGGGCGATGTTAGCCTTCGAGGTTCAGATTTTCCACCACTATTCTGGCTTCCCGCTCGATTGATTATTGGACTGTATCGGCCTAAAAAGAGAATTTTGGGACATGAATTGTCTGGAACCGTTGAAGCCGTTGGAAGCAAGGTGACTAAATTTAAGGTGGATGATACTGTTTTAGGAACAACCACAATGCTCTAAACAGGTTCCCATGCGGAATATATTTGTTTGCCCGAAGCTTGGAAACAGGGTGTGGTCATCCATAAACCTGAGGAATTATCCTTCAAACAGGCAGCTACTCTTCCCGTAGGCGGTATGACCGCCTTATTCCTCTTAAAAAAGGGGGGATTAAAAAAAGGAATGGACGTACTTGTTTATGGTGCTTCGGGTAGTGTGGGAAGTTATGCCCTTCAAATTGCAAAGACCTATGGAGCAAAAGTAACAACAGTTTCGAGTGCTTCCAATTTTAAAATGCTTCAGTCGCTTGGTGCCGATGCAATGTTAGATTACGAAAAGGAGGACTACACTGAAAAAAATCAAGCCTTTGACATCGTCTTTGACGCGGTGGGTAAAACATCAAAATCAAGGGCCAAAAAAGTATTAAAATCAAATGGCATCTTCCTATCTGTAAAATCCATCACCGCGGAAAAAACTGTACTGCTGCAAGAAATCGTCGATTTGACCCTAAAGGGTAAAATCAAACCCTTAATTGACCAAGAATTTTCCTTGAATCAAATTATTGATGCCCATCGTTATGTGGAAACAGGTAGGAAACGCGGAAATGTCATAATACATATTCCAAATCGTGATTAAGATATTGGTAAAATCGAACGTTTTCAGATAAATCAACAATTAATCTATTTTTCAAAGCGCTTAAGCTAAGCAGATAGAATAAATAAAAACGCTCAGGTCTAGCTCTGAAAATTGGAAAAAGACCTCTTCAGTTTCAATAGATTCTTTCCTTTTCCGTTTTATAACGAAGAGAATTTGGTTTTGATGAAAACGTATGGCTTTAAAATTTTAGCGTATTTCATGTTTATCGCTTCATTGGGTTGTTCAGATGATGAAGAAGCCATCACCACAAAAGACTCAACACGTAACTTTCTCATGGGCTTCACCACATGGAGCTTTGGACCGAATATACAAGACGTCAATGATACTTATAATTTTATTGCAGATAATGCAGACGTTTATGTAGAGCATTTAGACAATTTTATCCCTTGGAATGCCTACCTCAGCAATCAACCCTTGCCTACTGAATTCACCGATGATATTGAAGGTAAGGCCAGTAGAAGAATTTCAGGGAGTGAATTGATTCTTTCAATTGGCTTATTGAATAACAACCGCGATGACCTGACTGAAGATATTGACGGTTCCACTCCTTTGTACTCCGCCTTAAATGATGATGCTTTGGTCGCAGCCTACACGGCGCATATCGATTATTTAATCGGTCAGTTTTCTCCTGATTATTTAGTCATTGCCATCGAGGTCAACGAGCTTTGGCTGCGCAATCAACCACTCTGGACTGGTTATGAACTATTGATACAAGAGGTCATTGCAACAACAAAATCGAACTATCCCAATTTGAAAGTGGGTACGTCCATATCATTACATAACCTTTTTCAATCTGAAATTACCAATGCCGATGGTTATATCAAAACGATATGGAACCATGTAAACCAAATGGATTTTGTAGGGATTAGCTACTATCCTTTCTTAAGCAACCAAAATACCGTGCAGGACTTTCAAGAAACCCTTGACTTTTTACATGCCAATGCCCAAAAACCAATTGCCATTGTCGAAAGTGGGCATATTGCAGAAGACCTGGTTGTTCCCAACCTGAATGTTTCGATTGGTGGGAATGCCATACGGCAAAACCAATTTCTCGAAACCTTATTGGCGAATGCCCAAACACAAAACTATGAAACCATAGCGTGGTGGGCCCATCGTGATTACGACGCCCTATGGGCAGTATTCCCAGAGGAGGTCAAAGATATTGGCCAGCTCTGGCGTGATACCGGTCTACTTGACGAAAACGGAGAAGTTCGGCCGGCCCTAACCACTTGGCGATCAAATTTTACAAAGTGATGTAATACCTGCACCCCATATTTCTTACTTTTAATAGGTAAATCAACTACAGGTGAAAGGATATTATACGTTACCTGCGGATTTGGTATTTGTAGTTTTGGGCCTGACAGCACAAAAAAATGTGCAAGATAGCTTGCTCTTTCGTTTTCAAAATTCCGCTGAAATCGATTCTGTTCGGTATCAATCTGGAATTACATTGGCACGTTACAACATGCGCTTCGGACCTGACAGTTCGAGGGCCACAGGAAAGCAAGTCCTTGAATTTGCAAAAAGCACAAACAATAAAACTTGGGAAGCAGATGCCATAAAATGGATTGGTATCACCCATGCAGAACAGGGTCAATTCACAAAAGCCCAAGACCATTTTCTGAAAAACCATGAACTGATGAAGCAGTTGGGTGATGAACAAGGTATCGCTATAATTTTGGGAAATATTGGAACGGTGTTTTATGAAATGGGCAATTATCCGCAAGCGCAAGAGTATATTTTAAAATCATTAAAGCGAGCTGAAAAAATAGAGGACGAACCCACCATATCTCGTGCACTCAATAATTTGGGCAATATTCACAACGACCTCAAAGAATATGACATAGCACTGGGGTACTATCAAAAAAGTTTACGTATTAAGGAAAAATTAGGTCTCAAAAGCAGCTTACCCTTGGTTCATAATAATATTGGCCTAATCCATTCTCACCAAAACAGACGGGAACAGGCTGTTGTCAGTTTTACTAAAAGTGTTACGTTGGCCATTGAAAACAGCGACTTAATTTCTGAGTCACGTGGGTATTCCAATTTGGCAGCAGAATACGCTAAAATCAATGAATTTAATGAGGCATTGAAACTACATGACAAGGCAATTTCAATAAAAAAGAAAATCAATGATGAAGGAGGACTTGCCTCTACCCTGGTATATCGAGGTCAAACGTATCTTAAAATGGGGCAATGGACCAATGCCAAGAATGACTGCAGTGAAGGTCAAAAAATAGCTGAGATTGTGGGCCAAAGTATTCTTATTGAACAAGCCTGCTTTTGTTTAAGCCAAGCGTATGAGGGTCTTGGAGATTTTAAGGACTCCCTGGGCTATTATGAGCGTTATTCACAACTTAAGGATACCCTTTTCAATGCGGAGCGTACCCAAGAAATCTCCAGGCCAACTATGAATTACGCTTTTGAAAAGAAAAGGCTGGCCGATAGTATCAGCTTTCACATGCAGCAAACGGCGCAACAAGTGGCCTACGAACAACACCTAAACAAACAAAATACCAAGATTTATATTCTTCTTATCATCAGTCTTTGCATTATTGGGTTTTTAACCTTCCTCTATTACAAATACCAGCAAAACCTAAAGCTGAAGAATGTGGAAAATCAGTTGTTAAATTCTGAAATTGATTTTAAGAAAAAAGACTTGACCACAATGGCCATGAACATTTCCAATAATCAAGAATGGGCCGAATCATTGGGTGAGCGATTGCAATTATTGAAAGCAGCAACCGGGCGTAAACGACAAAAAGAGCTTGAGCTGTTGGAAGAGGAAATTAAAAATAAGATTTGGGTGAACAAAAACAGTGATGACTTTTATAAATAAGTAGATGAATTGAGTAGTTCATTTTATGCGAGGTTGAACGATCAATTTGAAGGATTGACCAAAACCGATGTCAGGCTGTGCTCGTTCATCAAGCTAAATCTGAATACCAAACAGATTGCCACCCTTCAAAATATAAATCCTTCATCCGTTAAAATGAGCAGAAATCGACTCCGAAAAAAACTTCATCTCACTCCGGAAGCTGATTTATCCTCATTTTTACAAACATTTTAGTCTTATTTTCAACGTATTGATTTTCATTTTGTTACAATAATAAAACAACCCTTTGTAACCCATTTGTAATCCCGATATTGGTCTACTGTAACCAATTTGTAATCCCCAATTATTCGTAGACAGGAATCCTTCATGCCTAGGTTTGCCCCGAATTTAAAAATCGAAAAGTCATGAAGAAAACTCTAATGTTTACGTATTCCATCATCGCGTATTTCATCGCATTTGCATCCATTCTATTCTGGATTGCATCGATGGGTAATTTAATTCCTTCCATTGGAATTGACCAAGAACCCGAAGTGCCAGTGCTATGGGCACTACTGAACAACCTCATGTTGATTGCACTATTCGGGGTACAACACAGTGTTATGGCAAGAAAATGGTTCAAAGACCTTTTTGCCCAGTACTTTCCAAAACCTATTGAACGTAGCACTTTTGTTATCGTTTCAGGCATTTTACTGTTCAATTTGGTATACAATTGGCAGCCCATTGGAGGTATCATCTGGGCAGTTCAAAGAGAAAGCGCGATATATTATTTGTTGTACGCACTGTTCTTTATGGGGTGGGTCATTTTGTTCATCAGCTCTTTCTTAATCAACCACTTTGACCTGATCGGATTGCGACAGACCTTTTTGGAATTACAAGGAAAACCGT
>JBHJJC010000048.1:0-23416 GCA_050042945.1 Croceivirga sp.
GGGAAAAAATCAACTGTTTGGTCTAACCGATTTGTTTAAACCGGTTCCCGAAGGGATGGACATATTTTTAGAAGGTACTGAAAATATTCAGGTCCATGCGAGTAAAAAAAGTGATTTGGCCAAACGCCTTGTGCAAACTGCCCATACGGATATGGCGCGGGTTGAGGCCTTGTTCCACTACGGACTTAAGATGCCTTCGGCACCGATCATCACCTTGACCGATGCCTTGGGAGCGTTGGAACGAAACGAAGCTTCATGTAATGGAAAAAGTCGTTTGTTGGTGGCTTTGGCCCGAAACCTTGGTTATCCTGCTCGCATAAAAGGAGGTATTGTTCTTAATGAATCCAACAAACGTACTTCACATGCCTGGACCGAGATTTATGTCAATGACAGTTGGGTCCCTTTTGATGCGCTTTATGGACATTTTGCCTATTTGCCTAGTATTTATTTGGAGCTCTACGAAGGTGATGAATTTTTAATTACCCACAGCCCGGGCATTCAATTTGATTACTCCTATGAAATTGAAAAAATGGAGTCCCTATATTTTATGGATGAAGCCTCTGAAGAAGCCTATACCTTACTAGCATTCTCTTTGTGGAATTTGGTCAAAAATAAAACCATTTGCAGGGACAATCTCTTTCTGCTATTAATGCTTCCCTTGGGTGGATTACTGGTCGCACTTTTAAGAACTATTGTGGGTATTCGAACCTTTGGCGTGTTTCTGCCGGTACTCATTGCATTTTCTCTTTTGGAAACAGGTTTTACCCTAGGATTGGTACTTTTTCTATTCTTGATCTTATTCGTTGGTGTCATTACCCGTCCTTTTGATGGATTGGGGCTTTTACATACGCCCAAGTTGGTCATCTCTTTGACATTAATGGTGTTGGTGATGGCAGGAGGTAGTTATTTAGGCACCCTATGGGAGGTCTCTTGGTTGGACGCACTTACGTTGTTCCCCACCATTATTTTAACGATTTCAGCAGAGCGCTTTTCAAAACTGATTGTGGAAGATGGGTTTCATAAAGCCACAGGAACTTTGGTTCAAACCCTTCTGGCAGTAAGCGTTTGTTTTCTATTCTTTTCCATACCAGGATTGGACACCATTTTAATTCTATTCCCAGAATTGATGTTGTTGGTGGTTTGTACCTGTATGCTTTTAGGACGTTATGTGGGCCTACGTTTGACAGAACTCCTACGATTTCAACCTTTACTAAAATACAAATTGGTATAAGCATGTTTCAAAAGTTTTTCCAGGTCCAAAACCCCAAGGGGGTTATTGGGCTAAATCGACGCAACATAGAACTTATTTATCCTAATAATCAAAGGAAACATTATATCCTGGCTGATGATAAGGTCAAAGCGAAAACGATTTTACATAAAAATGATATTGCTTGTGCCAAGACCTATGCGGTAGTTGAACGTATTAGCCAAATCAGGTCTACATGGGCCAGCCTGCAAGATCGACATGCATTAGTGATAAAACCCGCTAAAGGTTGCGGTGGGGGTGGTATTAAAATCCTCAAAAAGGATGGTTCTGGGAATTGGTATAGCAGCAGTACTATTTTGACGGATGCTCAGGTCTTTCAGCATATTACAAATATTATTTCCGGTCTCTTTTCCATGGCCTCCAATGATGTTTGTCTTATAGAAGAATGTATTGTGCCACATCCTTTTTTTGCAGAAATATACGATGAGGGCGTCCCTGATTTTCGAATTATAACGTTAAAGGGCCAACCGCTTATGGCCATGTTGCGCATGCCAACATCAAAGTCGGATGGCAAGGCCAATTTGCATCAAAAGGGCGTTGGAATTGGTGTAGACATGAAAAATGGTACACTGACCCAGGTGTATGACGGAAAACACTATAGCCGGCACCATCCGGACAATGAAAACCTTGTCTTTGGAAAACGAATTCCCTTTTGGTTCACCATGTTGCAACTGGCTAAAAAAACAGCCCAAGCCTTTCCCTTAGACTACCTGGGCATTGACCTTGTCATTGATAAGATTAAAGGACCACAGATCATGGAGGTCAATGTACGTCCAGGCTTGGGCATCCAATTGGTCAATAAATGCGGTCTGCAATCCACCTTAAAACAATCTTTCTAAAAAAAACTACTATGAAAAGTATAGTCTTTGCCCTACTAGTACTCACAAGTGTTTTCTTATCGGCCCAAGAACGGCACCGATTTGAATTGGGAAGTCAAACGGGCTATGAATACAATTATTTTAAAAGCCCTGATGCCTTGTTGGTCAACGGGGTACTTTTAAATGAAAATGAACTGATTGCCAGTAGTGCCTATCTGGATGTTGCTTTTGACTATGATTATCGGTACAAATGGAAGGCCAACCGTATTCGAATTTCAGCATCACCGTTCACTCGAATTTTTCAAGAAAGTTTAGAGGATAGTTATTGGAGTTTGGACGTTGTAGGTAAATATGATCGCAAGCTGGGAAAAAAGACAAAACTTCTGGGAGAGGTCAACTTTGAACGAATGAATCGTGAAGGATTGGATGGTGCCCAAGACGTTCTGGTCAATCCTTTTGGTTATACCAATTATGGAGTCTCTACCGGCTTGGAATTGAGGCCTTTCAAAGCGCACAAAGCGACCTTAGAAGCATTTTATAACTTTAAAAATTTTGATGCTTATGGCACTCGCGATTTACAATTTAATGAATATGGATTGCGGTTGGGAACAAAACAAGAATTTCGTCCTGGGCGGTATGAACATGCTTTTGGGTTCAGGATGTATTACAAAAAACGGCTGTATGATACCTTTAATTCGAATTTAGACCCACAAGATGGGAAACGTAACTGGGATTACGCCAAAATTGTTGGTTTTTATGATTTGCCCATTAATGGAACATTTGAAATATCTCCACAAGTAACATATTATGGGCGTTATGACCGCCTTGAGCAACAGTCGGGATTTCAGCAATACGGACCCGGACTTCGACTGCGTTTTGATAATGATATAACCAAAATTAGTGCAGTGATCAAATACCAGATTCGGGAGTACACTTCCATTAAGGCACCTGGGGCGGACAATACCTCGTTGCGGTACCAATACACCGATATGGCATTGACTTTTGAGCATCAATTGCCTTTAAAAGGACTGCTATTTACGGGCACTGCCTACAGTCGGTTTAGAGAGACCAATACCATTGATTTGGCGGCTCGTTCCTTTAGGGGGTATACCAATCAATATGTGGGAGTTGGTCTAACTTGGAGGCTTTAATTGGAAATTATGGGATTAAGTTGAGGAAATGGTTTGAACGGATTTGAAGTAGGCATAGAAGCTAAGGATAATCGCCAACGATGAAAAAATGGTCATGACCGTTCCCGGCATAAAATTGACATAGCCTCCAAGGTCCATAAACAAGAAGTAACCCAAATCGGCCAAACCGCCTGTTATAGCCGCTAAAAATATGGCGTTTTTAGTGCCCTTCCAGATATAGAAAGCAGCGATAAAGGTGACGATTCCTATCCAAAATAGATTGAATCCGTGCTGTCCGATGATGGCTCCCGCCGCTTTGGGATAGTCCATTTGAAGGGTAGCGGGATCAATCTTGTCGGCAATGCCGGAAACCGAGGCCGAAATATTATCCGTTAAAATGCCCTTCATGGTCATGATACCCGCAAAAATGTGCACTAGCCCCCAGATAATCCAAAGGACATTTGAAATTTTGAAGAAAGGGGAAAGGTTTTTCATATCCGCTTTATTTTAAACTCGAATATGGGTAAAATACCAGTAAATTCCCTTAATGTAGATTAAGAAAACCGGGCGTTAGTTATTCAGTTGTTCCCGCTTGAGTTTACTGAGTGCTTCTGGGGTAATGCCCAGATAAGAGGCAATCATGCGCTGCGGAACACGTTGGATAATATCGGGGTACGTGGCAACAAAATCTTCAAAGCGCTCAAGGGCCGATGCGCTCATCAGCATCATAACCCTTTTCTGTAATACCAGTAACCTACGTACCAAGGGGGCTACGTTCTGGTGTTCACTTTCGATATCTTTTTTACGAACTTGTACAACCGAATCCTCTAAGGCATCAATACATAGCGTGGTGGGTTCCTCCGGCGGCACACTATCGGCTATGACCCATCCCTCTGGAGCAAACATAAAAACATGCTCCTTACCTTTCTCGTCAATGGTATAACTGCGCAAAAGCCCAGATTTGACCACATAAATCTTGCTGTCATATTCCCCAGACGTTTGAAGCACTTGCTTCTTTTTTACCTTTTGTAGTTCCACGGCCTACTAAATATAAGCATAGTGTTTGTAATCAAGTGTGCCTTATTGAGGTATGCCACTTACCCATGTTATCAGTAGTTGTGGTAAAAGCGCAGTGTTAATCTTATGATAAACAGAAATAATATGTTTAGTCTTTTTTTAAATTAGTTAAACAAACAACTAATTCAAACATCGTGAAAGTGCATTTTTTAAAACTTATGGGAGTCTTGGCAATCCTCCTACTATCATTCAAACCCAGCCCTGCTGATTTTCAAGGCCAGGCCATCTACTTTTCTAAATCCGGTATGGAGTTGGGCAGTTGGGGCGCCCGTATGAGTGAGGCCCAGAAAAAACAGGTCAAAGAGCGATTAAAGAACCGATTGGAGAAAACTTATATCCTCAACTTTGATAAAGAGGCTTCGGTGTTCAATGAGGAAGAGAAATTGGATGCCATGTCCGGTGCTACTGATTCTTGGGGAAAGAATTTTGCCCGTGGCGAACAATATAAGAATGTGAAAGAAGATGCCTTGGTGCAGACCCAAGAGTTTTACGGTAAGAAATTTTTGGTCAAAGACAAGCTTCAGGCGTTTAATTGGAATATGGGTTCTGAATCTAAACAGATTGGGCAATACATGTGCTTTAAGGCCTCGGCGTTAGTACCCACGGATGAGTTGACCTGGTTCGATTTTTCATGGGGAAAATTACGGAGACAACAGGCCCAACAGAGTGATTCTACAGGTACGGGTACACCTGAAATCGATATGACCCAGGTCGTAGCGTGGTATACGCCGCAAATACCGGTCTCCCACGGCCCAGCGGAATTTTGGGGTTTGCCCGGTCTTATTCTTGAAGTCAATGCTGGTAATACGACCATCTTATGTTCCAAAATCGTCATGAATCCTGATGAGGAACTAAAAATCGAAGCCCCTGATAAGGGAAAAGTCATTTCAAAGCACGAATACCAAACCACCGTTTTGGCCAAAATGAAAGAAATGTTGGAAAATCGCGGTAGACGACGAAGTCGCTAATTATAGCTCTCCACACCATTCCCATGAAAAATCTATTGGGCGTCTTGCTTTTTTGCATCGCCAGCACATGTTGTGGTCAGGTAAAACTCACTGGGGTCGTCCGTGATAGTTTGAACAATCCGTTGGAACTTGCCAATGTCATTGCCATTAACCAAGCTACCAATGGAATGGCTTCGTACGGAATTACCAATGATTCCGGACGTTTTTCGATTGAACTAGGGGTGAATGGTAGTTATCAAATTCAAGTGAGTTATGTGGGAATGCAAACCTTAAAGGAGACGATATCCACATCGGAATCGGATATCGAAAAAGAGTTTGTTCTCCAATCTGAAAATGCCTTGGACGAGGTTGAGGTAGTCTATGAAATGCCGGTTCAAATCAAAGGGGATACCCTGGTCTATAATGCGGATTCCTTTCAAGACGGTTCAGAAAGAAAATTAGAGGACGTTCTGGAAAAACTGCCCGGAGTTGAAATCAATGAAGACGGACAGATTGAAGTTGAGGGCAAGGTGGTGAATAAGTTGATGGTCAACGGAAAGGATTTCTTTGACGGCGACACGAAATTGGCTTCAAAGAATATACCCTCCAAAGCGGTGGATAAGATTCAGGTGTTACGGAATTATTCGGAAGTGGGGCAATTGCGAAGCGTTCGTAACAATCAAGACAACGTTGCCCTAAATATCAAATTGAAAGAAGGGAAAGAGAATTTTTGGTTTGGCGATGTAACGGCCGGTGGTGGATTTTCTCCCGATGACGCCTTGTACGTAATGCAGCCCAAACTATTCTATTACAGCCCAAAGTATACCCTCAATTTTATTGGTGATTTCAATAACACAGGGGAGGTAGCCTTGAACCGAAGGGATATTCGAAATTTCAGTGGTGGTTTTCGGGTACCAAGCAGCAACAGCGGTACGGATATCAGCCTGGGGAACAACAATATTAATTTTTTGACCGACCAGAACAATACCCTCGAAATTGAAAGCAAACTGGCCACGGCCAACTTTAGCTATTCGCCAACCGGAGCGCTGGATTTAAGCGGATTTCTGATTTATAGCAGCAGTAGAATACTTTCTCGAGAAACGAGTTTTATTCAATATACTGACCCAGCTTTTGGTATTCCTGATGAAGCCACCGAACAATTGGGACGTGAACGCTCTGAAGAGGGTTTGCTAAAGCTTAGTATTTCTTTTCAGCCGAACTTCAACAATCAATTGGACTATGATGTGTTGGCCCGCGTATCTGATGACAGGCAAAGTCAATTTATTACTTCTTCAGTTCTCGGAAATACAACAAGGGAAGATGATTTTACCCCAGTAAGTATCAGTCAAAACCTAAATTACTATTATACCTTAAACGAAAACAACATATTCGCCCTGGAGGCGCAGCATTTGGTAAAGGACGAAGACCCCTTTTACAATGCGATATTGACCAATGATCCCAATGGGGTAGATTCGTTTGATTCCACGGCAGAGTCCCTAGGTTTGGATACCACACAAGGCAATTACAATTTTGACCAGAATAGACGGGTAAAATCCAATCAGTTGGATGCAAAGCTTGATTATTACAACATCATCAACAAGAAGAGCAATCTAAACCTCACTTTTGGAGTGATTTTGAGTCGACAGGAATTCAATTCCAGTATTTTTCAGTTTTTGGACGATGGCGGAATATTGTCTCCC
Organism: Croceivirga sp.; assembly: GCA_050042945.1. GTDB lineage: Bacteria > Bacteroidota > Bacteroidia > Flavobacteriales > Flavobacteriaceae > Croceivirga. The sequence goes on from JBHJJC010000048.1 coordinate 6,940, forward strand.
ATACCGACCATTAATGAGGGTAGGGCCGAGAACGATACGGAATATACCTTTAGTGATATTTACTTGGGGTTACGCTATCGGGTGAAGACCGGTAAATTTACCTTGACCCCGGGACTATCGCTTCATGCGTACAGCAACAGGAACACCCAGTTTGCAAGCACCTTTGAAGATAATTTCTTTCGATTGTTGCCTGAATTCGAATCGCGAATCGATTTAAAGAAAAGTGAGTCGTTAACGTTTCGATACAATATGCGAAACCTCTTTACCGATGTTACCCGAATCGCCGAAGGCTTGGTGCTGAACAACTTCAATAATATTCAGTTTGGTGAGGCTGAATTAGAGAATGCCCTTTCGCATAACTTAAGTTTGTTGTACAGTAGTTTTAATCTCTTCAACTATACCAATGTTTTTGCCCGTGCGGCCTATTCCAATAACATTGATCAGATTCGAAGCCTGACCGATTTTGAAAATGTGATTCGTACTAGTACTTTTTTTAATTCAAGTTTTGCTGATGAGACCTTTAGCCTATTCGGTCGGGTGCAACGTACCTTCGGTAAGGTACAAGCGACCTTGAATACTAGTTTTAACTACAGTAAGATCAATCAATTTATTCAAGACCAACGTTCCTTGAATGAAGGCTTTACCCAAACGTATACCCCTGGTATTCGTACCAATTTTAAAATTGCCCCAAATGTGACCTTTCGATATCGATATAGTGTGACCAATAATGATCAAGGAGGAAGGGAAACGAAGTTTATCACGAATGCCCCATCGGTTGAATTCGATGCCTATATCTGGAAGTCGGTTACCTTGCGTTCGAACTACACTTATACCAATCAAGACTTGGGTGATGGTAATTCGCAATCGTTCCAGAATTGGGATGCTTCGCTGTCTTACCGAAAAGATAAAGATGCCCGATGGGAATATGAATTGCGCGCCACCAATATTCTTGATATTGACGCTCAGGTGCGGAACAGTGCAAACAACATCTCGGTATTTACTTCAGAAACCTTTATTCAACCTCGGTTTTTGACCTTTCGATTAGTGTATTCCCTGTAATTCAAATCAATCCTCAGAAATAAAATGGAGTACCGCTTGGGAGAAATTCTCTTGTTTATAGGTGTTGTTATGGTCGCCTTTGACGATTTTCAGTGTACTATTGGGAATAAGCAGCTTCAATGTCGAAGGGTCACCATTGTCAAGATCCATATCACCACAAACAATCAATACGGGAATTTTAATCTGCGATAGTGCTGCTTTTGAAGTAACCGGTTGATAATCTTGAAGCAGCCCCAGCACCTTCAAATTCGCACCAATAGATTGGGCATATTGCACCGCTCCTTCAGTCATTTCCGTTAGTTCAGCTCTACCACTAAAGGCATCTGCAAAGGCCATTCTACGGTCCCAATTGGGGTTGGTAAAATCAGCACCCATACCTCCAAGAATACTTTTTGTAATTCTTTTTTCGGTGGTAAGTAACTTGGCCAAAACAATGGAACCCCTTGAATAGCCTAAGGCTATGTAATGCTTTAACCTTAAATGGTCTGCCAAGGCAACCAGGTCCTTCACTTCCGCATCATTTTTATAGGCTTCAGCGGCTTCAGGTTGGTCTGAATGGCCGTTGCCCCTTAAGTCCGGAACAATAACACGATATCTTCGTTCTAACAGTTCCCTCTTCAAGACAGTTTTATTCCAAGAACTTCCAGAATTGATAAAGCCGTGTAACAACAAAACGGGACTGCCTTTTCCTTCATCGGTAAAGGCAATTTTGACACCATCGTATGACGTGAAATACTGATGGTTGTCTGGCTCTTGTGCCTGTAATACCGTAATCAATGATACCAGAAATAAGAGAAAAACAAAGCGGTTCTTATTCATTGGACACGGTAGGTTCTAACATCAATTTTTCAGCAGCAACGGCCTCGATTTTATCCTTGGAATAATACACCGGAAAATAATCGTCTTTAGCCCATGGTTCAAACAGGTTGTTATAAAACGGACTTTCAGGATTTCCTGATTGCCCCGGCCCATTGGTGCCTATGGTAGCATCCCAGTCTCCGGTGTTGACAATCATTCGAAATGAAGCTCCTGTTCTTTGGCGTAAATCGTTTCCGGTTGAACCAGGCGTGTACCCGTTACCACCCCGGGGTAAGGGTCCAAGGTTGAGCTTGGATTTCAAACTGTCAGTTACTGCGTTGCCCAGCGCATGGGCGATATAGGTGTGCTTGTTGTCCTTTTGCCCGTACTGCCATTGTTCCATATCTGGGCCCAACCGCTCTTCCAATTCATTGATGGTATTTTCGAAAGCGTTTTTCAGGAAGGCGTCTCTTGCTTGAATAGGGTTATTTCCAAACTTTTCATCAGGATGGGCAATCCAGTCCAAGACGGTCTTAAGCTGTAAAGCAGTGATATATTTTTTCGCTTCTTCGGGGATAAATTGTTCCTCTGCAGCTTTTTTTAAGGCATTTTCCCAAGCGACGTAAATACATGCTTCAATGGAATTCGATAGTAACTGATGATTCCAATTTTTTAAACGGTTTTTTGCTTCAAGGGCCTTTCCTTCAAATTCAAGATGTTCAAGAAGTGGAAGCAATTCTTTGGCCGGAAGTGAGGTGTAATCAACTTGTAACGCCTTCATATCGGCCATGGTCATTTTTTTACCTGATTCCAAAATGTCATTGACCCGATCACCGCGATAGGGGTCTGACCACGAAAAGCCGATGGCATCCCAATGGTCGTAATCATCAGGCGTGACATTTTGATTGGCTGTGGCCAAAAATCCGCATTCTGGATTAAAGGCATTTGGTTTTTGTACAATGGGTAAATAACCATCCCATTCATAACGACCATCTCCAGGAACGGGTACCAGGCCGCTGAAATTTTTTCGGATGGGTGCGATGCCCACCGCCTGCCAGCCAATATTTCCTTCCTTGTCGGCCCAAATCATATTTTCCCCTGGAATATGGCTGTAATTACAGGCCGCTCTAAACTCTTCCCAGTTTTTGGCTTGGTCCATTCGCAGCGAAGCGAGATAGGGAGAGCCCCCAGGCTCCATCCAAGCACAGCGAACGGCATAAGCCTTGTGATTTTTTTTATCAATTAGGGTAACCGGACCGTGATGGGTATAATGTAGCTCCACAATACTGTCTCTTTTTCCCTTTATAGGGATGGTTTCTGTAAGGGTCGTCATTTCTTTCCATTGGCCTTTAAACCGATATTGTTTTGGGTTTTCAGGGTTGAGGTCATAGACATATAAATCTTCGCCGTCGGTTCGAAACACCGTCAAGCCCCATGCGCCGTATTCGTTGTGACCGATTGAAATTCCAGGTATTTCAGGTTCGCCCCCTCCAATGACATTCCAACCGGGTGCGACCAAATGGGTCATATACCGCAATGAGGGCACAGCGATGGTACGATGGGGATCGTTGGCCATATAGGTATTTCCATCTTCCATTAGGCTACCACTGACCACCCAATTGTTACTACCTATCGCCAGGGAATCAACTTGAGGATTTTGTTGTTTTAGTAAAGAAGCGGCCCGCTCGATTTTACGGTATTCTTCAATAACATCTTCTGGTTGAAAGCCTACGGGTCTGCGATAAGCATAGTATAGCCCAAGAATATCATCGAATAACAAAGAAGTATCTATACTGGCATCTAAGGTTAAATTAGGTTCTTTCGGATGCAACCATAGTAACTCTTTGACTTTCTCTTCGCCCAAAAGTGCGACCGCACGACCAATCTGCAGTTCTTGGCCAATATTCCCCAAGAGACCTTGATGTCTTGAAATGACCACTTCGGGCGTCCATTTTTGGGGTAACGTATTCAATAGCTTAAATTCTAGGGGCAGGGCTTCGGGCGTTTTTAGAATCTCATCGATATAGGCATTCACCCCATCGGTATAGGCCGTTATGATTTCTACACCTTCGTCATGGTAGTAGTTCATTTCGGTGTTCATATCGCCCCTGAATTTAAAGAGTCGAGTACCAATATCCCGTTTTAGTTCTCGTTCCCCTAACAGCTCTGCTACAGTACCTGTGGCCTGTCGTCTCCATACTTCAAATTGAAACAAGCGGTCTTTTGCCGCGGCATAGCCCTGGGCAAAAAAAAGGTCATGTTGGTTGTTGGCGTAAATATGATTGATGCCCCATTCGTCACGAATGATTTCCACTGTTTCTTGAAGTCCGTCTACGTTTAGGTGAGCCAAGGTGGATTCACTTTGTCGACAGGAGATAAAACTTAGAACAATGCACCCAATAAGCCAGCATCTTTTTCTTTGTAAATGGTATGTACTGATAAAAGTCATCATGCTAAAATCTGCTATTTTTCTACTCTTTACGTTTTGCGGTGAAATTTCCATTGGGTTGCATACTTATGGCTTCCATCATCACCCCATTTTTTGGGGATTTGAATTTTACTTTAAACCCTTCCAAATCCTTTATTATAAATAAATGCTCTTCCAGTGGTAATAGCGTATATTCTGGCTGTCCTGTAACGAACATATATAGTTGTCCATCTTGTTTTGTATAGATTTTAATTCCGAAACCGCCAATATCATATTCCCCAACGTACATGTTTATGTCTACTGCAGAAATGTCTATGAGTTTGGGCTGTCGCTTAAACTCTAACGGATGGTCTAATGCGAATTCAATTTTGGATTCCAGTCCAGAGATGTCACCAGACTCATTGGTTCTGAAATTAAACTTTATAGGAGAGGTCTCCGTCGTGTCAATGCCTCTTTCGGTAATTTCAATAGGTTCAAAGACATCATAATGCCTATGCTTGAGGTAATATTTCTTTAGTTTGAACGAGGCAATCAATGAATCCGCCTGAATATCAATGGAAAATGTACCATAACCCGGATGATTATATCGACCCGTATAAGATGCGATTGGGTGGGAAGGATTGGTTTTTTGGGTCGTGGTCGAATCTGATTTTTCTTGACTTTCTTTTGCCTCCTTCATTTTTTCCTTTCGAACTAAAAAGTCGTCAACCCAATCTGTCGATTTTACCTTTAGCATTTTATCAGCGATGGTATTTCGTACCATGTAAGGTACAGCTGAACCATTTTGATTGGCCAAAACGACGATGCCCAAACTATCTGTTGGGAAGAAGGCTGTGCTGGCGGCAAAACCATCAATATTGCCACCGTGTTCAACGCGATAATGCCCTTTGTATGAAGATATCATCCAACCATAACCATAATTGGCCAAATACTGGTCAGGATGACCCTCTTCGGGTAGACCCGACCCCATAACGGCTTGTGAACTTTGCGCTTCATTGACATATGTCTCTGGTAAAAGCTGTTCATTATTGTATTTGCCCTTATTTATCCAAACTTTCAGCCATTTCGCCATTTCGTTAACGCTGCTATTGATACTTCCGGCAGGGGCCATCGCCGCTATTTTGTAGTAGTCCATTTTTCGCAGTACGCTGTCTTTGTATAATTCATAGCCCAGGGCTGCATTGGAGCTATTCTCTAATTCTTTGATAGAGACGTTAGATCTTTTCATGCCCAATGGCTCAAAGAAGCGTTCTTTGATATTGTCCTCCCACGATTTACCGGTGATACGCTCTGCGATAACACCTTGGGTAAGAAACATAAAATTATTGTAATACCATTTTTGACGCAGACCAGTAAACGGTTCATGATGTTTGATTCGACCGATTAGACTATCACGATTAAAGGTTGGAAACAAATACCATGAAAAGTCATGTCTGGGAATACCCGTTTGATGGCTCATCAAATCTCGGATATTGACGTTATTGTTCAGTTCATTGTTATAAAACCGCAGCTCTGGAATATAATCAATAGGGCTATCGTCAAAAGATAGTTCCCCTTCGTCTCGTAGTTGGCCCAAAATCGAGCTGGTAAAGGCCTTTGAGCATGAACCGATTGCCAAAAGGGTGTTGGCGTCCATCGGAATCTTGTTTTCGACATCTTGGTATCCAAATCCTTTGGCATAAAGGGTGCGTTTGCCTTGAACTACGGCAACGGCAAAGCCAGGGGCTTTAGTGGTTTTAAGAATTTTATTCAGTTGTTTTTCTATACCGCGAAGACGAGTATCTGACTGTGACCAACTGTTGAATAAGGGAATCACAGCCAAAATAAGGAACAGCTTGATTCGAGTTATGGATGAACTATTTACGATATTCATGTTACTATTTGTATTGAATGACACCTCCTGAACTTCATTTTATCATGGAGAAACTGTTTCCTTCGAGAATCCATGTTTCGACGGCGTTTTTTGCAACTTGTTCTGGAGTAAACCAGGCTTCCCTTAATTCCTTTTTGGAGAAAAGTTCCAATTGATCTCCGTTGTGGGGAGAATCGGCTTGAGTGGAATTTCCATAACTCAACAGCACATTTGCTTTGACTTCTTCTCCAAATTCAATCACCCCCACCCAAGAGTCACCGCCCCCTGCGTACATATTATCCTCATCGGCATCACCTGGCCAAAGCACTCGAAAAACGCCCATGCCACCGTCAATACCATTGGCCGGTAAATTCTTTCCATTGTACTTGATTCTATAATAATCGCCCCAAGGGGTAGCTAAATCACCGAATTTACCTTCAACATCCATGGCGGCCTGTTCCAATAACTGAACGGCCATTTCAGGGTTGGCCAAACCATCTGGTGTGGTATTGGGTTGGTCAATGCTCCATGGTGTGACATAATTACTCTGGTTCCAAACATTGAATTTACGGGCCCAATTGTAGAACAAAATCATGCCCTCGCTGTCAGCATCGGATTCGCGGTCCCAATTTTCCAGGACTGCTTTGGCTTCTTTTGCCTTTTTATTGTTGGAAGCGTCAACTGCCGCAAACAGATCATCCAAAATACGGTCGGCAAATTCCAGCCGTGTGGAAAGCTTATACGCTACCAATTCATCAAAGGTGATGGATGCATCTTCGAGCATCATTCGAGCGGAGCGTTGCGGTCTGAAAGACATGCGCTTTGGTGACATATAGCCTGGGAAATCATCAGGGTTCAAACTTATCGGAATGGTACTGGTCCATGGTGGGTCATTGGCGTTTTGTAGCCAACCATTTGCCGGATTTTTCACTTTGGGCAAATCGGCGTAGTCGTGCATCTCTGTCCAAACATCGGCCGATTTTCCACCGGGAATGATTCTGTCCCAATAGTCCCAAGTATCTTCGCCACGTTCGGGTACCAAACCGTTGAAGAGGTAGAAAATATTTCCATCTTTATCGGCATACATTACATTCCAAAAGGGTATCTGAGCCATTTTAAGGGCCGATTCAAATTCTTCAAAAGTGCTGCTATTGATCATTCGCCACCATTGCAGGTTTACATTGGGGCGGTCCATCCCCACCATACGTAGGGCCAATACCTTATCTTCCGTTTGGTTGACCACAGGGCCGTGAACCGTCTTCATGATAGGAAAAGTATGATCTACCCAAGTGCTGTCGTTCTGCTTTATTTTGATAGTCTTTGAACTGGCTTCAAAATCTTTGCGCTCACCATCCAAAAGGTAGCCGCCATCTTTGAGTTTAAGCTCATACGTATCGGCATTGTCGATAGTGTTGTTCGTATGGCTCCAACCTAGGTTTTCGTTAAAACCAATGGCAAATCCAGGTAGGCCCACCAAAGTGGCACCATACATATTTTTACCATTAAAGTTGAGGTGGGATTCCCAAAACATAAATTCCCCCCACCAAGGTAAATGAGGGTTTTGTACCAACATGGCGTTCCCTGAAGCTGAACGTTGCGGAGCTACCGCATAGGCATTTGAACCCATATCGGGCCACTGTTGTACCCGGCCCAGATCACCACCAGCGATGAATCTTGTAAAAACAACATACATTGCGTGCATATTGGCATCTTTGGTGGTTAGGGGCAACACCATCCGGTTTTTTTCTTCAATGGCTTCAGGGTGGGCTTCCACATAAGCATTCATGCCTTCAACGAAAGAACTGAAAATCGTCTTGATTTCTTGGTCCTGTTGGGTTTCCCACTCGTCTGCCAACTCAGGAAAACCAAGTGTATGCACAAGCATATCATCCATGAGCTTTTCTTTTCCCCAATATTCGGATCCTTGGCCCCGTGAAGTGCCGTAGAGCTCTAAAATGAGGTTGGCATGACTATGCATTTGAGCCCACCCTTGTGTGAAAAAAAGGTCTTCAATATTGTCCGAAGTGACGTGGGGTACGCCCCATGTGTCCCACACTAAAGTGGTCTCGGGTTGTTTTTCCTCTTTACAAGTAAAGAATAGGATTGAACCTGCCACTAGGCAAATCAATTTGAAAAGTTTCATAGGATATCTTTAAGATGTTGATGGTTCTTAAAGATAGCGAATAGATAAGTATATTAATGATTCCCTTACAAATTTAGTACGTCTAAAAAGGCCGCTTTACACGATATTGAAATGGATTGCTTCCTGGACTTTCCTTCTTAAGTTTTGGCAACCTTTCGAATTGTTCAGTAGCCAGCATTTTCTTTTGAAAACGACTTCTATCCAGTTTTTCCGATAAAATAGTTTCGTGTAATCGGTGCAATTGGGGCATGGTAAATTCCTGAGGAAGTAGGTTATAGGTTAGGTGTTCTTTTTTGATATCGTCCTTAATTCGGTTGCGGGCTTTAGAGATGATCGATGCATGATCAAGACCTATTTCGGGCAAATCATCAAAATCAAACCAGCCCACGGCCTCGTCAAAGATTCCCGGTTTTGGATGTAATTGGCCCATATCGACCAAAGAATAATAGGCCAGGGTTACAAAACGTTGGGCCAACCAAAGGTCCTCTTTCCATGGCAACCCCTTTTCCTTAAAATAGGTTTTGAAGGCTTCGGAAAAGTTTCTTTTGGCATCTCCAAAGACATCTAAGAACTTAAAATGTGGTTTCTCCAATGCTGTTCGCTCTTTGAGAATACGATGTACCGAGGTATCCACAGACTCATCCATTTTAATATACCCGCCGGGAAGTACCCATGTATCGGCTACACTGAGCAGAAGACATTTGAGCACCCCCTCTTGGTAACCGATAATGACCAAATCGATGGACAGATTGGGTAAGAAGTGCTGTGCTCCATACTCCACGATTTTTTCAACTTCCATAATTCAAAAATAATATTTTGTGGCATAACGTCACGAATAATTATTTATATTTGTGTCGATTTGTCACAAACTAAATTTCCATGAAAAAAAAATTAATACTTGCTTTAAAGATTTTAGGGGTACTGGTAGTCCTTTTAGGATTGACCGCCTTCTTTTTTGGGCGTTATTTCAGTAATACCTTTTTGAAGTTCGAGAAAGATTATGTCCAAAAAACAGAGTTTACTGAACTTTCAGAGGGGGCGTATACCTTTTTAGATAGAAATGGAAACGGTCAATTGGATGTATATGAAGATGACCGCCAACCTATTGAAAAGCGTGTGGCCGATGCACTTGCACAAATGACCCTAGAAGAAAAAATTCACTTACTGAAAGGTTCTGGTATTGCTTCTGCCATGGGGCAGGGGGAGCCCGATGGTATTCCTGGGGCGGTAGGCACGATTGTTCCGACCCCCAGATTAGGGTTGCCCACCATTTACCTCTCCGACGGCCCGGCTGGCCTGAGAATACTTCCTGTACGTGAGGGCGAAGACAGAACGTTTTACTGTACCGCATTTCCTATTGCCACCCTATTGGCTTCATCATGGAATGAGGATTTAATATATGAAGTAGGCAATGCCATGGGAAATGAAGCCTTGGAATATGGTATTGATGTCATTCTAGGCCCTGGGGCGAACATCCATAGACATCCGCTTTGTGGTAGAAATTTTGAATATTTTTCTGAAGATCCCTTACTATCGGGATATATGGGTGCCGCTATCATCAACGGCATTGAGCGTAATGGTATCGGTACTTCAGTGAAGCACTTTGTGGCCAACAATCAAGAGACCGAACGATTCGTGAATGACGTTCAAGTATCAGAGCGCGCCATGCGGGAGATTTATCTTAAAGGGTTTGAACATATCGTAGAACGCGCGCAGCCGTGGACCATTATGTCTTCTTATAATAAGGTCAATGGTGTTTACGCTTCCGAAAATCCTAAGATATTGACCTCCATTCTTCGCGATGAATGGGGCTTTGAAGGTTTGGTCATGACCGATTGGTTTGGGGGCAAAAATCCACCGGCACAAATTGCTGCGGGAAATGATTTGTTGGAACCTGGCACAAAAAGACAGTGGGACGCCCTATTGGAAGCCTCTAAAAATGGGGAATTGTCCGAACAGGAAATCGATGTGGCCGTAGGTCGTATTTTGACCTTGGTGCTCAAGAGTAAAAAAATGCAGGATTATGAATATCAAGAAAATCCTGATTTAAAGAAACACGCTGAGATTACTCGAAGTTCCGCTGCTGAGGGTATGGTGTTGCTTAAAAATAAGGGTGCCCTGCCATTGCGAAATGCTGAGAATGTGGCCTTATTGGGGGTGACCTCTTATGAATTTATAGCTGGTGGAACGGGATCGGGTGATGTCAATGAGGCATACACGGTTTCATTGGAAGAAGGATTGACCAATGCCGGCTTTGAAATAAATACGGCCAGTAAGGTGGCATTCGAAGCCCATAAGGCAGCAAATGAAGAAGGTTTTAAACGCCCTGAGGGGATGGATGCTGTTTTCTCACCCTTTGCCCCGCCCGAATTGAGCTACTCGGCGTCCCAATTGAATGAAATCGTTTCGACGGCAGACGTGGGCGTTTTGACCCTAGGAAGAAATGCAGGAGAAGGTGGGGACCGCAAAGAAGTGGATGATTTCTTGTTATCCGATAATGAACAGGCAATGCTCAAACAAGTGGCTGAAGCTTTTCACAAGGCCGGAAAAAAGCTGGTTGTCGTCATGAATATTGGTGGTGTCATAGAAACCGCTTCGTGGAAATCGGCGCCAGATGCGATAGTCTTGGCTTGGCAGGGCGGACAGGAAGGGGGCAACTCCGTTGCTGATATCTTGAGTGGTAAAGTGAACCCCAGCGGAAAATTGCCCATGACTTTTCCTGTGAACCTTTCGGATCATGCAGCGCATGACAACTTTCCGAAAAATCCAACAATGATGAGTATTTCTGGAATGTTGACCGACTTGGTTTTTCCTCCGGATGACAAGCCTGAAGCCGAATGGGTCAAAGATGAGGATTATACCGTTTATGAAGAGGGGGTGTATGTAGGGTATCGCCATTTTGACAAACATCAATTAGGGGTTTCATATCCCTTTGGGTATGGAATGAGCTATACCAATTTTGAATATGGCGATGCGGCGGTGTCCGTTGAAAACGATACCATTAATGTAACGCTTACGGTTAAAAACATTGGCTCAGCACCGGGTAAAGAGGTGGTGCAGGTGTATGCTGAAAAGTTGAATTCCACTATCGACAGACCTGTTCAAGAGCTTAAGGGCTTTACAAAGACCAGTCTTTTGAAACCAGAGTCCCTTGATAGTCTTTCCATTCAAATTCCAGTGAAGGAGTTGAGGTATTGGGATGAGGCCTCAGATGCCTGGAAACTCGAAAATGGGGGATATCACATTAAAATTGGAGCCTCATCAAGGGATATTCGAAAAACCTCGGCGGTAGAGTTGTAAAAGAAAAGTAGGATTAGGAGAAGTGCGGTACAAGCATTTCTCCCAATTCCTCAACGACGATATCAGCAGGTCTAGAGCCATACTTGAGATTTATAATGATATGGTTGACCCCATGACTTTCCAAATTTTTAATGTAGGAGACTAAAAATTCCAATCCGGTCCGAAAACCTAAATGAATGGGTGTGGGCATCGCCTTTTTATCTTTGAGTAGATCAATATAAAGCGATTGCATGTAAGGTTTCCAGGGTTTTTCTGCCTTTTCGAGACTATCCTTCCAGTCTTGCATAATCTTTTTGAGGAAGTCGAAGTTCCTTGGATAATACAACCATCCATCGGCATGTTCTGCTATCCAATCTAGATTTTGTCCTGAGTGTCCGGTAACAAAAAGAGGTGTTTTTCCCCCATATTTTGGAACAAGGTCAAGTGTGCCTTTCAGTCGTCCATAAGTAGCGTCATTCCAAATTGGAAAGTTTCCTTCCAGGGCTTTTAGATAGTGAAAACTATTGCGGAATAACTGGCTTTTTTCATTGAGGGACTTCCCGAAAGCTGGAAACTCATCAGGTCTATCCCCAGAGGCAACCCCCAAAAGAATTCTTCCTTTGGAAAGGAGTTGAAGGCTGGCCAATGCCTTGGCCGTATGTATTGGATGTCGCAGCGGTAGGATGATACTTCCTGAAGCCAGCGCAATCTTTTTGGTATGGTTCATCATATGGGCCATATATACCCAAGGGTCATAAAGCTGTCCAGCATCGCCAAATGTCGGGTCATGAAAGGGCACATCACGAAACCATAGCGCTTTGAACCCCAATTCTTCGGCACGTTGGGCCAAGAACTCTTGATTTTCCATTTTTGAAATGGCCCCTTGATACGATGCTATGGGAAAGACCAGTCCTAATGTCAGTTTACCTTCAGCGGCAACCTTATCAAAAGTCATCATGACGGAGTGCTTAAGTAGAAAATAGCTGTTCGGTAGTCTTTACCAATGCTTTTATTTTGACTTCTGAATAAGCGTCGGGATGCGCTTTCGCGAACCAACCCCTTGGGTCATCTTTGTCGTTATCAAAATATTTTCCACTGTTCCCCTCGAATTCGGCAGAAACCGCTAAATCGAACAATATATCGGCTCCTTTATCTGCGGAAGACCAATGATGGCCATAGGCTTCCTGAACCATTTTGGTATTCAATAATGAACCTGGGTTTACCGCGATAACGGAAAGGTCTTTATTGGATTTGGCCAAATCAAAACTCCACATGGTCAAAGCCAATTTACTTTGCGCATAACTTTCCTGCATAGTGAGCTGTATGTCTCCCTTTAAGGCATCTAAGGATACTGGGGCCTGGGCCGCCGAACTTACATTAATAACCTTTGGCGCATTTGCTTTTTTGAGGACCGGCAAAAGAGCATGTGTCAAAAGATAAGGGGCCAAATAATTCACTTTGAACCGAACGTCCACTTCTTTCGGTTGAGCAATCGTATTGGTTTTGAATACCCCGGCATTGTTTATCAACACATCAAGCTTTGACAATTGAAACGCTGTTTTTTTTCCGAAGGCCTCTACCTCTTTTAGATTTGAAAAATCGGCTTGGGCTCCAAATACCGTAATTGAACCTGATGCCTTTCTAATTTCATCAACACAAGATTCGATTTTTTCCTTATTTCGTCCATGCAAAAAAATGGTGTGGCCTTCCTCAGCCAATTTTTTGGCCGCAAGTTTACCAATGCCATCGGTGCTACCGGATATTAGTATCGATTTCACTTGAATTATTATAGTGATACGTGTTGATTTCTATGTGATTGCTTTTACCTATGTTTCCCTATCAATTTTGGATGACAACTTTTCCCATCGCATGACCGCTTTCCAAACGGGCATGTGCTTTTCCTGCTTCTTCAAGCAAAAAGAACTTTTCGTCCAAAATGGGCTTGAGGTCTCCTTTTTCCGCTATTTTTGTAATATTCTTTAGTATTTCTCCATGTTCTTCGCGCTTGAAATCATGTAACATGGGAATCAGCATAAAGACCACATGTAATGAAAGCCCTTTGAAATGGGCGGTGGTCAAATCCAATTCACAAAGTGAAACGGTGGTTGCTACATGGCCATTCAGGGCGGCGGCGTTAAAAGAATTAATGAGGTTTTCTCCTCCCACGGAATCATACACAATATCGAAACCTTTACCAAAAGTATATTGATTGATATAGTCTTCTACGGCTTCTGTCTTGTAATTGATTCCTGTGGCACCTAATTGTTCGATTAGACCGATTTGCTTGTCACCACCACCTGTGGAATAGACTTCTGCACCAAAGTGTTTTGCCAATTGCAGCGCAATACGACCGACCCCGCCTGAACCACCATGTACAAGCACCTTTTGGCCTGCTTGAATACCGGCTCGAATCAATCCCTCATAGGCGGTGATTCCCACCAATGGCAATGCTGCGGCTTCCATCATGCTTAAGTTCTTTGGTTTTTTGGCTATCAACTTACTATCAGCTGCAATGTACTCGGCCAATGTACCTGGTAAATCGGCCAGTCCACCAGCACAACCGTATACTTCATCTCCGACAGAAAAATCGGTAACGTCATCAGCAACTGCTGTAATGGTTCCGGAAAAATCCATTCCTAATAAGGCTGGGGTATCGGGAGACAAAGGAAGGTCCTTACCCATTTTTCGTATCATGGTATCGACCGTATTCACACTTGAGGCGGCTATTTTTACCAATACCTCTCCGGTCTTTGCAGTTGGCCTTTCCATTTCTTGTATTTCAAAGACGGAATCTTCGCCGTATTGATTGATGATCATTGCTTTCATGAATGTTTTTTTAAACTATAAAAAATATAGTTGCAAACATAAGTAGGGTTATATAGCTTTGCAATACCGGTCAAAAAGGATAGTATCATTTTTAACATAGCTTTCTGATGTACCAAATAAAAGGCAAATCCTATCCCTGTTGTACTAGTGTAACGATGGGCATCATTGGTGGGAAGTGGAAAACAGTCATTCTTTTTTATTTAATTGACGGTCCGTTGCGCTATAATGCGTTACGTAAAAAGATGTCAAATGTCACTGAGAGAACCTTAAGTCTACAACTCCAACAACTTCAGAAAGATGGGGTGGTCAGTCGAAAAGTATATACCACAAAACCACCATTGAAAGTTGAGTACGAATTGACTGATTTTGGAAAAACCCTGATTCCCCTATTACAAAATATTGCCGATTGGGGAGATTTTGTGATAGCGAACTATGCACATTAGGCTTTAGTAATAACTGATACAGTCTTCTAGATTGAAAAAAGGGGCATCAACTTGAAGCCCCTTTTTTATTCAATTATTTAGTAGAACGGAAGAGGTAAATGCATATTGGTCCCATTTTGGCAATGGATGGAACTGACTCGCCTGTACATCCCTAAAAAGGCGTTCTAATTCGCTTTGCTCATAGAAGCTACTACCACCGACCAACTCGATGGCCAGTTTAACGGGCTCTATACAGGCTTCCGCGACATTGGTTTTGAGTGCCAGAATCTCAGCAGCAATTCTTTTATTGGCCGTAAAGTTCAATTCATCGGTACGTTCGTACATGGCCTGCCATTGTACCAAAGCGGCCATCCAAGAATTGTTCAATTGCCCTAACAGATAGGGAACATGATTGTTACTATTTTTCATATTGGTGCGTACTATTGCTAATGATCTCGCACGTTCTGCAATACCAACATAAGCAGACATGATTAAAGGCATTGCGACGGTAAGAACCACGTTCCAAACAGGATGAAATTCATTTTGCTCACGTTCCAGTGCAATAGCGCTATCAGGAACAAAAACATTTTCAAGAACAACCGTTTGTGAACCAGTGGCACGCATGCCCATAACCTTCCAGTCATCTAGGAGGCTAACACCTTTATCGGAAAAGGGAACACCAAAGTGAAGCACTTTCCATTGATTTCTCTCATTTTGATAAGGGGCTGAGGTTACCAATAGGTCACCCACAGCTGATTGGCTCGCAAAGCCCTTTTTGGCATTTACCAAATAACCCCCTTCCACTTTCTTCATATTTCCATTGGAACCCAACCAATCTCTTGCTCCGGTACTCACTAAAACTAATTGGTTTTCAGCCACTTTATTCAACAAAGGCGCTCCTACCCCCTTGTTTTTATACTTCCAAGTGGTTGCTGCAACCAAATGTTGATGCATTGAAAACGCAAGTGCTGTAGACCCACAACTATTGCCAATGGTTCTAATGATTTTACAGACCTCCGAATAGTTAAGGCCTGCGCCCCCGAGTTCTTTTGGTACCAAAAGGGCAAAGAACTCATGGTACTTTAAAAGGTCGTAGTTTTCATAGACAAATTCTCCTTTGGCTTCTTGGGTGGCAGCATTCTTAGAAAATGTTTGGGATAGTATTTTTGCTAGTTTGTCCCATTCCGTTCTTGACGCAGTACTTATTTCCATTTCGTTTGTTTTAATTTTCATTAAAAGTTATTGTGCAACCTATCTTGAAAAATTTTTGATTTCAAGGTGGTAGACCTATTTTCCTTGGATTTGGAACCGATGACGTACCATCCGAAAAATGGTCGGGTTTTATAATTTGTTCGTGTCTTCATGATTTGATTGTTTTTTGATTATCGATTTAATACGTTTTTGCAAGGGGGGTCCGTTTGGCTCTTTTGGTCCATTTTGTAAATGGAATGAGCATTGGCTTTCCTCTTTGATATTCTTTGTAGGTTCCACCGAACTCCCTCTCCAAATCCCTTTCTTCAAATAGGGTTCCAATGCCCACATAGATTGAGACGGCCAAAGCAAAGAGCAAATGGGTTACTGTCATATTTGGAGTGGCCCACATGCCCAATAGCATGCCAAAATAGAGGGGGTGGCGCACGTATTTGTAAAACAAGGTAATTCTGAATTTT
>JBHJJC010000049.1:0-13812 GCA_050042945.1 Croceivirga sp.
GCTTTTGAGGAGGTATGTTGTACCTCCCTTGAATGTGTTGGATATTCAGTTCCCTTTTTCTCATATGGAAGAATTACCTTGAAGGTAGTTCCTACGCCAAGTTGACTTGAAACCGCCATGCAACCGTGCTGCTGCTCAATAATCTCTTTTACTATGCTTAAGCCGAGTCCGTTGCCTCCATATTTTACTTTGGTAGAAGGCTCAGCTTGCCTGTAGGTTTCAAAAATATGCTTCAAATGCTCGTTTGCGATACCTATGCCAGTATCACTGACAACAAATTCTAAAAAAACCTTGTTTCGCTTATTTTCCTTAAGGTTAACCTGTAGCCGTATTTCTCCTTTTTCGACGAACTTGATGGCATTGCCCACAAGATTGAGTAAAACCTGTGACAGTTTTGAAGGATCTCCAATAAGACTATTCGGTATATTTTCATCGAAGTTCACTATAAGCTTTACGTTCGCATCGTTTATCAACGTTTTACAGAGAAAAGCTACCTCATTGAACAGGTTGGAAAGATTAAATGGAACTCGTTCAAATTTTTCATGACCAGAAGCTAATGCTGAAAATTCCAATAATTGATTGATAACACCCAAAAGATTTTTTGACGCGCTATCCATGGCATTCAGGAGTTGACGCTGTCTTGAATTCAAATCGGTCTCTTTCATCAGGTCCAAAAACCCAACAATACCATTTAATGGTGTACGTATTTCATGACTGACGTTCGCAATGAGTTGGGTTTCTTGCGATAACTGTTCTTCATTTATACCTGTAAACGACTGATGTTCTTCTGTGATGGGTAGACCGAATACTTTCTCTTCTAAACCATTTTTAAAGGCCGCAAAAGACTCTTTAAGTTTTGATGCCTCAGCACTTTTAAGCTCTGTGAAAGAGAAATTATCCAATCCAAATTCCAGTTTTTCGAGTTGCGTTAGTAATTCCCTAGTATCCAATTTTTGTGAATTTTCAAATTGTTTTAACCTAACAATCTGGTCCATATTGAGTTAAAACTCTTTATTTCATCCACTGTATACAATAATTTGTTATCTACATTGGGTATTTTGTTGTAAACTTTGGGTATTTGTAGGTATACGAATATTCTTACTTAATCTTTTTGAAGATATTGCGGTATTCGTAGGTTAGGAGATGTAGTGCCGTATAAAGAAAGAAGTTAGAAATGAATTATTCACTACTCCTTTCATAGTGAAAATATTAATTCGCTTTAACTAAAGTTTTCGTTTAATAAAACTTCTTAATAAATTAAAAATCAATATTTTGATAAAATTTGGATACGCCTAATCTTATAATTTCTCCAATCGGTCTTTCACATATTCGACCTTGGTTTTTCCATGCTGTAAAGGCTTCCCTCCTTCATCAAGATTTACCAAAATAATATTATCCACTGTGAGTATGGTTTCATGGGTCATTTTATTACGTACTTCACAATTCAAGGTGAGACTGCTCTTGCCAAACTTTTTGACCTCAATTCCGATTTCAATGATATCACCTTGAACAGCAGTGCTCATAAAATTAATTTCAGACATATACTTGGTGACCACACGTTTATTTTCCAATTGTATGATTCCATAGATGACTGCTTGTTCATCCAACCAGGCCAATACCCTTCCAGCGAATAAGGTACCATTTGCATTCAAATCTTCTGGCTTAACCCACTTACGCGTATGAAATTTCATGGAGCTATCATTTGATACGACAAAGTTAGATATAACCTACAGTCTAAGCTTTCAAAAAATAATTCTTGGTGAAAAATTCACATTCCAGAAAAATTATTCCCCTCAAAATAAAATTTCCTCAATTCAAAGGGCAGCTCTTTACAAATAAATTACCATTGGAAAGCAATCTTTGGACATTCTTCTCGGACGAACTTCCATGTGCATCTCATTCCCTTCAAAATTTATACTTTTCAATGTTCAAGGCCAGAGAATCTTAAAATATCTATTCGGAAGATAGAACATCATATTAGAAAAGTCCTTGTTGGGTATCCCCTAAGGTTTTGGGTATGGCCAAATCAGTTCCCAATTTTTGGTTCAATTCATTGATGAAATAGCCAGACAACAAAGGGGACTCCAATTCTAAATTTTGATGTACAAAAAAATGGATGTTTCTAAGGCCGTCATCTTTCCATGATTTTAACCTATTGACCCAATCATCAAGCCTAGGATAATCTGAAGAATGATTGGCCCCAACATACCGAATGAATGCTTCGTTATTTGTTAGCCGCATGTGCATTAAATCCCTTCTACCTGCAGTATCTACCAAAACATTGGCTATCTTATTTTCCTCCAATAAATGATAGAGTTCTTTAGAAACAACTTCGTCATTGAACCAATCGGTATGTCGAAATTCCATGGCCAATGCAAATTCTTTAGGCCAATATTCGATGAAACGCACTACCCGATCCCAGTTTTTTGGACCAAAATAATTGTGCATCTGAAGAAAGATGGTTCCCAGTTATTCTTTAAGATGCACTGCAGCATCCAAATAGGCATCTACAAAAGGATATACTTTTTCATTTAGTCGTCTGAGATGGCTGATATCTTGAGATAATTTCGGAAAAAACTTAAACCCAGATGGTGTTTTGTCATACCACTTAGAAAATTGTTCCGCCGGAAAGAGTCTGTAGAACGTGGCATTTAATTCAATACAGTTGAATTGCGAGGAATAATACCCCAATTCATCTTTTGTTCCCCTTGGGTAGAAATTCTTGAGGTCTTGACGGTTCCATTTAGCACACCCTATATAAACATTCAGTTTTTGCGTTTTATCTGAATTTGATAGCACCACACCCGTTTGTGGGTGGTCTTCTGGAAAGGAAAAATCTATCAATTCGGGCTGTTCTACTTTTCCAAACTTCATACTTGGCTATTTCGCTTAAAGGTAAACATTTGAAGACGTTTCATAAAAGTGCGCATTTTATCATTTTTTTAATAAAAAATTACAGGTCTGGTGTAACATTTTACCTGCTTCTATTACTTATTTTGAAATGAAATAAAAAAATATAATATGAAAACTCTAAAAATTGCCATTGCTCTATTTGTATGCTCACTTTCCGTGCCCCTGCAGGCACAGTCTGTAGACGAAATTTTGGCCAACTATTTTGAAAATACAGGTGGTATGGATGCTTGGAAAAGTTTGGAAGGAATGAAAATGACCGCAAAGGTCAACCAACAGGGTATGGAGATTCCACTGGAGATTTATCAAATGAAGGATGGACGTCAAATGACTAAAATCACCTTTCAAGGAAAGGTAATCAAACAAGGGGTCTATGATGGCGAAAATTTATGGAGCCATAATTTTATGACGATGAAAGCAGAGAAATCAGATGCTGAGGCAACTGCCAATTTTAAATTGGAGATTAACGATTTTCCAGATTCCTTTATCGACTATAAAGAAAAAGGATATACAGCGGAGCTATTGGGTAACGAAACCATAGACGGGGCCGAAACCTTCAAGGTAAAATTGGTTAAAGAACCTATCACCGTTGATGGTAATCAACAAGACGATATCTCCTTTTACTTCTTTGATGTCGATAATTTTGTACCTATTGCCGTTCAATCAGAAATTTCAAATGGTCCACAAAAAGGGCAAATGGGAGAGATTACCATGAGTGATTATCAAGAGATAGATGGGCTGTATTTTCCCTTTGCCATGACTCAGGGTATCAAAGGTGGTGAAGGTTCACCTATTACCATTGAGAAGATAGAACTCAACCCCACGGTTGAGGATGCAGAGTTTGCATATCCTAAAGAGATGGGAGACACCGAAAAGGAATAACGTTTTAATGATTGTAAGGCCTTGGGTAATCAAGGCCTGTTTAAATTGACTGATAATGAAAAGACTAAAGTTTATACTGGCCATCCTTTCGGTTGGTTTTGTATCGTTGGGATATTCCCAAAGTTTGGACGAGATAAGTAGCAAGGCCCTTTTTGGGGACCTTAACGCCAGACACATCGGGCCCGCCTTGATGAGTGGGCGTGTTAATGATATGGAGGCGCATCCAACCAATAGTAGAATTCTGTATGCTGGTACTGCCGGTGGAGGGGTTTGGAAATCAAACGATGGCGGAGCTACTTTTAATCCTATTTTTGATGAGTACTGCCAATCTATTGGTTCCGTTGAATTGGACCCCAATGACCCAGATAAGACCATCTATGTCGGTACCGGAGAAACGTGGACAAGAAATAGCGTTTCAGTTGGTGATGGACTGTACAAATCGACAGATGGTGGCGCCAATTGGAATAATATCGGATTTGAAAAATCGGAACGTATTGCCAACATTATTGTGAACCCAAATAATTCTCAAGAGATTTATGTAGGCGTTTTGGGCGCGTTGTGGGGTGATAGTGAAGAACGTGGTGTATACAAATCGTCGGATGGTGGTGCTACTTGGGAGAAATTACTTTACGTTAACCCCAAAACGGGCTGTGCAGACCTGACCATGGACCCGACCAATCCTGATATTCTATATGCGTCAATGTGGGAATTTCGAAGAACAGGCTGGTCATTTGAGTCAGGAGGAGAGAATAGTGCCTTGTACAAATCAACAGATGGAGGGAAAAACTGGAAAAAAATCCATAATGGATTTCCCGAGGGAAAATTAGGTAGGTTGGCCATTGCCGTGGCCCCCTCAAATCCTGATGTACTTTACACCGTTATTGAAGCAGAAAAAAATGAAAGAAAAGGCCTTTATCGCAGTAATGATGCCGGTGATTCTTGGGAACAATTGAATAACGATTTCGGTATTACCGTACGACCCTTTTATTTTTCTAGAATTGTTGTCGATCCAAAAAATGAAGATGTCGTGCTAAAGGCCGGATTAAGCGGATCCATCTCAAGAGATGGCGGAAAGACCTTTAAAAGTTTAGGCAGAATGCATTCCGATATTCATGATTTTGTCTTCAATATCAAAGATTCCGACATTATTTATGTTGGAACTGACGGTGGCGTGTATCGTACCTGGGACGGTGGTACTACCATGGAAATTGTTGAAAACCTGCCACTTTCGCAGTTCTATCATATTAGTGTTGATGACGCCGAACCGTACAATGTTTATGGCGGATTGCAAGACAACGGTTCTTGGTGGGGACCTTCCTCCTCTCCTGGTGGTGTTGAAGCCCGTGATTGGAACGCTATCGGTTATGGTGATGGGTTTCGCGTATTGAAACATCCTACCAAAAACATTGTATATTCCGAAATGCAGGGGGCCGAAAATGTTTGGCGATTTGATGTTGAACGTCAGTTGAGCAAAACCATACAACCATTGCCTACATCCGAAGACCAAAAATTACGTTGGAACTGGAATGCACCAATGGCCGTAAGTGCCCATCAACCAGATCGGTTTTATATGGGAAGTCAATATCTTCATAAATCAGAAGATATGGGCAATACATGGACCATTATTTCACCAGATTTGACCACTAATGATGCCACCAAACAGCAACAAGAAGATTCTGGTGGACTCTCGATGGACAATTCTGGTGCGGAAAATCATACGACCATATTTACCATTGCAGAATCGTCTTTAGATGAGAATGTGATTTGGGTCGGCACTGATGATGGTAACGTGCAGGTTACGCAAGATGGAGGAAAGACATGGTCAAACACCATAGAGAACATTCAAGGACTTCCTAAAAACACTTGGTGCTATCACATTGAAGCGAGTGTTTTTGATAAGGGTACGGCATACGCTGTTTTCGATGGACATACTATGAACGACATGGCACCATATGCATTTAAAACCACTGACTTTGGTAAGACCTGGACGAATATTATTTCTGAAGATGTCGTTGGTTTTGCCAGAAATATTCAAGAGGATTACGTAAATCCTGATTTATTGTTTCTGGGTACGGAGTTTGGATTATATATTACCATGGATGGAGGTAAAAACTGGAAGAAGTTTACCAATAACATGCCTTCAGTCGCGGTTCATTTTATCGATCTTCAAAAGCGCACCAATGATTTGGTATTGGGCACCCATGGAAGAGGCGTTATTATCATCGACGATATTTCACCTTTACGAGGCATCAACAATGATGTGTTGACCAAAACCCTTCATTTCTTCGATACACCTGACACCGTAATTGATGAAACCACATCGTTTTCGGGAAGATTTGGCGATGAGCCACAGTTCACTGGTAGAAATAAGACCAAAGATGTTCAAATCAAATATTACCTCAAAAAACGCCATACGTTCGGTAAAATGACTCTTGAAATTCAAGATATGGAGGGGAATCTGATTACCGAATTAGGTCCGGGGAAATCCAAAGGCATTAATATCGTCAACTGGAATTATGTCAGAAAGACCCCGAAAATTGCCAAAGGAAAGACCTTTAGCTTTGGCGGTTTCACTTCACCACAAGTACCTGCGGGAACATATAAGGCCATTATCAAAAAAGGAAAGGAAACATTTGAACACAGTTTCAATTTAATTTACGATACGAAATCCTTGCTCACCGAAGAAGATAGGGAATCAAAAAATGCCACGACAATGCAGTTATATGATATGACGCAAGAACTGGCTTTTTTGGTCTATGAATTGGATGAGATCATCGCCGACGCCAAAGCAAAAGGGGATAAAAAAACGGTAGGGAAACTGAACGACTTGAAAGAAACGCTGGTCATTACCACCGGAGACAACTATGTAGGATCGGCCGAACCCCAGCTACGGGAGCGTATGGCGGACTTATATAGTAAAGTCGCTTCCAGTTATGACAAACCGTCGACCGCTGAAATGAACAATTTAAAAGTCATTGTATCTCGATTCAACAATGCAAAAAAAGATTTTGCTAAAATCAAGGAGAAATACATTAAAAAACAAGCACTTGAACTGAAGTCGTTTGACGAGTTCTTGGAAAGTAAATAGCCCTTACTTGCTATTTGAAAAAGGTCGCTGCTCAGCGGCCTTTTTTGTTCATATCCTCGTGGAAAACTAAATAAATGTCCAATTCCAGTCAATACGTCGATTGCGTAATTTTAAGAAAACAACCAATATGGACACTAGGTCATCCCACCTCATAAAGATTCGTCCTGTTTTACAAAAGGCAAAAGTTGGTTCCGAAACCTCTAATGACGAGTATTTTCAAAATGTCACATTAAGACCGGTTATTAAATTCCAAAACCAGTTGTTGCTAGCCGTCTTTAAAAATTACATTCGTAAACACAAAAACAAGTTCTATGAACTCTCTGTTGAGAAACGGCTCAACTACATTGAAAATGCTGTTCAAAAAGACACGAAGTTCAGAAATTCCCTAAAGGGCATAATTATAGGTCAATTTACGGTGGAGGAATATCAAATTTATATCAAAAACTCATCCGCATTGAACAAACGTATGATGGGTATGGTCATCAATCGCCTGAAAGACCAGATACAATTATTGGAGCAAGATGTTTTAGTCTATTAACGATTCACCATTTAAATTGGTTGTCAACACATTGCTCATCAAATCAAAGAATGGTCGGATTGCCTGATAGGACTCATCTACTTTCTCCATAAAATTGTCTGAAAGCACTTCAACGTCCGAAAATTTGCGAATGAAAATAAATTGTTTCCTTCGAATTAAATCAATGTTTTCATGCTCTTTTTCAAAACCCTTTGGAGCTGTTTTTACACCATCACCCGCCAGTTCACCCCAAACTGATTTAAACGCTTTTTTATCGATAATCTCCCTAAGTTCAGAAGCATCCATTTCCCATTCTTTTCGAATACGGTACAAATCTTCCTTATTGGGATCCCAAAATCCAGTTGCAATAAACGATTCCCCCGGCTTAATGCAGATATAATATCCTCCTCGTAATGCTGCTCCTGCTCTACTAAGCGAAGCGGAAAATTGTGATTTATAAGGGGTCTTGTCTTTTGAAAAACGTACATCACGATAAATACGAAACACCTTTAACCTTTCGATTTGATCATGTTTCTCCATGGTATTCTTTAGAGAATCAAAAAATAGTTTTACATCACCCTCAATAGCTTTAAACTGGGGTTTATGTTCTGTAAACCATTCTTTGTTATTGTTACGGGAAAGCTGTTTTAGAAAGTCAAATATTTTTGGAGCAATGTGCTTCATGGTATTTTGATAATTGAATTTAGGTTAAAGTTAACCTTTTGAAGCATGTAAAATGGCTACTTTTATGATAGCGACAAATGACTACAACATAAATGGACAAACAACACATTATTAATGCGCTCCATCGCCATAAAAAACAGCCCTATTTAGACTACAGGATTAAAACCAAAACAGAACAGTTTACAGACACTTTGTTTTATACCCTATTTGATATCAACACACCGGTTGAAGAGAATCTTGAACATCTAGGGGTATTGTTCAATGATTTAGTCGATTTGGCCTGCTGGGAAACCGCTAAACCTTGTCGTCAGGTTTGGGAACGTTATGTTGCCAGTTTGCCCAGTATTTTGGAAAATTTAAACCTTGATGCTGAGGCCATAAAAAATTGCGACCCCGCTTCAATATCCATTGAAGAAGTGTATATGGCCTATCCCGGATTTTACGCTATTTCCATTTATCGTTTGGCCCATCAGCTCTATAAAGAAGGCTTTCCGCTTGTGCCAAGATTGATGACCGAATATGCCCATCGTCAAACGGGCGTTGACATCAATCCGGGGGCTCAAATTGGCAACTCTTTCTTTATAGACCATGCCACTGGAGTGGTTATTGGCGAAACTGCGGTGATCCATGATAACGTAAAGGTGTACCAGGGTGTTACATTGGGGGCACTATATGTGTCAAAGTCCTTGAAGAATGTCAAACGGCACCCAACGATTGAAGCCAACGTTACCATTTATGCCAATGCGACTATTTTGGGTGGAGATACGGTAATTGGGGAAAATTCAGTCATTGGGGGTAATGCGTGGGTAACCCATTCCATTCCTGCGAATTCCACTGTTTTTCATACGCCGGAAATTAAAATTAGAACGGCTCATGTCTAATGCTATACTCGACCTAATTGGTAATACGCCATTGGTAGAATCTAAAGTTTTGAATACCAATCGTAATGTGAAGCTTTTCTTTAAGTTGGAAGGGCATAACCCCGGGGGGAGTGTAAAAGACCGACCAGCCCTGAACATGATACGAAGTGGACTGACCAGGGGAGATTTTGACAAAAATAGTAAGCTCATTGAGGCGACCAGTGGCAATACCGGAATTGCCCTAGCCATGATTGCTGGCATATACCATCTTGATATTGAACTGGTAATGCCTGAAAATTCAACTAAGGAAAGGGTCCAAACCATGCGCGCCTACGGTGCAAAAGTAACCCTTACCCCTGCGGATATTGGAATTGAAGGAGCTCGCGATTATGTGTTGGATAAAGTAAAAAATGAAGGGTTCAAAATGTTGGATCAATTTGGAAACAACGATAACTGGAAGGCCCATTATCAAACCACAGGACCAGAAATATGGAGGGATACCCAAGAAAGGGTTACCCATTTTGTGAGTAGTATGGGCACAACTGGTACCATAACGGGTACTTCAACATATCTCAAAGAGCAAAATTCAGACATCAAAATTATAGGGGTTCAACCCAAGGAAGGCTCTAGAATACCGGGTATTCGTAAATGGTCTCCCGATTATGTGCCCAGTATTTACGATTCAGACAAGGTCGATGATATTCATTATGTCTCTGAACACGAGGCCATTCAAATGGCCAAACGACTGGCCAAAGAAGAAGGCATCTTTTCAGGAATGAGCAGCGGCGGGGCAGCAACCATTGCCTTGCGACTGGCCAACAGCATTAAAGAGGGCGCTATTGTGTCCATTGTCTGTGATAGGGGTGACAGGTATTTATCCTCAGATATATTTTAATTCCGAAAACAAAAGTTAGAGCGCACGAAAATCAAAGATGGCTGTTTGGCCCTTAAAGTCCACTAATATAGCTCCCATATAAATCCTTGAAACGAACACCATTTTGAAAACGGTATTTACTCAATTTTTTATGGGATACCAATCCCCACAATAAAAGTTCTTTCAAGAAGTAATGGTCCGAATCTGGAATATCTCCGCCAAATTCCCTAATCAATTCGTTCAGCGGTGGAATGGAATCCAACTTTTTAAGAAACACTTCGTCTGAATCTTCGTCGAACAATTCAAATCCATCAGAATCAAAAAACCAGGCGATTAATTCATCATATGGTGTCGGTTCTCCTTTTTTCTCCAACTTGCTAATTTTTGGGAAATAGTTGGGGAAAATATTTTTTATCGCTTCTTCCAGAAGCGTTTCTGCTACAAACGCGGCACCCTCCTGCTCTCCCTCATAAACCAATTCTATTTTTCCTGTTATAGCGGGAATGACTCCCATAAAATCACTGACACGAACCTTGGTATCCGCTGCACCAGAAAGTAACATTCGACGCTCCGAAGAACTTAATAAGTTTTCGAAAGCAGTGATGCTCATTCGGGCACTTACACCACTTTTCGCATCGACATAATCACTGTCCCTTGCTTCAAAACCGATTTGCTCCAAGACATCCATGGCCAAATCCGGGACGTAAATATGCTCACTTTGACGGGTATCCAATTGGGCCTCTTGCTTTGTGATTTTTTTCGCCGTCTCCAAGTCCTCTGGATAGTGGGTCAAAATTTGGGACCCAATTCGGGCTTTCAAGGGGGTTACGATACATCCCCTGTTGGTATAATCTTCAGGGTTTGCCGTAAATACAAATTGTACATCCAATGGTAAACGCAACTTAAATCCCCTAATTTGAATATCCCCTTCTTGCAATATATTGAACAGGGCTACTTGAATTCTTGCCTGCAGGTCAGGCAATTCGTTGATGACGAAGATGCAACGATTGGCACGCGGAATCATTCCAAAGTGGATTACCCTATCATCCGCATAACTCAACTTGAGATTGGCCGCTTTAATAGGGTCGACATCGCCTATTAAATCCGCAACGGTAACATCCGGCGTAGCCAGTTTTTCATAAAAACGTTCGTCACGATGTAACCAAGCGATTGGGGTATCATTACCTTTTTCCTTAAGCAGTTCTTTAGCAAAACGCGACATGGGATGAAACGGGTCATCATTAATTTCAGAACCTTCAATATAGGGAATGTACTCATCCAATAAATTGACCATCAAACGGGCCAGACGGGTTTTCGCCTGCCCTCTCAAACCCAATAGATTGATATTATGTCGCGACAAAATGGCTCTTTCCAACTCGGGAATCACGGAATCTTCATAACCCCATATACCAACGAAGACATTTTCACCTGTTTTTATCTTTTCCCTGAGGTTGTCACGTAACTCGTCTTTGATACTTTTGGTTTGATAACCTGATTTTTTGAGTTCTCCGAATGTGCTTATGTTTTCTATTTTCATTCTTTCTGAATCAAGACCGGAGAAACAAGAATCAAGAAGTCTTATGTCTTGGTTCTTGCCTCTTGGTTCTTTTATTTTATTCTTCTCTTTCTATTATTTTCGTAATCTTCAAATATCATTTCTCCCAATCCTTTCAACCCTGTATAAAAGGCCTTGCCTCGATTTGCTTCTGTAAATTCTCGTATAAATTGCATCAAGTAAGGGTCTTGGGCAATCATAAAGGTGGTGATGGGTATATGCAGTTTTCTGGCTTGTGAGGCCATGTTATAGCACTTCTCAACGATATAATCATCTAGACCAACGCTATTTTTGTAATAATCACCATTGGGCAGACGCAAACAGCTTGGTTTTCCATCGGTAATCATAAAAATTTGTTTGTTGGTGTTACGTTTACGACGCAGCATATCCATCGCCAATTGCAGCCCTGCAACAGTATTGGTGTGGTAAGGACCGACTTTTAAATAAGGTAATTCTTTAATGGAAATCGGCCAAGCATCGTTCCCAAAAACCAGAATATCCAAGGTGTCTTTTGGATATCGGGTTGTAATTAACTCAGCAAGGGCCATGGCCACTTTCTTGGCAGGGGTAATACGGTCCTCTCCGTATAAAATCATACTATGGCTGATGTCAATCATGAGCACTGTGCTCATTTGAGCCTTAAACTCGGTGTCTTCGACCACCAAATCGCCCTCATCCAATGAAAAATTCCCGATACCATGATTGATTTGGGCATTCTTTAAACTTTCAGTTATTGAAATACGGTCTAGGGCATCCCCAAAGCGATATTCACGAAACTCACCGGAATGCTCGTCACCTCGACCCAATTTTCCCGTTTTATGATTGCCTGAACCACTACGCTTTATTTTTCCAAAAATCTGGTCAAGGGCGCGCTTTCGCAGCATCTGCTCTAGCTTAGCGGTAATATTTACCTTTCCTCCACTTCGGCCATCACCTTCTTCTCCATCTTCCCCAGTCTCGCCCATTTCACCACCTCCATCTTCAAACTCTTCTCGGATATACCCCTTACTTTTTAAGTCTTCAATAAAGTCTTCAATAGTGTAGTCGTCGTTGGTGAGTTCATACTCTTCATCCAATTGGCGTAACCAATCAATGGCTTCATCAAAATCACCAGATGTATGTGTAATAAGTTCCTGAAAAATCTCAAATAATTTTTCAAAGGGAGAAATATTTGGTGCCTCGTAAGAGGTAAAACGTATTCCTCTTTTCTTTTCCTTAGCCATTTGTTAAAATTACGTCATTCTTTAGCGTGAAAAAATCTTTTAAGAAAAGTTAACGCATTGAAAAAGGGCAAATGAAGGTTATAACAGTAAGGCCTGAAAAGATGTTACTCAATGTGTGATTAAAATGAGGGCAAAGAGATTTAAATCTGGAGATTGAATTTTCACAAAGTCATAAAATACCCTTTTTGGCAAATACCTTTGTTTATACCTTTATGCAGTTACAAACAAATGGTCACTAAGTAAATAGGAATGATATCATGTTAAAAGAACTACTGCCTTCCGATTTGAATGATGGAACCAACCAACAGGTCCATCGGCTTTTTGAACAATTAAATGCAACTATTTCACAACGCAAGGCCTCTCAAATCGCAAATACTGATAACACTATTTTTATGACCTATTGGGATGATAGTCAAATTGTAGGTATTGCCTTAATGGCCACTTACGAGGTGATTTCCGGACACAAAGGGATGATTGAAGATGTCGTTGTAAATCAAAACTATCGTGGGCAAGGCATTGGGAAAAAGTTAATCATGGCGCTGTTGGAAAAAGGAAAAAGACTTCAACTTGATGAAATTCTACTGTTTAGCGGTCATCACAGAAAACCAGCCATACACCTTTATACATCATTGGGATTCAAATTAAAAGACAGTGGACTCTATCGTTTACCGCTTTCCTAAATTATTTTGATGCTGTGCAAGAACTGTTAAGAGGTTTCCTGAATACTTCTCCCCTTTGGAAAAACCAACAATTTGGACTCGAACAATTTAATTTTCCTATTGCTGAACTTTCCGGTCATAACCCTATCGACCTAACTACAAACCTGAGGCTAGGACATCAAATGGAACACGTATTCAAACATTTGATTACGGTATCTGATGAATATGAGGTCCTTTTAAGTAATCTATTCATTGAAGAGGGAAAAATTAGGATTGGAGAGTTGGATTTTATCTTAAGAGAACACAAGACCAACAAGCCCATCCATGTGGAACTGGCCTATAAGTTTTATATCATCAATCCTGAAATTTCTGAACCCATATACCGATTGATGGGCCCCAACAAAAGGGATATGTTTTTTACAAAGTTGGATAAACTCAAGGAAAAGCAATTGCCCCTACTCTATCATAACAGCCTTCTGTCCCATTGGGATGACCATGATATTAATCTACTTGAAATAGAGCAAAAATGCTGTTTTAAAGCGCAACTTTTCGAACCATAC
>JBHJJC010000050.1:0-40617 GCA_050042945.1 Croceivirga sp.
AGTAGGTCGTGGTACTGTTTCATTTAGTTTAAACTTTAATTGTGACCGTCAATTCGATTGATTTCATTACACTGAAATCGTATCGAATAGATTAGAAAGCTTGTTTTCGATACATTATGAACAAATTTCAAAGTACTTAAACGTATACTTTCAAAAAACAAACTAAAGTAGTTGGAATCCGGATTTTAAATTAAAAAAGCGGGAAACAGTTATGAAATAATTATTAACGAAGAATTCCCTTTTCTGGGGCTCTTGCGTCTATCCTAAAATCATACCGGCTATAGTAGCGGAAATTAAGGAGGCCAAGGTGCCGCCCAATACAGCGCGCATACCAAATTCAGAGAGTGTTTTTCGCTGGCTAGGTGCCAAAGATCCGATACCGCCGATTTGAATGCCTATCGAGGCGAAATTGGCAAAGCCGCAAAGCATATATGTGGCCATGATGACAGACTTATTATAAGTAAAGTGCGTGGAACTGGCCATATTTTTTAAGTCAGCCAATTGAATATAACCCACAAACTCACTGGCCGCCAATTTGATGCCCAATAGTTGTCCCATGAGCATGATATCTTCATTGGCTACACCTACAAGCCACATTAAGGGTGCAAAAACAGTTCCCAGAATAGCCTCTAATGAAAAGGAATCATAAGGCGAATTGACAGCAATCCACTCGTTTAAAGTGGTCCAGTCTCCGATCCATCCGAGAATACCGTTGATCATCGCAATAAATGCCACAAAGACCAAAAGCATCGCGCCCACGTTGACAGCTAATTTTAACCCTTCGGTGGTGCCGTTGGCGATCGCATCCAAGACATTGGTTCCAATTTTTTCCATGGAAACATTGACATTGGTATCAACATCTTCGGTTTGGGGATATAAAATCTTTGAAATAACTATGGCGCCGGGGGCAGCCATGACTGATGCTGCAATCAAATGCCTTGCAAATTCCAATCGAAGCTGGGTATCGTTACCCCCTAAGAACCCGATATATGCCGCTAAAACCCCACCTGCCACCGTAGCCATTCCGCCAATCATAACAAGCAGAATTTCAGATTTTGTCATTCGCTCCAAATAGGCCTTGATCATTAATGGAGACTCCGTTTGTCCTAAAAAAATATTACCGGCAACACTTAAACTTTCAGCGCCAGAAATGCCCAACGATTTTGTGAGTAACCACGCCAGTCCCTTAACTACTTTTTGGATGACACCCAGATAAAAAAGAACAGAAGTTAGTGCCGAAAAGAAGATGATGGTAGGAAGAATTTGAAAGGCAAAAACATATCCCACATGGGGATTTTCAATATCCATTAAGTTGACCCCCAGAATAAACTCACTTCCTGCTACTGTAAATTCCAGTAAGTCATTGAAGAGCTTCCCTAAAATGGTAAATACTTGACGAATAAAGGGAACTTTCAGAATTCCTATGGCCAATAGCAGTTGAATGCCCAGCCCTATGGAAACGGTTCTCCAGTTGATAGCCTTTCTATTTTTACTAAATATAAAAGCGATACCCACCAAAATGACCATTCCTAAAATACCTCGTAAGAGGCTGGAAAAGGAGAATCCTTGATTATCAACCAATACGTCAACGGTGGCATATGCTACTTCTGCCGCTTCTTTATCTTGACCAAAGATGCCACTCACACATACCAATAATAGGATGAGCGTCAAAAGTCCAGCTTTTTTCATGTACGGCGGGTTGGTTCTATTTTCGTTTGGAGATTTCGTCTCGAAGTTTGGCAGCTTTTTCGTAGTCTTCATTGGCCACTGCCTTATCCAATTCTTTATGTAGTTCTTCCAAGGTCATCTCGCGATAGGCATTCCCTGTACCTGATTCAATTTCAACCGTTTCACCTTCTTGTAAAATTTCATCGACTACAATACTGTCATCACCATCCTCTTCCTTATCCTTGGCAGAAAACTTTAAAAAAATACCGGCCTTGTCCAATATTGTCTTATAGGTGAATATAGGGGCGTTGAACCGAAGAGCCAATGCTATGGCGTCACTGGTTCTGGCGTCAACGATTTCTTCATCCCCATCACGTTCGCTTATAATACTGGAATAGAAAACCCCATCGACCAATTTATGAATGATGACCTGTTTTACAGTAATGGCATAGCGATCACAAAAGTTTTTGAATAAATCATGCGTAAGCGGTCTCGGCGGTTTGATTTCCTTTTCCAGTGCAATAGCTATGGACTGTGCTTCGAAAGCTCCAATAACGATGGGTAGCTTACGGTCACCATCGACCTCATTTAAAATAAGGGCATAGGCCCCGTTTTGGGTCTGGCTATAAGAAATACCTTTTATTTTAAGTCGTACTAAGCTCATGTATTGGTTAAGGATAATACAAAAAAGCTGTTCAAATAAGTGGCTTAACACATTATCTGAACAGCCGCTTCAAAGAAGCAAAGTAACAAAATTTAGCCGTTTTGCGCTTTAAATTCCTTCAATTTTTCAATGAGTTCCGGAACCACTTGGAAGGCATCGCCAACAATACCGTAATCAGCCGCCTTAAAGAAAGGGGCTTCAGGGTCTGTATTGATGACCACCTTCGTTTTTGAGGCACTCACGCCCGCAAGGTGCTGAATGGCACCAGAAATTCCAATAGCAATGTACAAGTTACTTGCCACAGGTTTACCAGTCTGGCCCACATGTTCACCATGGGGTCTCCAGCCCAAATCGGAGACAGGTTTGGAGCAAGCGGTTGCAGCGCCCAAAACATCCGCCAATTCTTCTACCATTTCCCAGTTTTCAGGTCCTTTTAATCCTCGACCTGCCGAAACGACTATGTCAGCATCGGCAATGGTCGCCTTACCTACGACCTTATCAACTTCTACGGACTTTACTCCAAAATCTGCTTCGCTAATTGTAGGACTAAAGGCCTCTAAACTTGCAGAAGTTGTATTTTCAATCATCCCAAAAGCATTGTTGGATACACCAATTATTTTCACCTCTGAATCCATTTGTGTGAGTGCAAAGCCTTTGTTGCTGAATGTCGTTCTTTTCACCATAAATGGCGAAGTGCTTTCGGGAGCCTCCACAACGTTGGGCACATATCCGGCATTCAATTTGGCAGCCAATAAACCACCAAGGTACTTACTATCCGCACTAGAGCTAATGACCACAACCTTGCTTCCTTCTTTTTCTGCAGCTTGTGCAATGGCGTTGGCATAAGCCTTTGCATTAAACGCAGCTAATTGGTCATCGCCAACCTGTAATATCTTAGCAACCCCGTAGGTTCCTAATTCTTCCGCGTTATCGATATTGATAGCAATAGCAGTAACCGTAGTTCCCATTTGGTCGGCTACATTTTTTGCATAAGATGCCACTTCAAAGGCATTCTTTTTAAACTTTCCGTTATCGGTTTCTGTATAAACGAGTACTGACATAATTTTTTAAGTTTCTATATTCAAAATCCAAACTCCAAATACTTTTTTGGAATTTGATATTTAGAATTTATGGTTTAAAGGGCTTTCGCCTCGTTGTGTAAAAGATTGATTAATTCTTCAATATTTCCAGCATCAACCAGTCTCACTGGACCTTTGGCCGCAGGGCGTTCAAACTTTTTGTCTTCAGTAGGTGTTGGGGCCTCTATGGGTTCAACAACGTTCAAAGCTTTTTTGCGGGCCATCATGATACCTCGCATATTGGGTATTCTTAGGTCACTTTCTTCAACCAATCCTTTTTGACCGCCGATAATAAGGGGAAGGCTGGTACCAATTTTTTCTTTTCCACCATCTATTTCACGCATGGCAGTGACTTCAGTGCCTTCTACTTCAAGCGCTATGCAGGTATTAACGAAATTCATATCCAATAGCGATGCCATAATTCCTGGTACCATGCCGCCATTATAGTCGATAGACTCCCTGCCTGCGATTACAAGATCATAACCTCCATTTTTAACAATTTCTGCCAATTGTCTGGCTACAAAAAAACCGTCTTTGGGGGCTGAGTTGATTCGAATACCTTCGTCGGCACCAATCGCCAACGCTTTTCGAATAGTGGGTTCAACTGTCGCGTCACCCACAGTGGCCACGTGAACAATGGCACCTTGTTTTTCTTTAAACCACATGGCTCGGGTCAATCCAAACTCGTCGTTGGGATTAATAACGAATTGTACGCCATTAGTATCAAATTTTGTATCACTTTCGGTAAAGTTGATTTTAGAAGTAGTATCAGGTACATTACTAATACAAACCAATATCTTCATAAATAAAATTTTAATACAAAGATATTAAAAAACTTATCAATTTACTATGCATGCATAGTAAATTTTTCGTTTGATTTTGAACGAATGCATCTTTGCTTTCCTGGAGATTTTCCTATTTTTGTGCGCACTTAAAATCAGGTGAAGCGTATGAAAACATTACAGTTTAGAGAAGCCATTGCAGAAGCCATGTCAGAAGAGATGCGGCGTGATGAATCTATTTATTTAATGGGTGAAGAGGTTGCCGAATATAATGGTGCCTATAAGGCTTCTAAGGGAATGTTGGATGAATTCGGACCTGACCGTGTTTTGGATACCCCAATTTCAGAATTGGGCTTCGCGGGTATAGGTGTTGGTTCTGCTATGAATGGGAACCGCCCTATCATTGAATTCATGACCTTTAATTTTTCATTGGTGGGTATTGACCAGATAATCAATAACGCAGCTAAGATTCGTCAGATGTCAGCTGGTCAGTTCAATTGTCCGATTGTCTTTCGCGGACCCACTGCATCTGCAGGTCAACTGGCTGCTACGCATAGTCAGGCTTTTGAAAGTTGGTATGCCAATTGCCCAGGTCTTAAGGTGGTCGTGCCCTCGAATCCAGCTGATGCCAAAGGATTGTTGAAAAGTGCCATTCGAGACGATGACCCGGTAATTTTTATGGAGTCTGAACAAATGTACGGGGATAAAGGTGAGGTGCCAGAAGGGGAGTACACCATTCCGATTGGCGTAGCTGATATCAAAAGAGAAGGTACTGATGTTACTATAGTTTCCTTTGGGAAAATCATAAAAGAGGCCTACAAAGCAGCTAAGGTGTTGGCCAACGATGGTGTTAGCTGTGAAATTATTGATATCAGAACCGTACGACCTTTGGATTATGATGCCATCATCAATTCTGTTAAAAAGACGAATCGACTAGTGATTTTGGAAGAAGCTTGGCCTTTTGGTAATGTAGCCACTGAAATTATTTATCAAGTACAGGATAAGGCCTTTGATTACTTGGATGCCCCTATAGTCAAATTGAATACTGCCGATACCCCAGCCCCATATTCTCCCGTTCTATTGGCGGAATGGCTACCAAATGCCCAAGATGTGGTGAAGGCTGTTAAAAAGGTGTTATACAAGAACTAGTGCAAAACGAAGTAAGGTATATTAGCCTCGTCGACTAAGGTTGACGAGGTTTTTTTATATCGAAACAAAAAAGGAATACTATTTGATATAACATTACTTGTAATCAAAAAACGAACATCAAAAGTCATTTTCAGCAATGAAACTGGCTTATTTTAGTTATGAGGAATTTTCTTCTTATCCTTTTCCTTGCTATTTCTTTATTGTCTTTCGCCCAAACCAAGGTAAGTGGCGAGGTCATTGACGATTTTGGAGACCCCATTGCCTTTGCTAATGTGTTTTTCCAGAATTCAACGGAAGGCACAATTACGAATGAGAATGGTCGCTTTTATCTTGAATCGGAAAACAATTACGATGTTTTAGGGATTTCATTTATCGGATACGAATCTAAAATTATTGAACTACAAACAAGCGTTCGCTATGAGATGAAGGTGGTACTTGCCGAAGCTGCAGAGCAATTGGGAGAGGTTGTGGTGTATACAGGAAAACAGTCCAAGAAAAATAATCCTGCAATTGATATCCTAAAGAAGATATGGGCCAAAAAGCGCGAAAATGGGGTTCGAAAATTCAAAAACTATCAATACGACAAGTATGAGAAAGTTGAATTTGATTTGAATACTATTGATAGTGCTTTGATTAAGAGCCGTATGTTCAAGGGATTGGAATTTATGTTTGATGGTTTGGATACCTCCCGTATTACAGGGAAGACCTATCTTCCTATGTTTCTGAATGAAGTCTTTTCTAAAGTACACGGAGATAATGCGCTGGGGTTGGAAAAAGAGGATGTGCTGGGCAATAAAAGTTCAGGTTTTGGGGGTAACCAGGCGATAACAGCTTTTGTTGAAGACCTTTATTCCGATTACAACATCTACGATAATTACCTGAAGTTTTTTGATAAGAGTTTTACGAGCCCTTTATCCAAGACTGGTGTTGACGTATATAATTACGTACTGTCGGACAGCACATTTATAGACAATAAATGGTGTTATAACATCATCTACTATCCCCGTAGGAAAAACGAACTTACCTTTAAGGGTGATTTTTGGGTCAACGATACCACTTTTGCTGTAAAGAAAATTGATATGCAGGTAGTCAAAAGTGCCAATATCAATTGGGTCAAGGAGATTTATATTGAACAGGATTTTGATGTAGTCAACGATTCGGTCTTTTTACTGAAGCGAGATTATATGTTGACCGATTTTGCTTTTTCCAAAAAGGAAAAATCGCGAGGGGTATACGGAAAGCGAACTACCGTTTACGACAATTATCAGTTTGACCTAGACCGAACAGAGGCATTCTACAAAGCAGAATCTGACCCGTATGATCCCAGGGTATTTCTACAGGATAGTATTTTTTGGGAAAATGCCCGGTTGGAGCGGTTGAACGATGATGAGGCAGGAATTTTCCAGTTATTGGATACCCTTAAAACAGTACCCAAGTTCAGAACCTATTATGATGTGGTGAGTATTTTGGGTTCTGGTTACGTGGAAATTGATAAATGGAACATTGATATAGGTGATATCTATAGCACCTTTGGCTTTAATGATGCGGAGGGTATTCGTTTACGCGCAGGGGCAAGAACCTTTTTTGGACAAAATGATACATGGCGTCTTGAAGGCTACATGGCCTATGGTTTTGATGATAAAAAATTTAAGCATGGTCTTTCAGGTAAATTTTTGTTGGACAGAAAGACACGTCTAATTCTATCGGGCGGCAATCGAAGGGATATTGAACAATTGGGCATTAGTCTCACAAGCACAACGGATGTATTGGGCAGAAGTATTGCCTCTTCGGCATTGGTCACGGTTGGGAATAACAATC
Source organism: Croceivirga sp. (assembly GCA_050042945.1). Classification (GTDB taxonomy): domain Bacteria; phylum Bacteroidota; class Bacteroidia; order Flavobacteriales; family Flavobacteriaceae; genus Croceivirga. The sequence continues at coordinate 7,161 of JBHJJC010000050.1, forward strand.
GCTTAAGCAATATTAACCTTTCAGTATTATCAATGGAATTGGAGCCATGGAAAAATTTTAGACTCCGCGTAGGTAGCTCATTTAGAACCATCAGTTCGGCCTTGCCAGATGTGTTCAGTTTAGATTACGTTGACCCTGAAGCCCCATCAGGTATTTCTTCTGAGATAAGGCAATTTGATTTCAATTCGACCCTGATCTATACCCCTGGTCGTAGAAACATTGGTTATGGTGTTGAACGTAGGGTTGTCAATGAAAACTACAGTACGTTGGTTTTGAACTACACCAAGGGGTCTGATGGATTTTTGGAAAGTGATTTCAATTATGATAAGATACAGTTTTCATATACCCAACCGTGGCAGCTAGGTGGTTTTGGCCGCCTGCTGAGTACTGTTGAATTGGGCAAGACCTTTGGTGAAGTACCCCTAGGGTTGTTGAGTGTGATTCCTGGGAATCAAACACTGTTTTCGTTGTACAATACCTTCCCGAATCTTGATTTTTATGAATTTGTAACGGATACCTATGCCACGCTACACTTAGAACATAATTTTAATGGGCGTATTTTTTCCCGCATTCCGTTGTTGCGCAACCTAAATCTTAGGGAGATTGTTGGTATTCGTGGGGCCTGGGGTTCCATTTCTGACGCCAATATTGCACTGAGTGCCCCGACCAACATTCCATTGCTTGCTCCAAACAAAGAGCCCTATTGGGAGTATTCTTTTGGAGTCGGAAATATTTTTAAAATTTTAAGGATAGACTTTAATTTTCGCGGAAACTATTTGGATGCCCCGGAAGCCAGACCTTTTGGGATTACGGGCTCTTTTGGGTTCAGTTTTTGATTTGGATAGATGGTTTCTTAAAATCCATTTCAAGGAAATATATTTACGGATATTGCCTTTCAATTTTATTATACCATTATAAGAGAAAGGCTTGACAGAAATACCGAAAATTTAACTTACCATAACGCTTTAGAAGCAATTTCCTACAATTGCTAACGTTCCATTACCTTTATAACTACTTCAGATAAACATAGAATGATGTCTACAAATGATGAAATTACCTTCGACGTGCTAATTGAAATTCCTAAAGGAAGCCGTAATAAATATGAATATGATTTTACACTTCATAAAATTCGCTTTGATCGAACGTTGTTTTCATCTATGATGTATCCTGGTGATTATGGCTTCGTACCGGAGACCTTGGCGCTGGATTCAGACCCTTTGGATGTTTTGGTTTTGGGTACTGAACCTACTTTTCCGATGGTGGTGATGGAAGTGAAACCGATAGGTGTATTTCATATGACCGATGAAAAAGGTCCGGATGAAAAGATTATTTGTGTTCCGGTCAGTGACCCGATCTGGAGCAAGAAAAATGATATCAGCGAATTGAATCCCCATCGATTAAAGGAGATTGAACACTTTTTTCAGGTGTACAAAGATTTGGAAAAAAAGAAGGTGGATACTGGTGGCTGGAGTGATTCAAAAAGAGCTGGTGAAATTTATTGGGAATGTGTCAAGCGTTATGAAGAAAGTGAGCATAAAATGAAGCGGACCTTCATGATTTAAGCAATTCATAATGAAATAAAAAGCCTGTTCTAAAGCCCGTTTTGGGCTTTTTTTATTCTTATGCATTTCACTACATTTGCACGCATTAAAAATTCTTAAAAAAAACCTAATTAAATTAACGAATCGACTATGGAATTAATAGTGAAATTTTTACCTGCATTTGGTGTTTTAGGCCTTTTGTATGTCTTCATTAGAAGTGGGTGGGTATCAAAACAAGCTGTTGGGGAAGAAAAGATGGCAAGAATTGCTAAAAATATTGCTGATGGTGCAATGTCCTTTCTTAAAGCTGAATATAAAATATTGTCAATTTTCGTTGCTGCAGTTGCTATTTTGCTCTTCTTCAAGGGAAGTAATGAAGTAGGAAGCAACGGAATGGTAGCTATTTCATTTATAGTCGGTGCCATTTGTTCTGCCTTGGCAGGATTTATTGGAATGAAAGTTGCGACCAAGGCCAATGTTCGCACGACAAATGCCGCCAGAACCTCCTTGGGAAAAGCGTTGGAAGTTGCTTTCGCCGGTGGTGCTGTAATGGGTCTTGGTGTTGTGGGCCTTGGTGTTTTAGGTCTTAGTGGACTTTTTATGCTATATAGTGGCCAAGGTTGGGAATTGGGTGAGGTACTGAATGTACTTTCAGGTTTCTCACTTGGTGCTTCATCCATTGCGTTGTTCGCCCGTGTTGGTGGTGGTATCTACACCAAAGCCGCTGACGTTGGGGCCGACCTTGTAGGTAAAGTAGAGGCAGGTATTCCTGAAGACCATCCTTTAAATCCTGCAACTATCGCTGATAATGTTGGGGATAATGTCGGAGATGTTGCCGGTATGGGCGCTGACCTATTTGAATCTTACGTTGGGTCTATTATCGGAACAATGGTATTGGGTGCTGCGTTTACACAACTACCAGCTTTTGCTGAAAGTTTTGATGGTTTGGGTGCGGTGTATCTTCCTTTGGTGTTAGCTGCGGTGGGTATTGTAATGTCGATTGTTGGAACCTTCTTTGTCCGCGTTAAAGATGGTGGAAATCCGCAAACGGCGTTAAATATCGGAGAGTTTGGTTCTGCTGGTCTAATGCTACTAGCATCTTACTTCATAATCACTCTGATGTTACCAGAAAGTTGGTCCTTCAACGGAACTGAGTTTGGTTCCATGGGTGTTTTCTTCGCTGTGATTGCTGGTCTTGTTGCCGGTCTCGCAGTAGGAAAGGTTACTGAGTATTATACTGGTACTGGAACCAAACCTGTAAACGCCATTGTGCGTCAGTCCGATACCGGAGCCGCTACTAATATTATCGCTGGATTGGGTGTAGGAATGATGTCCACTATGTTCCCTATTCTATTAATTTCTGCCGCCATTTTGGTTTCTCACCATTTTGCAGGTTTATACGGAATTGCAATTGCTGCGGTAGGTATGTTGGCAAATACAGGAATTCAGTTGGCCGTTGATGCTTATGGACCAATCTCGGATAATGCAGGTGGTATTGCTGAAATGGCAGAACTACCAAGTGAAGTACGTGAGCGTACGGATAAATTAGATGCTGTGGGGAACACGACGGCTGCAATAGGTAAAGGATTTGCCATTGCTTCCGCTGCATTGACCGCTTTGGCCTTGTTTGCTGCATTTATGCAAACCGCTAATGTCACCGGAATTGACGTATCGAAACCCACTGTGATGGCAGGTCTATTGATAGGAGGTATGCTTCCTTTTGTATTTTCAGCCTTGTCTATGAATGCCGTTGGTCGTGCTGCTATGGCGATGATTGAAGAAGTAAGAAGGCAGTTTAGGGATATTCCTCAACTGAAAGCCGCTTTAGAAGTGATGCGTGCGGTAGATTCTGATATGTCAAAAGCTACAGAAGAACAACGCAAGACCTTTGACGCCGCTGATGGTGTTGCCGAATATGATAAGTGTGTCGCCATTTCAACACAAGCTTCCATAAAGGAAATGGTATTACCTGGGCTCTTGGCGATTGCCGTACCCGTTGCTGTTGGATTTATTGGTGGAGCCGAAATGTTAGGTGGTCTATTGGCAGGGGTTACAACTGCTGGTGTCTTGATGGCCATTTTTCAATCAAACGCTGGCGGGGCTTGGGACAATGCCAAGAAAACCATTGAGAGTGAAGGTCGCAAAGGTTCTGATGCACATAAAGCGGCGGTTGTTGGTGATACCGTTGGAGATCCGTTCAAAGATACTTCGGGTCCATCACTAAATATCTTATTGAAGTTAATGAGCGTTGTTGCTTTGGTCATTGCGCCCAGTATTGCAATGAATACAGATACCATGATGGCGTATAATGAAGGGAAAGTATCGACTGAAATGGTTCAAAAACAGTTGAAACAAGAAACCATAGTTGAAATGGACAATATGGAAGACGGTTCTTTAAAAGCGACCGTGACAACGACTTCAGAAGTCAATGGTGAAGTAACCAACGAAATAAAAGAATTTACCGGAGTAACAAAAGAAGAAGAGAATGCATAGGTAGAAGCGTATAACGAATCTATCTCAACAAAGTAGTTGGCGAATTACAAAATAGTATAATTGAAAAACCACCCCTATAATGCATTAAGGGTGGTTTTTTGTTTTAAGGAATAGTTTCTCCTTCCCCCTAGTTATTACGAGAGAAGTCGAAACGAAGTATGAGTTTAATCAACTTACTGCAGTACAAAGTTTATCGGAATGGAAAAAGGTACCTTAACAGGTGTTCCACGTTGTTTTCCTGGAGACATCTGAGGTAGTTTTGAAATAATACGTTTCGCTTCTTTTTCAAGAATTTTGTGCGGTCCGCGTAATTTGATATCATTTATGCTTCCATCTTTTTGAATAGTAAACTGTACGTATACTTTTCCTTGTTGATTCATGTCAATTGCCAATTCAGGATATCGAAAGTTTTTACGAATATGATTTTGCATCATTTTTTGAAAACAGCCATACTTGTCCATCGCATTTTCACAACCTGGAAAAATGGGCTTTTCCTCAACCACAATGAAGTCAAGAACTTCTTCAATGGTAGGTTCGATATACTCAGGAATTTCTGAGGTATCAGGAATCGGAGTGTTAATTTCAGATTCTATAAAATCTGGAATATCCTCTTCTATATCGGAATCATCAGGTATAAGGTCATTAACAACTGGAACAAATTTGGGTTTTGGAAGTTCAGGAGGTTTAATAAAAGGTACATCTTCTATAAAAGGGTCGGGTTCATCCAAATAGGCAACATCGCAAATGGTTGCTTCATCAAAACTTTTCCACTCCAGGGTGGCATACGTGAGGGCCAATACTAGGCATAATCCAATAACGAAGTAGAGACCTGAATTTCTTTCAAGCTGTAATTTTTCATTCTTTTTTGCTTTCATGACATCAATTTTTAAGTTAATGTCTTGAAATTAAGGTGAGAAGGGTATTTTGAAAATCAGAAATGAGGGAAGTCCGTGTGTTATTGAGGGAATCCTTTTTTGGCTTGATGATCCACGCTAAAACAAACCATGAATTTCAGCATCAATTCGATTGATGACCTCGCCTAAATCCTCTGGATTATCTACAAAATTGACTTCATCCACATCCACAATAAGTAACTTTCCTTTTTCATAGGTATTGACCCAGGCCTCATAGCGTTCGTTCAATCGGCTGAGATAATCGATTGAAATACTACTTTCGTAATCACGGCCTCTTTTATGGATTTGGTTGACCAAGTTGGGAATGGAACTGCGCAAATAAATCATTAAATCTGGCGGTTGAACCAAGCTCTCCATCAACTCAAAGAGGCTTTTGTAATTGTTAAAATCCCGATTTGTCATCAGTCCCATAGCGTGAAGGTTTGGTGCAAAAATATGGGCGTCCTCGTAAATAGTACGGTCTTGAATGACATCTTTTCCGCTTTCGCGAATCTTCAAGATTTGCCGATACCGACTATTTAGAAAATATATTTGAAGGTTAAAGCTCCATCGTTCCATTTGGGTATAAAAATCATCTAAATAGGGGTTGTCGACAACATCTTCGAAATGGGCTTCCCATTTGTAATGCTTCGCTAATAGGGTAGTAAGTGTGGTCTTTCCTGCTCCAATATTTCCGGCAACTGCAATGTGCATGGGATGGTACTTTTGTTGGTTATTTTCTAACGGTCGGAGCACACAATATACGAAGTTAAATGGGTTTCTAGAAAATATCCGTAAAGCTTTCGAAGTAAGAATTTTGATTTTTATCCATAAAACAATGACCATCTTTTTTCGCTGGGATTTCTGATGAATTATCATTACCACGAAAGCGGGAATCTAATTTAAAAACGTACATTTGCTTGATAGAATTGAGGACAGATTTGACTGATTGCAACCTCAGAAAAAAATGCTAAAAAGTGGTGTAAACTTCTTTGTCGGCTTTCGTCAAATCTTCCCCTAATAAAACAGAAAAATGCCTTACCTATTTACCTCCGAATCTGTGAGTGAGGGACATCCTGATAAAATTGCGGATCAAATTAGCGATGCCTTACTGGATAATTTTTTGGCGTTTGATACTGATAGTAAAGTGGCCTGTGAGACCCTAGTGACCACTGGGCAAGTGGTTTTAGCGGGTGAGGTTAAAAGTAATACCTATTTAGATGTACAAACCATAGCTCGTGATACGATTAATCAAATTGGTTATACCAAAGGGGAGTATCAATTTAGTGGAGATTCTTGTGGTGTTATTTCTTTGATTCACGAACAATCACAAGATATCAATCAAGGTGTGGATAGGGCAACGAAAGAAGAACAAGGCGCAGGCGATCAGGGCATGATGTTTGGTTATGCCAGTAATGAGACTGACAATTTTATGCCGCTTGCCCTTGATATTTCACATAAGATACTTCAAGTATTGGCCGAAATGCGTCGAAATGGTAGAGAAATCAATTACTTACGGCCAGATGCAAAGGCACAGGTGACCATCGAATATTCAGATGATAATGTGCCCCAACGTATTGATACCATCGTAGTTTCTACGCAACATGATGATTTTGATGAAGATGAGACAATGTTGGATAAAATTAAAAGTGATGTTGTAGAGGTTTTGATTCCAAAAGTGAAGAAGCAGTTTCCCGATAATGTACAACAGCTCTTTGATGATAACATAACGTATCATATCAATCCCACCGGAAAGTTTGTTATTGGAGGTCCGCACGGTGATGCCGGTCTAACAGGAAGAAAGATTATTGTGGACACCTATGGAGGAAAGGGCGCCCACGGGGGTGGAGCATTTAGCGGTAAAGACCCAAGCAAAGTGGACCGTAGTGCAGCTTATGCTGCAAGACATGCTGCAAAGAACCTGGTGGCTGCGGGGGTTGCCGATGAATTGTTGGTGCAGGTAAGCTACGCTATCGGGGTAGTGGAGCCCACTTCGATTTTTGTTGATACCTATGGCACTTCTAAAGTAAATTTAACTGATGGGGAGATTGCTGAAAAGGTAGCTGAACTCTTCGATATGAAGCCATATTCAATTGAGACTCGATTAAAACTTCGCAATCCGATTTATTCTGAAACTGCGGCGTACGGACATTTCGGAAAAACGCCCCATACGGTGAATAAAGTTTTTGAGTCCCCCTATAACGGTAGGGTAGAGAAAGAGGTAGAACTTTTTACTTGGGAAAAACTCGATAGGGTCGATGCCGTGAAGGCCGCTTTTGGAATTTAATTCAATGCTATTTTTTCTGTTTCATCCAATTTTCCCACGTCGATGACGATTCCGTCTTCCTCGCGGGTTACAGCATAGATGAATTTGGCTCCCCATTCAATCTCTGAGGCTTTATATGATGACCTAGAATACACACTCTGAGAGGTAGTCTCATCAAACGCTTTCATAGAAGCGATAAACTCAACGTCTTTTTCTTTAAGCTGTTCATCATTCAAACCAAATAAGGGACTGTTTTCAGTAATTGGATGCACAATAGTCCACATGTAGGGCATGTAAGCCACTTTTTCGCGTTCCAGCTCCAAGGCGAAAAAATCTCGCAAATCTGAGTTTTCGCGTTTCATGGCCAGATAGAGTTGCACTTCCAATTCCAAAAGGTGATTGTTTTGAGGATTAACTACGCGAAACATGAATCCGTTGTGCTGTCGATAAGGTGCAATGACTGCAATTTTACTATACTGAATCATGGTTGAAGGCCTAGAAAATCGACCATACAGAAGACCGGTAGCCAGGGCAAAACCCAGCAGTCCCAACATTGATTCAATTGCGGCTACAATGTTTGTCAAATTTCCGATGGGTGCCACTCGGCCATATCCCAAGGTGGTAATCGTCTGGGCACTAAAAAAGAAGGCCTCGACAAAACCATCAAAATTAGTGGCGGATTTAATTCCTGTCAGGTTTTCAACTCCAATAAGGGAGTAGGTAGTTGCAAAAATGATATTGATTAAGAAATACCATAATAAAATGACTACTAGAAATTTAAGCCATGAAATTGTGATTAAATAGTGAAAGAAATTTAACCTTTCAAAAAAGGGAACATTTACCTTTTTGACATTAAATGAGCCGTCTTTATTGATAGCTCTGTATACGCTGGTACCTTCCTTGGTGCCCAGCCCCAAATCATTATACTTTTTAGCGTTTTGTGTTGCCATGGGTAGTTCACGGATGAATTCACAAGATTACGATTTTTTCGTTTGTGAAAGCCATCTAATCAAAAAGGTAGGTATCACAAGATTGTATTTCTTCGTAGCTTTAATTCCAATAAAAACCTGAATTGATGAACTCAATATTACGAATTGCCATTTTCACTTTAGCCGTCTGTTTTTCATTCCAATCCTGTACAAAGCGTAAAAAGCAGGGCGTTGAAATTGAAGAAAATTATGTCGCCAAACATTACTCAAAACAAGAAGTTGACATAGAAATGCGCGATGGGGTAAAATTACATACGACGATATATGCCCCGAAAGATACCGGCAAAGAGTATCCCATAGTCATACAGCGCACGCCTTATAGCTCAAGACCCTATGGCAAAGGCGAATTTAGAACCCAGATAGGCCCAAATATCAATATGATGCAAGAGGGGTATATTGTGGTCTATCAAGATGTTCGGGGTCGATGGATGAGTGAAGGGCATTATGAGAACATGAGAGCGTATATCCCCAATAAAACTGACAGTACACAAGTGGATGAAAGTTCTGACACGTACGATACTATCGAATGGTTAGTCTATAATGAAGAGAACAACAATGGCCGTGTAGGCCTTTGGGGTATTTCATATCCTGGTTTTTATGCCACCTATGGAACGATTGATCCACACCCAGCATTAAAGGCGTCATCACCGCAAGCGTGTATCGGTGATTTCTTTTTTGATGATTTTCACCATAATGGTGCTTATTTACTAAGTTATTTCAGGGCAATTTCACTTTTTGGAACTCCACGACCCAATGGTGATCAACCTATTGATACGGCTTGGTACTCGCTGCCAGATATTGGAACGGAGGACCAATATGATTTCTTTTTGGAAAAGGGTTCGTTGAAAAATTTGAACTCGTTTTTTGAATATGGGTTAAAAGATGAGGTTTCGATGGCTCCTAATGGAATGACCGATGATTTCTTTTGGAACGAACTGAAGGAACATCCCAATTACGATGGATTGTGGCAACCAAGGGGCTTGATTCAGCATTTAAACAAAACCAAATCACATGTCGCCACAATGGTCGTTGGCGGTTGGTTCGATGCAGAAGATTTATACGGCCCTTTGGAGACCTATAAAAACATTGAAAAGAACAACGAAGGAGCCTATAATACCATGGTTTTTGGGCCATGGGATCATGGTCGATGGGCGAGACGTAGTGATCGTAACTTAGTGGGCAACTACTATTTTGGGGACTCGATTTCGGTTTTCTACCAAGACCATATCGAGACTAAATTTTTCAATCATTTTTTAAAGGGTGCTGGTGATGGAAAATCCGGTTTGCCCGAAGCCTATGTTTATGATTCTGGGAGAAAAGAATGGAGCGAATTACCTACTTGGCCACCAAAACAAGCTGAAAAACAACGCGTGTTCCTTTCTGAAAACCAAGAGCTTACCACTGAACAGAATGGTGAAACTGGAATTTCCTTTATTAGCGATGTGAACAAACCGGTTCCGTATTCTGAGGACATCAAATCGGTGTTTACCCCGAGAAAGTACATGACTGATGACCAACGTTTTGCTGCCAGACGTGGCGACGTACTGGTCTTTGAAACAGAAGAGCTCGAAGGGGATTTAACCTTAGCTGGGCCTATAATGGCAAACCTAAAAGTGGCTACGACAGGTACAGCTGCCGATTGGATCGTAAAAATTATTGATGTACACCCTGATAACGTTGAAACCAATGAAGAAATGCAAGACCATTTAAAGATGGGCAATTATCATTTAATGGTTAGAAGCGAAGTATTACGCGGTCGGTTTCGAAATAGTTTTGCTGAGCCAGAACCGTTCATACCCAATAAGAAAACAGATGTCAACATCAAATTGCAAGATGTGTATCATACCTTCAAGAAAGGACATAAGCTACAAATTCAGGTGCAGAGCACTTGGTTCCCTTTGATTGACTTAAATCCACAGACCTATGTGGATAATATCTTCAAGGCTGATGATGAAGATTTCAAAACGCAAACACATACCGTATTTACCGATTCTAGTTTGGAGTTTTCTGTGTTAAAGTAAGCGTGGGGAAATCTCAATATAAAAATTCATGGCCTACAATTGCTGTAATGCAGCAGGTATATCAAGATAAGCTCTGGGGTACTAACGGATGTGATTTTTATTCCGGCGAGGGGTCGCATCACCCTATTTTAATTGAACCCTATGTTGACAAAATGGTATCATTTTTAAGGTCGTTCCCTGACCCGATTTCGGTCTGTGATTTGGGTTGCGGTGACTTTAATATTGGTCGGAGATTGGCGCCCTTTACCAAAAGGTATGTTGCGGTCGATATCGTTCCTGAATTGATTGCTTTCAATCACAATCATTTTTCCGATAAGAATGTGGTATTTCAATGTTTGGACATCGCCAAAAAAGACTTGCCAAAATCTGATTGCGCAATTCTTAGGCAAGTATTGCAACATCTATCAAACGACGAGGTAGCTCAGATAATCAAAAAATTAGCTCAGTATAAATATGTAATTCTCACGGAACACTTACCCGAAGGAGAATTTGCTCCTAATATTGATATCATTTCAGGTCAGGGCATTCGACTTAAGAAACAAAGTGGATTAGACCTGTTGAAACCGCCTTTTTCTATGCATGTGAAGAAAACAGAGGTAATGTTGTCCCAAAGTCCAATAAGCCACCCAGGGATCATTATGACCACGTTGTTGCAGTTGTTTTAATTCATCTCAAATAGAAAAAGTAGATTTCCCCATCGATATTTTATACTTAATGTCGAAATGATAAAATGGATACGAATCTTATTCCAAACTGCCCAGCAGTGCAGTAGAAGTGAAAACAGGCAATTTGAATCCTGTAAAATCACTCGTATTTTCTAAGTTTTCTAAAATTTATTAGGATTTTAAAAAATTCTAATGTAATCTTTGCTCTAGGTTCTAACACGTATTGAAACGTTATCAAGAAAGGTGGAGGGAATAGACCCTGTGAAGCCTTAGCAACCCTTAGCTCGCGCTGATGCCAATCAGTAGCTAAGAAGGTGCTACATTCTACCCGTTCTGATTTTACTTCAGATACGCTTATTGGATAAAACCATGGCGGAAACGGAAAAGATAGCAATCACCGGTAAAATCGGTATTCACTTTCTTATAACTTTTTTAATATGCCTTTGTACAACAAGGGCTTCGTGTTTTTGTCATTCCTAGGCTTGTACTGAGAGAGGTCGAAGTAAAGGCAGGAATTCATTTAATAACATTTTAAATTAAAAAACATGAGCGATCAAAATTTTTCAAAAGCAACAAATGCCCTACATGCTGGGCATGATGTCAATCAAACCAACGGAACTAGGGCTGTTCCTATTTTTCAGTCCACTTCCTACGTATTTAAAGACACCGACCACGCGGCCAATCTCTTTTCGTTGGCTGAATTAGGATTTATTTATACCCGATTGAACAATCCAACCAATCAAATTTTGCAAGAACGCCTCGCTGCTCTTGAAGGTGGTGTAGGTGCAGTTGTTTTCGCTTCTGGTACGTCAGCCATTTCGACAAGTCTGATGACATTGCTGCGAGCTGGAGATCATATTGTGGCCTCAAGTAGTTTGTATGGGGGCACCTATAATTTATTGAAGGTTACCTTACCACGCTTGGGAATTAAAACCACCTTCGTGGATGCTTCAGATCCAGAAAATTTTGGAAAGGCAGTTCAAGAGAATACCCGTGCCATTTTTGTTGAATCATTGGGTAATCCAAAATTGGATGTACTCGATTTGAAAGGCATATCGGAACAGGCCAAGGCCGCCAAAGTGCCTTTTATTGTAGATAATACGGTCGCAACGCCAGGACTTCTAAATCCGATTGAACATGGCGCCAACTTGGTCATCCATTCCTTGACAAAATATATCAATGGTAATGGTACTGCATTGGGAGGGGCTATCATTGATGCTGGTACCTTTGATTGGGCCAATGGTAAGTTCCCTGAGTTTACCGAGCCTTCAGCAGGATATCATGGTTTGGTGTATCACGAAGCCTTAGGTGCTGCCGCTTTTACGTTTAAATTAATTCTAGAGGGTCTTCGTGATTTTGGTGGTGCACTAAGCCCGTTCAATGCCTTTCAAATTATTCAGGGTCTTGAAACGTTGGATGTTCGTATTAAAAAACATAGTGAAAATGCCTTGGCTTTGGCCTAATGGCTAGAAGAAAAAGATGAGGTGTCTTGGGTAAATTATCCAGGTTTGGAGTCCAGTAAATATAAAGCTTTAGCCGACGAATACTTACCAAAAGGGCAAAGTGGCTTGGTAACCTTTGGGGTTAAAGGAGGTTTTGAGGCGGCGAAACAGTTGACTGCTGCCACCAAAGTATTCTCTTTGTTGGCCAATATAGGTGATACCAAATCATTGATTATCCATCCTGCCAGTACGACACATCAACAGTTGTCTGAAGATGAACAATTGACCACGGGGGTATCGCAAGATTTGATTCGTTTATCGGTAGGACTTGAGGATATCGAAGACCTAAAAACCGATTTGGAACAAGCTTTCGCCTCCATTGACAAATCGGTTTTAGTTTAATAATTCTGTCACCTCCCCTTGTCATCCTGAGCGCAGTCGAGGGCAAGGGAGGTGTCTGCCTTTAGCGGGCGTAAATCACATTAATGCTCCAAAAAATCCAATTAAAACGATTCACCACCATTAGTGGCCATACCCAAGACATTCAGTTGTCGTATGAGGTTTTTGGTCGTTCTTTAAACGAAGCCCCAATTGTATTGGTCAATCATGCATTGACCGGAAATTCGAATGTTGCAGGGCATAAAGGTTGGTGGACCGACCTTATTGGTGATGATAAGTGCATCGATACCCAAAAATTTTCAGTATTGGCCTTCAATATTCCGGGTAACGGTTACGACGGTTTCGTTATCGAGCAGTACAAAGAGTTTGTAGCTGGAGATATTGCTAAAATCTTCTTGATGGGATTACAAGAACTCAAGATATCCCAACTGCATACGATTATAGGAGGTTCTTTAGGAGGGGGTATCGCTTGGGAGATGGCTACGCTCAATCCTGAAATAACACAACATTTGATTCCTGTTGCATCCGATTGGAAATCGACGGACTGGTTAATTGCCAATTGTCAGATTCAAGAGCAAATTTTAAAAAATTCAAGTCAGCCCGTTCATGATGCACGCATGCATGCCATGCTCTGCTATCGTACCCCTGAATCGTTCAAAGAACGTTTTCAACGAAGTACCAATAACGAACTCAATGTTTTTAATGTCGAAAGTTGGTTGATGCACCATGGCGAGAAGTTGCAAGAGCGTTTTCAAGTTTCGGCGTATCGATTGATGAATCAATTGTTGAAGACCATTGATGTCACCAGAAACGGTTCAGAACGTTTTGAGGTGCTACAGAATAGTGGAATAAAAATTCATATCGTCGGAGTGAATTCCGATCTGTTCTTTACCGCCGAAGAAAATAAGGAAACGTACCGCAGAATTGCCCAGATCAATTCAAATGTAACCTATGGCGAAGTACAATCGTTACATGGCCATGATGCATTTTTGATTGAGTTCAAGCAACTTGAAAAGCTGTTAAAAAATGTTTTCCCATCAGAAGATGACCGGCCTTGGAAGGTACTTAAGTTTGGTGGTAAGTCATTGAGCAATGGCGAAGGATTACAACGGGTACTTCAGCTCATTCAAGAAAAGGCTGCAGAAGGTCAACGGTTGACCGTGGTGTTGTCAGCAAGGGAACGTACCACGGATAATTTAGAGCATATTCTTGACTTGGCCGTAAAAGGAGCTGATTATAATACCGAGTTGACCGAACTGTTCAATTATCAAAAAAAAGGATATCAGATTGATTTCACAGATGAAATCAATCGATTGGGTAAAATTCTTGAAGGGGTTTCATTAATAGGGGATTATAGCTTGAAAACGAAAGATGAGGTATTGGCTTTTGGCGAAGTTTTCTCGGGAAAATTGGTGTCTAAGCTACTTACTGAAAGAGGTATGAAAGCCCGTTTTGTCGATTCTCGTGATCTTTTGGTGACCGATAGTACCTTTGGTGATGCCCACATTCATGAAAATGCATCAAAGGCAAAGGTCATTTCACGATTTTTAGAATTTAGTAATGGAGATGTACCAGTGGTTACTGGATTTATTTCGGCAAACGAAAAAGGTGAAACGACCACTCTCGGTAGAAATGGCAGTAACTACACGGCGGCTCTTTTAGCGAATTACCTAGATGCTGAGGAAATGCTTAATTACACCCATGTCAATGGTATTTATACCGCAAATCCTGAATTGGTTCATAAGGCAAAAATTATTGGTAATCTTTCCTATGGTGAAGCTAATGAATTGGCAAATTTTGGAGCTAAAGTGCTACATGCCAAGACGATAATACCGCTAATTGAGAAAAATATCCCGCTCAGGATATTGAATACCTTCAATAAAGACTCAAAAGGTACTTTAATCAGTTCAAAAACCGAAAAGGAAGGTATTACCTCATTGTCCGTACTGGAAGACGTGGCCCTCATCAATTTAGAAGGGCGAGGCTTACTGGGCAAAGTTGGAGTAGATGCACGAATTTTTGGGGCCTTGGAAAAGCGTAAAATCAATGTAGGGATTATTTCTCAAGGTTCCTCTGAAAGGGGTATTGGTTTGATAGTTGATTTAGATAGGGCCGATGAGGCCAAACAGGCGTTGCGTGATGAGTTTCAGACCGATTATACGACCAAGGATGTCAATACGATATCTCTTCAAAAAGATGTTGCCGTAATCTCTGCGATTGGGCAAGATTTAAGCTCGTTTCATAAACCTTTCAATGCTTTGGCCAAGAATAAAATTGTACCGCTTTTGTTCAATAACACGGTCACTGGAAAGAACGTCAGTCTCGTCGTTAAAAAGACTGATTTGACCAAAGCAATCAACGTAATGCACGGTCAACTTTTCGGGGTGAATAAGCGCATTAATCTATTTATTTTTGGACACGGCACTGTTGGGGGTACGTTAATCGATCAGATTTTGGTATCAAGTGAATCCTTAAAAAAACGGAAGGGCATTGAATTGGTGATTACTGCAATTGCCAATTCAAAACATGTACTGTTCGATGTAGATGGTATTTCAAGTGCATGGCGAGAAGATTTGAGCAATACGAGTGTCCCTTATGAAATGGAAGATATCATCGAATTTGCTTCCAAAAACCATCTAGAAAACCTAATTGCTGTTGATAATACCGCCAGTGTAGCCTTCGTGAATCATTATCAGAAGCTAATAGATGAAGGTTTTGATTTGGTATCCTCCAATAAGATTGCAAATACCTTACATTTTGAGTTCTATGGTGACATTCGTCAATCGCTCAAAAAAAATCAGAAGCAATACTTGTATGAAACCAATGTTGGAGCAGGGTTGCCACTTATTGACACTATTAAATTGTTACATCTGTCTGGAGAAAATATTACGAGGATAAAGGGAGTGTTCTCAGGGTCGTTAAGTTATATCTTCAATACATTTTCAGAAGAGGAGGTGACTTTTTCTGATGTTGTTTTGGAAGCTATGGAGAAAGGATACACCGAGCCAGATCCCCGTGAGGATTTATCTGGAAATGATGTAGGGCGAAAATTATTGATTCTGGCCCGAGAATTGGACTTGCGCAATGAATTTGAAGATATTTCAATTGAAAATTTAATTCCACCAGCGTTGGAGGCCCTTTCTAAAGAGGAATTTATCTCGAGGGTTGGTCAACTAAATGCCCATTTCTCTGAAGTAAAGAACGAACAAGAGGAAGGTCATGTTTTGCGGTATGTGGGAGATTTACATGGAGACCTGCAAAAAGAAAAAGGGATTTTGGATGTAAAGCTGGTCTCTGTTTCAAGAAGTAGCGCTTTGGGTCAGGTAAAGGGGTCAGATTCCATCATTGAGATTTATACAGAATCATATGGTGAAAACCCCTTGGTGATTCAAGGTGCTGGTGCAGGTGCTGCG
Source organism: Croceivirga sp. (assembly GCA_050042945.1). GTDB lineage: Bacteria > Bacteroidota > Bacteroidia > Flavobacteriales > Flavobacteriaceae > Croceivirga. The sequence goes on from JBHJJC010000050.1 coordinate 23,283, forward strand.
GTAACGGCAAGAGGTGTATTTGGAGATATTTTGCGAATTGCTGAGAAATTATAGCTTCAGCCATGATTAGCTATCAGGTTCTTTTTACGGTGGCTGAGCTGGTCATTGAGCGTAGTCGAAATGAAAATCGAAGCCATATTACAAAACTATGAAAGGATACATGTACATATTAGAATGCGCAGATGGAAGTTTTTATACTGGTAGCACAATTGATTTGGACAAAAGAATCCTTGAGCATCAAGATGGTAAAGGGGCTAATCATACAAAAAAACAACTGCCGATTAAAGCGGTATATGTTGAAGAATATTTAAGTATCGCATCTGCATTTGAAAGGGAAAAACAAATTCAAGGATGGTCAAGAGCTAAAAAAGAAGTATTAATTAACGGTGAGTTGGAAAGCCTATCAGGTTTGGCAGAGTGCCGAAATGAGACTCATTATAGATTTTTCAAAGAAATTGAAGATTAGTGCCTTCGACTCCGCTCAGGCAACCAATATTCGATTTGAAAGAAAAATTTGAATCCTGGGCTATTCGTAACCAGCTCGAACGTACGCAGTACTTAGAGCAGTCGTCACCACTTTTTTTGACGTCAAGTTATGTGTTTGAAGATGCCGAAGATATGCGGGCGTCGTTCGCTGAGGAAAAAGAGCGTAACATTTATTCGCGTTATTCCAATCCCAACACCTCTGAATTTGTTGATAAGGTATGTGAGATGGAACATGCAGAGGCCGGTTTTGCCTTTGCTTCGGGGATGGCAGCTGTTTTTTCAACATTTGCCACTTTATTGGACAGTGGAGATCATATTTTGTCGTCTCGAAGTGTTTTTGGTTCAACGCACAGTTTATATACCACGTATTTTCCTAAATGGAATATTGAGACTTCATTTTTTGAAGGCTCTTGTTTAGAGGAACTGGAATCTAAGATTCAATCCAACACCAAGCTCATTTATGTCGAATCACCTACCAATCCGGGGGTTGATGTGTTAGATTTAGCGTTTATAGGTGCCATTGCGAAAAAGCACAACATCATTTTTATTGTTGATAATTGTTTTGCATCACCCTATTTACAGCAGCCGATTAAATTTGGGGCGGATTTGGTCATTCACTCGGGAACAAAATTAATGGATGGGCAAGGACGGGTTTTAGCCGGAGTCACTGTCGGAAAAGCGGATTTAATTGAAAAAATCTATCGATTTTCACGCATAACAGGCCCTGCCCTTTCGCCATTCAACGCTTGGGTGTTATCTAAGAGTTTGGAGACTTTGGCCTTACGGGTTGATAGGCACTGTGAAAATGCGTTGAAGTTAGCGGAGTTTTTAGAGGGCCACCCCAAGGTGAATTGGGTGAAATATCCATTTCTGAAATCTCACCCTAATTATGAGATTGCAAAAAAACAAATGAAGGCTGGAGGTTGTGTAGTGGCATTTGAAGTCAACGGCGGATTGGAGGCGGGGCGAAGATTCTTTGATGCCATAAAGTTATTATCCCTTTCGGCCAACCTGGGGGATTCAAGAAGTATAATCACCCATCCTGCGTCGACCACACATAGCAAGCTCTCGGCAGAAGAACGCCTAAAAGTAAATATCACAGATGGAATGGTACGTGTTTCTGTTGGTTTGGAGCATATTGATGATATTATTGGGGATATAGAACGGGCTTTGGTTTCGTGACTGGGTTTTCCATGTGCTTTTCTATATCAAAGATGACTTTGCGCGCTGTCCTTACCATGGAAAACAGAGATCCGTTACCGCTTCCCCTTGGTTTATATTTTTCATATCACTTGTTTTTGAGCCACTCAAAACTAGGTTTTTGAATCTGGGCAATTCATTTGTGCTTGAGGTATAAATGGCTTGAAAACCAGAAAACAAGGTTTCCATCGAATGCTCAATAGAATACCTTGCACCTGTGATGATATAGTGTTTGTTACTATCCTGGTCACAGACAAATTCATAATAAATATGATCATTAGATATCCAGGTCAATTGATTTTGGTCGCATAACTGCGCATAATGTGGATTTTCCGAAGTAATCTCCCCATTAGGACCCATATGATAGACAAAGCCAAGAATGATTACTTGATTCCCTATTTCCACAACGTAGTTCCAACCTATACCATCTCCGGTAAAGCACGATTGAAATCCTAAGAGTAACACTTCGTCATTTAGTTTTTGAGTATGCTTTCTAACTTGAAGCCAATTGTGATGCACCCTTTGGTTTTTCCAATGGCCATGCCAGGTTCCCGAAAAATCGTTCAATGCCTCAAAGGCTCTAAATTTATTTACTTTGATGGATTTAGGAATGGGTAAATTGGTGTCCAAGTGAGAATGTGTAGCTAAATTATGGGTAATCTAAATATTGATGTTTTTGAAGTTTAAATGATCCGACGACACATAAAAATCATGGGATTTCATTAGTCCTTTAAGAAACAATTCTTCAAAAACGTCTTCTGTGATGCCAAATAGTCTCTCTTTGGAAGAAAAATGAAGTAGCTGAACATAATCCTGATGTAATGTTACCTTTAAAACTTCTATATCCTTAAAATACGATGAGTGCCCATCAAATAAATTGAAAAGGCTCGCTATAAATGTATGTAGGGCGTGCCATATGACCAGTACTAGTTTTAAAAGTGACATTTTATAACTGATATGGATTAGTAAATGACGATTGTGCAGTGATGGAGTCCTTCAATAACGACTTTTCCTCTTTTGTTCTTTCTCTCCGCTCTCTAGATTCCCACTTTTTAATGCTTTTATCCCTTGGGCTCAACACCCAGTTCGAAACCCATCCCGACAACAAAAACGGTACAAAAAGTATCATGGCCCATAGGATAGTGCACCGATGGCTGGATTTGATGTTCATGATATTTGGATTTTTACGTTAAATGTGCTTTTTAACCGTGGATGGAGAAAGTTTGAATGCTATTTTGAGGATTGTAGCAACTGCTCCCAACTCCATCAGGGCAAAGAAAATATCGTCGAGATCGGCAGTGCTCAATGAATATAAAATGCCAAGAACAACAATACCTGAAGCAATGCAATTGGCCCACTTATTATGACGGTCTGTTAAGGTTAGGGAAAGGGGAATCATTAATATGGGTATTTCAAGAATGATTCCGAATACGAGAACGAACTCTTCTGCAATGTTCTTCGTCATCAATTCATCCAGAAAAACGGGATTTAGAAATTGATGCATATCCCTCGCCAACATATTGAATAGGAAGAAAATCCACAGTGATGCCAATAAGAGTTGTGGCGTAACTTTTTTGTCTTTCATGTCTTTTGTTTTGAAAGGCAAAATTGAAATACCGAAAATCAATTTTCATTGACCTCGGTTAAGAAAACCATCAATGGAAGGGGTATTTAGAATGCCATAATGGTCTTTAGGTATTTCGGGTCACCGCTCTTTTTCGTATTCTACTGAGCGATTCTGGCTGAATACCCAAATAACTGGCAATCATATATTGCGGTATTCTGTTGACCAAATCGGGCCTGCTTTGCAATAGTTTGTAATACCTTTCTTCAGCCGAAAGGTTTTTGAATTCATCGATGGCAACTTGTTTTTTTGCAGAGAGCTCGTCCCCAATTTTTATGAAAATAGGTATAAACCTTGGAAATTCTTGAAGGAACAACTGTGTCTTTTCTTCATTTCCAGAAGAGATGATACAGGGTTCAACACAAGAGAGGTAGTAATCTGAAGGCTCTTTGGTCGTATAACTGACAGGAGCAATGGGGTCGTTTTCGGTATAGAATTCCATGATTTTCTCCTCACCATTCTCAATGTAATACCTTTTCACGCAACCTTGAAGTACTAAAAAACATTCTCGGGCCAACTGACCCTGATGTAAAAGAATATCATTCTTTTCATACTGTCGTATGATGTCATGGCTCTTAATGATTTCAATCTCTTCTTCGCTCAGCGTTATGTATTGAGAGAAATAGTTGACCAATAAATCTCCTGTTTTCATAACTAAGGGGATTGCGTATCAAATTTCATTACCTGGAAAGTACGGTTTTTTCCGTTATTTCAATTTTGTTTTTCGGTATCCCGTGAGGGATTTTATTTTTGGACCACAAAACCGAGGATAAGTGAAAAAAATTAAAATAGGTATTATCAACGTATCTGACCGTGCGAGTCGGGGGGAGTATGAAGATTTACCGGGTAAGGAAGTCATAAGGTTGATGGATTTGTGGTTAACGACTCCATGGGAAGCTGAGTATGCCGTTATACCTGATGAGCAAGACCAGTTGGAAGCCGCAATGATACAAATGGCCGATGAAAAAGAATGTTGTCTCATTGTTACTACTGGAGGCACGGGCCCGGCTGTTCGTGATGTTACCCCTGAAGCTACTGAAGTGGTCTGTGAGAAGCTACTACCAGGTTTTGGGGAATTGATGCGACAAACAAGTTTACAATACGTGCCCACTGCCATACTCTCGCGTCAAACTGCAGGCGTTCGGGGTAAATCGATTATTGTCAATCTACCAGGGAAGCCAAAGTCTATTAAGGAATGTTTAGAGGTGGTATTTCCGGCAATTCCCTATTGTATTGATCTTATTGAAGGGCCGTTTATTGAGACCAATCCAGAAGAGATGAAGGTATTTCGACCGAAGAACAAATAGTCTGGAGAATTAGAAACTAGAGCTTATCGCCAGGTAAATTTTGTATCCAGTTCACTAATAAATTAGGCCATTCATTGATAATTGGGGTATGTGGCGCAAGCGCAAAACCATGACCACCTTTAGGAAAGATATGTAAAGCCGAAGGAATGTTTTTTTCATGAAGGGAACGATATAGTGATAAACTGTTCTCTACCGGAACATCGGTATCATCACTCGAATGGAACATGATTGTAGGGGCATGGTCATTTCTTACTTGTTTTTCAAGTGAAAAAAAGTTTAACCATTCTTTTTCGGGGTTTTCTCCCAATAATGCTGTTTGCGAACCTAAATGGGTTGATGCTGCACCAAATTGAATGACCGGATAGATCAAAGCGATAAAATTGGGTCGTGCTTTTATCAAATCAATTTCGTCGGTAGGTGGTATTAATTCTTTATCGTAGTGGGCCCCGAGGCTAGCGGTCAAATGCCCACCTGCTGAGAAGCCCATAATTCCAATCTTATCTGTATCAATGTTCAAATTTTTTGCCATTGCCCTGACCAACTTCAGTGCCCTTTGCGCATCAACCAAAGGAACCAGGTGGTTTTTATCAAGTGAGGCTGAGGTGGGCAAACGATTTTTGACGACAATCCCTGCAATATCCTTTGTGTTGAGCATTTTTGCGATATCCCGACCTTCCCAGCCATAGGCCAAGATTTGATAGCCCCCTCCGGGAAAAATTAAAACACCCTGTCCGGTAGCATTGGCCTTGCTGGGCAGATAGACCTCGATTTCAGGAAATTGCACTTTGCTTATTCTTAAAATGTCCCCCTTTTCTTGAATTTCGGTTTCATTTGAAGCAATTCGTAAGGGCACTTTGTTTGGCCAAAGCGGTACTATGGTATCTTGAGTCCAAACCATTGAGGTGAATCCTAATCCCAGTGTTAGAAAAAGGGCAATTCTTTTTATCATAATTCTAAGATGGTTTTGTTCTCGAGTATTTCTGTTGGTGCACCTTTTAATCCTACATTAAACATGGCTTGTGCCAACTCAGTTGAGGTAATACTCCCGTTTGAACCCATTATGCGAATCAAAGGATAGAGGGCGCGTGAGATTCGGTACATCACGTTTGGTTCTTTTCTCGGTGTTACCGGATATATATAGGCCGGCCTAAAAGTATAAAATTGTAGCCCCAAAATTGAAATTTGGTTTTCTGCCATCCCCTTGTATTTGGCAAATGAGGTTCTGCTTTTTTCGGTTCGGTCGGCGCCTGCCCCGCTAAGTAGACAGAAAGTAGCATTTCGGTTACCCTGTTTTACAGCTTCGGCGAAGACGACGGCATAGTCGACCGTGATTTCCTTGAACTTTTTATCTGGCACTTGACTCGTGTATACTCCAATACAGAAAAAGGCAATGTCTATATTTTCAAAAAGGTCGGTTCTTTTGGAATAATCGGTAAAATTTTCGATGACGACCTCATGAAGTTTTGAATGTTCACGGTTCGATTTTTTACGCACCAGCGAGGTAACTTGCCCAATCTCAGAAGAAGAGAGACATTGTTCCAACACCAAACTTCCAATCATTCCAGATGCACCAGCGATTACTACTTTTTTCATGTCCTTCATTGTTAAAGGTTTTTCCACCATGTCGAATTGGGTTTGGGCAGTTTATCCAGCAGAATTGGTTCTCCAATTTTTGGGGTTACCAAAGGAATATTTAGTGCTGCCGCCTTTTCGGAGACGCGTTCAATCGGGTCGGTCCAAGAGTGCAGTGCGAGTTTGAAGGCTCCCCAATGAATGGGCATTAGAGCTTTGGCTTGTACATCAATTCCTGCTTGAGCCGTTTCTTCGGGAAACATATGAATGTCTGGCCACATTTTGTTATACTGACCGCATTCCATCATGGCAAAATCAAAGGGGCCATATTTTTCAACAATCGCTTTGAAATGTGGTGCATAACCACTGTCACCGCTAAAAAAGAGTGCAATACTATCTGATTTGATTACCCAAGAACTCCAGAGCGTGCTTTGCCCATTGGAAAATTTTCGACCCGAAAAATGTTGGGCTGGAGTGCAGGCCAGTTGAATGTCATTATAAGTAGTTTCTTCCCACCAATCCATTTCAGTAATTTTTGAGGGGTGCACGCCCCAAGCTTCTAAATGAACACCAACCCCCAGAGGCACAAAAAAGTGCTCAACCTTGCTTTGTAGTTTCTTGATGGATTCGTAATCCAGATGATCATAATGGTCATGTGAGATAACAACGGCATCAATTTTTGGCAGCTTTTTGATTTCAATGGGCAAGTCGATTTTAAAGCGGTTGGCACCCATCCAGTTATGAGGGGCTGGGACCTTACCCAGCATTGGGTCAATCAAAATAGTTGTACCATCCTGCTGTAACAAAAAAGCGGAATGTCCGAACCAGACGAGACGGGTTCCTTTTTGAAAGGAAGCAATATTGGTAGAATCAATTCTTTGCACTGCCAGGTCTTCTTTGGGTCTCCCATTTTCAACCTTTTCAAAGAAAAATTTTCGACTTATGGAGAGCATTTTTGAAAAGCTGGCAGTCTCGGTTACATCCTTTTTGGAATTCCTAAACTTACCGTCACTGAACTGATCTGAATTTTGGTATTGCGCTTGTCTTTCATTGTTTACATCACCTCCAAAAGAAGGATAGAAGTTAATAAACGCCCAATAAAAAAGTACTAAGACGGCAATCATTATGACTATGAACAACAGCATTCGCGTTATTAGTTTTTTGAGTTTTTTCAATCGGATATAAGTTAAGAGGATGATTTCTTTACCTCTTTGTTTACCTAACAAAAATAATCTTGTTCGTATTGTCTTAAGATATACATTTTGGAGAAGTAGCTAAATATGCACCAAAAGTTGTCTTGATTTTAGTGGAATTCAAAGCACTTTGCTTTTTTCAAAATTGAAATAGCCTGAGCAATTTTCTACTGTGTATCTTCTGTCTTCTTTTTTGTGCCATAAAAATACAGCGAGTGCGATTCAATTCTGATACCAAAGGTTTCTTCGATGGTGTCCTTGATTTGCTGGATTCGGGGATCACAAAACTCCATTACCTCACCGGTATCTGTGAGTATAACATGATCATGTTGGCGGTCGAAATAGCTTTTTTCATAACGGGCTGTGTTATTATCAAACTGATGTTTACGAATAAGCTTTGCGTCAATTAGTAGGTCAAGGTTGTTATAAATGGTAGCACGACTCACCCGAAAATTTTTAGAACGCATTTTAAAATGTAATTCATCGACATCGAAGTGGTCATCGCTAGCATAAATTTCTTCTAGAATCGCATAACGTTCGGGGGTCTTTCTTTGCCCATTTTGCACTAGGTATTCAGTCAGTGCCTTTCGGACAATTTCAAAGTTTTCTTGGCTATTTAATCCCAAAGAGATGTGCTATTTATTGGTCTAATAAAATTAAGTCGATGCAACTCAATAATCAACACAAATAGTTCAAAGTCAAAAATTTGTATTTAGAATAGTTTAAAACAAGGTATAGAATTAATTAAAATTCAGGCTGATTAAACATCTCATGCTAATGATTTGCTGCTTAGTTACTCAATTGTACGGCAACCATATAAACAAGATCATTATTAGGGTCAACATTCATTTTCCCTATATTCGTGGCGTGCTCTCCAAGAAAACGAAATACGGACTCAAAGCCTTGACTTATCTTGCTTCAAAAGACAGTCAAGACCCAACCCAGATTGCAGAGATTGCGGAGCATGAAAATATTTCACAAAAGTTTTTGGAGAGTATATTATTGACACTCCGTAGAAATGGTTATTTAGGATCTAAAAAAGGAAAGGGTGGGGGGTACTATTTAATCAAAGAGCCAAAGAATATTCCAATGACGGCCATCATGCGTATTTTGGAAGGTCCGATTGCCATGGTGCCCTGCGTAAGTTTGAATTTCTACGAACGCTGCAGTGATTGCCCTGACGAAGAACACTGTTCAGTGCACGATTTGATGTTACGGGTGCGCGATGCCAACCTTGAAGTTTACCGCAATACATCTCTAGCAGATTTAATTGTCAAATAAATCGTTTCGGTTTTGATGATAAGGCAATCATTATAATCATTTCTTATTAATCTATAAAAACTATAGGATAAAAATACTTTTATCTTGTTTTTAACTTCTCAGTTTTGTGAAATGGGTTATGTTTGTATTTCCTACTAAATCGATAGGATAATAAATTATGATTGCAGACCAACTGATTATTTCAGAAAAAAAGGAGAAAATATCCTTCAAAAAGGACAGAAGTTCTGAGAGTCCGAAGCGCAGTATTGCAAAGTCCATAAGTTGGCGGGCAATCGGTACGTTGGACACTATTATTATTTCATGGATCATTACAGGTACGCTCACTTTGGCTTTTTCTATTGGTGTGGTGGAATTGGTGACCAAAATGGTACTCTATTTTTTTCATGAGCGTATTTGGAATACAATTGGTTGGGGTAAATAGTAAAGCAAACTCGGTATGTCAGAGGACCAATTAGCAAAGTGGAATGCACAATTAAAAGGTATTCCTCCACAAGAAATTATAGCATGGGCCATTCAACATGGTCGCAAACCTGTGGTTACCACAAATTTTCGCCCCTATGAAGTGGCCATCCTTCATGCCGTAGCCGATGTAGACCCCGATATTCCTGTGATTTGGTGCGATACCGGTTATAATACCCCAAATACCTATCGCCATGCTGAAGCATTGATTTTGCGCTTGGGGTTAAATATCAAGCTATATGTGCCCCAACAAACATCTGCGCATCGCGACCTGGTTATGGGTATACCTGATATCAACCATCCTTTGCATAAAGTATTTACTGAGCAGGTAAAGCTCGAACCATTCAAACGGGCCATGAAAGAGCATCAGCCTGATGTATGGTTCACAAATTTGAGAAAGGGTCAAACTGCCCATAGGGATTCATTGGATATTTTGAGTCTCAGCAATGAGGGTGTGCTTAAGGTCAGTCCATTTTTCTATTGGTCAGACACACAACTTGATGCCTACCTCGAAAAATATCAATTACCGAACGAACACAACTATTTTGACCCTACAAAAGTCTTGGCCAATCGTGAGTGCGGTCTACATACCTAATCAAAGAAAAAACTTTGGAAACACTAATACATAAAACAAAAGATACTAAAGAACAACTGGTAAACGAACTTAAGGTAAACGCTTTGGAAAATGAAGCAATTTACATCTTTCGTGAAGTAGCGGCACAGTTCGAACGCCCGGTATTATTATTCTCTGGTGGAAAAGACTCCATTACCTTGGTACGCTTGGCCCAAAAAGCATTTTGGCCGGCTAAAATCCCATTTCCCCTTATGCATATTGACACTGGCCATAATTTTCCTGAAACCATTCAGTTTAGAGACCTATTGGTTGAAGAACTGGGAGTTGAGCTCATCGTACGAAAAGTCCAGGATTCGATTGACCAGGGGAAGGTCATTGAAGAATCTGGAAAATACGCCAGTCGCAATTCGTTGCAGACTACTACACTCTTGGATGCCATTGAAGAATTCAAGTTTGATGCTTGTATCGGAGGCGCCCGAAGGGATGAAGAAAAGGCCAGGGCAAAAGAACGTATTTTTTCGATACGGGATGATTTTGGGCAGTGGGATGAAAAAAACCAACGCCCTGAATTGTTCGATATGTTGAATGGAAACATTGAGCACGGGCAAAACGTGAGGGTATTTCCTATTAGTAACTGGACCGAATTGGACGTTTGGAGTTATATACAACAAGAGCAAATAGATATCCCCTCAATTTACTTTGCACATCAACGCCCTACGTTTATTCGTGATGGACTCATTTGGTCTGCTCAAGATAATGTAGTTTTTCGTTCAGAAGATGAGCAGGTAAAGGTGCGAACCGTACGATTTAGAACGGTTGGTGATATGTCATGTACAGCGGCCGTTGAATCTGAAGCAGACACGATTGACAAAGTAGTGGCTGAAATTAGGGATTCGAAAATTTCAGAACGAGGCGCCCGAATTGATGATAAACGTTCAGAGGCCGCAATGGAAAAACGAAAACAACAAGGATATTTTTAAGGAGATGGAAGTATTGAAAATCGCTACAGCTGGTAGTGTTGATGATGGTAAAAGTACCTTAATAGGGAGGTTGCTATACGATACCAAATCATTGACCGACGATAAAATTGAAGCAATTCGCAATAGCAGCGAGAAAAAGGGGTATGATTATCTGGATTTTTCTTTGGCCACCGATGGATTGGTAGCTGAACGGGAACAAGGTATTACCATAGATGTGGCGCATATCTACTTTTCAACGGCAAGTAAAAGTTACATCATTGCTGATACTCCTGGCCATGTAGAATATACAAGAAATATGGTGACTGGTGCTTCGACTTCACAGGTCGCCATTATTTTGATTGATGCTCGAAAAGGGGTAATTGAACAGACCTATAGACATTTCTTTATCAATAACCTTTTACGCATAAAAGATGTCATTGTTGCAGTGAATAAAATGGACTTGGTGGGTTACGATCAAAGTGTTTTTGAAGATATTAAGCAAAACTTTGAGAAGCTAAATAGCAATAGCACATATGTAGAACAGAATGTAACCTACGTTCCTGTCAGCGCACTGAAAGGAGATAATGTGGTCAAAAGTTCCAATGAAATGTCTTGGTATGAAGGGCAGACGATATTAGAACATCTGGAAGGCCTTCAAAGTACGGATGTACAAGAAGAAGGTAATTTCCGTTTCGCCGTACAGACGGTCATTCGGCCGAAGACCGATGCGTTTCATGATTTTAGGGGTTTTGCCGGAAAGATAAAAGGTGGAGACCTAAAGGTAGGTGATGCAGTAACTGTTTTGCCTTCGATGACCACATCGAAAGTGAAGTCCATCTATTTTTATGATACCCCCTATGAATCGGCTAAATCTGGTAGTTCTGTTACCATCACACTCGAAGATGAAATTAATGTTACGCGTGGTGATATGTTGGTAAAGACCAACGAATTACCGAAGGTTGAGAAAGAAATTGTAGCAACTGTTTGTTGGATGGACAGCAATCAGCTTCTTGCGGGATCGAGATATATCGTTCAGCACAATACGAATCAAGTGGTATCGAAAATTACGGAGGTCGGTAATGTGGTTACGACCGATTTTTCCGGAGAAACAACATCTAATGGGCGATTGGGCCTCAATGAAATAGGGGAAGTTAAGATTAGGTTGAGCAAACCGGTTTTTATTGATGCCTATGCAGAGAACAAATCGAATGGTGCATTTATTCTAATTGATGAACAAACGAATTCCACTGCTGGAGTAGGGTTTATTAAATAATCCCTTAATCCCCCAAAAAGGGGATAAACATTGGATATATAGAAAAGTATAGACTAGTTCAGTTAGATTGCATATTTAAAATCTATATAATCTATAGGAAATATATTTTAATAAAAAATACTCTACTACCCAGTGAAGTATTTCTCCCTTTTGGGGAGATTAGGAGAGGCCGATTATGAAAAGTTTTAGGACTGAAATAGAAAATCCAGTTGTCGAGAAAGACATTATCGAGTTGGAACAAAAAATTCGAAAGTTCAAAGAAGGCAATATTGATGAAGAGAAATTCCGAAGTCTTCGATTGGCCCGTGGGGTATACGGCCAACGACAACAAGGGGTTCAGATGATTCGAATCAAGCTTCCTTATGGTAAGCTAACTTCCAATCAATTACTGCGAATCGCCGATGTGGCCGATGAATATTCAACGGGGCGATTACATATTACAACGCGACAAGATATACAGATTCATTATGTCGATTTAGAAAGAACCCCAGAGCTTTGGGCGCAGTTAGAAAAAGATGAGGTTACCCTTAGAGAGGCCTGTGGTAATACCGTGCGCAATGTAACTGCATCTGAAACTGCGGGAATTGATATAGATGAACCTTTTGATGTATCCCCTTATGCCCAAGCTGTTTTTGAATATTTTTTGAGGAATCCCATCGGCCAAGAAATGGGGCGTAAATTTAAGGTTTCCTTCTCGGCGACAGATGCCGACACTGGTCTTTCATATATGCACGATTTGGGCTTTATTGCCAAAATCAATGAGGGCGTTAGAGGATTCAAGGTGATGCTTGCTGGTGGATTGGGTTCCCAACCCCGACATGCAGATGTACTCTATGATTTTCTGCCAGGGGATAAAATCATTCCCCTAATGGAGAAGGTGATTCGTGTTTTCGACCGCTACGGCGAACGAAAAAGTAGGGCTAAGGCTAGAATGAAATTTTTGCTGAAGAAAATGGGTCTTGAAGCATTTAGAGAATTACTTGAAGCTGAAGAAGCGGCAATTCCATACGAATCATGGCTCGTTGATTTCGAAAGCTACCCGAAAATAACAATTGGTGATGTAGAAGTGCCAGAAGTTAAAATACAGGATGAAGAAGCTTTCGAAATTTGGAAATCCACTAATATCGTTTCCCAAAAACAAAAAGGGTACGTGGCCATAGGAATCAAGGTTTTGCTCGGAGATTTTTATACGGATACGGCTCGGAAACTAGCGGAATTAGTGCAGGATTATGCGGCTGGTGAATTGCGACTTTCGTTGCGACAAAATATTTTGATTCCCCATGTCAAAGAGCAATTGGCACCTTTTTTCTATCAAGAACTAAAAAAATTAGGCTTTACTGAAGCAGGTTATAATACAGCAATGGATATTACGGCATGTCCGGGTACCGATACCTGTAATCTTGGAATATCAAGTAGTACTGGAATTTCTACTGAATTGGAAAAAGTTATTAAAGCGGAGTATCCCCAATATATGAGCAATCCCGATATGGTGATTAAAATCAGCGGTTGCATGAATTCATGTGGTCAGCACGTGATGGCCAATATTGGTTTTCAGGGAATCAGCTTAAGAACAAAAGACAAACTGGTTGCACCAGCACTAATGGTTTTATTGGGTGGCGGAAATTTTGGTAATGGCAAGGCACGTTTTGCTGAACAAGTAGTCAAAATTCCGAGCAAAAGAGGCCCTGAAGCCCTTCGTTTGATTCTTGATGATTTTGAAGTAAATGGCAAAGGTCAAAAGTTTGAGGAATACTTCGTCGATCGGGGTAAGGGCTATTTCCGTGATTTTCTAAAACATCTTTCCAGTGTTGACAATCTGACTACGGACGACCTTATTGACTGGGGTAATGCGCAGAAATATAAAAAGGAAATCGGCATAGGAGAATGTGCCGGGTTAATTGTAGATCTGGTGGCCACTTTATTTTTTGAAAGCCAAGAGAAGATAGAAAAGGCTGAAGAGGCGATTCAAGAGACCAAGTGGGCTGCCAGTATCTACTACAGCTATCAATCGATGGTCAATTCAGCGAAAGCATTGTTGACAGCTGAAAAAATCAAGACCAATACACATGTGGGGATTATTAAAGATTTTGATACGTTATTTATACAAAGCGGAAAGATTGGGTCTTCCTCCTTTTGGGGAACGGAAAGGGGGGTAGCAGGATTCAAAAATTTGGTTTTACAATTGAATACAAACCCACCTTCTGAGTCATTTGCCAAGGCATATTTACAAGATGCTAAACAAGTTCTGACCACTTTGGAATCTTATCGGAAGTTAGAATTACAAGAAGCTTAATGAAAATATTGAACAACCATTCAAGTAAAAACAATCTTCCCTTGTTTACTGAACGTAGTCGAAGCATGGGGGAGTTAGAAGGGGTTGGAAAGCTAACAGTGGTTGGTGCGGGTCCAGGAGATGTGGATTTGATCACACTCAAGGCAATCAAAACGTTGCAGGTTGCCGATGTAGTGCTCTATGACGCTTTGATAGATGGCCAATTACTTAATTATGCTCCGAGGGCTGAGCATATTTTCGTAGGTAAGCGCAAGGGTTGTTATCGATACCAACAAGAACAAATAAATGAACTTATTGTTCGGCGGGCGCGACTCGGCAAACATGTAGTTCGGCTTAAAGGGGGCGACCCCTTCGTTTTTGGTCGTGGCGCCGAAGAAATGGAATATGCGGCAGGTTACGGGCTTGAAGTTGCTGTTGTGCCCGGAATTTCATCCTCGGTTGCCGTTCCTGTAGCAGCTCAAATTCCGGTTACAAAGCGTGGTTCTTCAGAGAGTTTTTGGGTAATCACTGGGACGACCAAAGAACATAAACTATCGAATGATGTCGCTCTCGCGGCCAAATCATCGGCAACAGTGGTCATTTTAATGGGAATGTCGAAGCTGAATGAAATCATGCAATTGTTTCAATCCGAAGGAAAATCAGAAACACCTGTTGCTGTCATTCAAGAGGGTACGACTACAAATGAAAAAATAGGAATTGGCACTGTTGCGACCATTGAAGCCAAGGTCAGGGAGCAACAGTTGTCGAATCCTGCTATCATAATAATCGGTGAAGTGGTTCGACATCGCGAACAACTCGCTAAAATTAAAGAAGGTACGCTTGAAAAAAGTGTCTCGGTTTCTTGATACGGTTAAAGGGTGTAAATGAAAAGATAACAAATATGATTAAAACAGATATACTTATTATTGGTGCTGGCCCAACAGGTTTATTTACAGTTTTTGAAGCTGGACTTTTGAAATTGAAGTGCCACTTGATTGATGCCCTGCCGCAACCAGGTGGGCAGTGCTCAGAGATTTATCCAAAAAAACCCATTTATGATATTCCGGCTTATCCAGAGATTTTAGCAGGGGATTTGGTCGAACGGTTGTTGGAGCAAATCAAACCATTTGAAGCGGGCTATACTTTAGGAGAAAGAGCTGAAACTTTGGAAAAGCTAGAAGACGGTTCGTTCATTGTAACTACAAATCATGGTACTCCCCATCATGCAAAAGTTGTAGTGATCGCTGGTGGATTGGGGTCTTTTGAACCCAGAAAACCCCAACTCGAAAATCTTGAACATTTTGAGCATAAAGGGGTTGCCTACATTATTAAAGACCCAGAAATCTATCGAAATAAAAAAGTGGTCATTGCTGGGGGAGGGGATTCTGCTCTTGATTGGGCGATTTATTTGACGGATGTGGCCTCAGAAGTATCCTTGGTACATCGAAGAAATGAGTTCCGAGGTGCCCTGGATTCGGTAGAGAAAGCAAGGGAATTGGCGCAACTGGGTAAAATAAAGCTATATACCAAAGCCGAGATTAAAGCATTGCATGGGCAGGATGAGTTACAGTCCGTAGTCATTAAGTACACGGATGCTGATAAGGAACCCAAATATCTTGAGGTAGATTATTTTATACCCTTGTTTGGACTGTCACCCAAATTGGGACCCCTAGGCAGTTGGGGATTGGAAATCGAAAAAAATGCCATTAAAGTAAACAATGCCAAAGACTACCAGACCAATATTCCCGGAGTGTTCGCCATTGGCGACGTCAATACGTATGAAGGTAAATTAAAGCTTATTCTTTCAGGATTTCATGAGGCGGCGGTCATGTGCCAATATGCCTATGAAGTCATACATCCAGGTAAGAAATTTGTTATGAAATATACCACTGTAGGAGGGGTAGAAGGATTTGATGGTAGTAAAAAGGAAGCTAAAAAACCCGTAGTACAAAGTATTCTTTGAAAAGGGGATTTATTCATCGATAAAAAGGACTTCTTGGTGCTAAGCTAGGAAGGTTTTTAACTCAAATATTCCAACTAAATTTCAATTCAACGATTATTTTCCAGTAACCGATTCAATTCGCGTTAATATAAAGGTTCCGTAAAACGACTGTAGCTCGTTGGATACCTCAAAGCTTCCAATAACACTTTCAGCACGATTTCCTACCAAAATAAAGTTGGCATGACCGTTAAAACCAAACCCCAAATCATAGACACATAGGTTGCACTCCTCCATTTCTAAGGGAATGGGATCTGTATTAATACTAAACCGAGATGTTTCACTATTGGGTTGTAATCTAATAATGTCGGTAACGCCTCTAAAATTGGTGGTCAAGGAAAAATTCACAATTTCCGATAGACCAAAAGTACCCGACCCAAAACGAATCTCCAGAGCTCCTGCAATAACAGTTTGGTTGAGTCCATTTATAAACTCGTTTTGAACATTAAATTCGTTGGTATCCGGCGCTGTTCTATTTACATAAGTGACTGTACCAAAGAAAAGTTCATAGGTGTAACTTACATTGCGCTCTTCCAAATCGGATATTTTAGATCCCGAAGTGGAATTCACCGAAAATACGTAGGTTAAAGGAAAAATATCATAGTCATATTCCTGTTCCAAATCTTCATTGAAGATGCCTTTAAAAAAATAATCCCCTTCCCATCTTCCCCAATCCACGGAAAGTAAAGTACTTGAACCTCCGCGAACTACTCTCGGCTGTGCAAGGATATCTCTGGGTATAAGGGGATTTGCTACTTGCACATCCCCTGTAAAACCATCGCTGCCACCAACAGAGAGGTCATCCACCTCAAATTGGATAAGCCTATTGTTGGTATCCGTCCAAATATCCGCGAATCTTGTGGTTTGCGACTCGCTGGCATCGCCAATTACATCTAAAGAAGCACCGCTCACTCCAGCGGAAGCAATGGCGATGCCAACCCTGGTATTTGGAATTATAGGTATTTCATCTTCTGGCGGCAATGCGTTGTCGTTTTGCACCATAGCATCTACATCCCCTTTATTGCAGCCCGTAATTAGTATCATAATGAAAAAGGCCAAAACAAAACGATGACTTTGAAGAGAAGGTAGTATAATCATATACAGAGCTTTATTGATAAGATTATACCATCAATATC
>JBHJJC010000051.1:0-25541 GCA_050042945.1 Croceivirga sp.
GTATAAAATTTATCAAGAGACTGGTAGCCCCTTGGCTGAAGGGGTACGTCAAGATATCTTAACGAATCACGCTGACAGCCGGTACGCCACAATACTGTTGAATCCTGATGCTATCTTGGATGAAGATGCACAGGGTCCTGAGGCGCGATACGATGCATTGTTCAAAAAGTATCGCGCACAAGAGTTTTTGCAGGTCATTACAGAATCCCAAGAAAATATCAATCGCTTCACCGGAGACCCCATTGTACCCAAGTTTGAGTTATTGAAAGCGAATGCCGTAGGCAGGCTTCAAGGCTTTGAACCCTACAAAGAGGCATTGAATTACGTTGCATTGACGTATCCTAACAATCCAGAAGGTAAAAAGGCAGAACTGATTATCGCTGAGCAGTTGCCAAAGTTGGAGTCTAAAGAATTTTCGTCGGAGGAAGGCAGTACGGGTACTGAAAATTGGAAAGTGGTGTTTCCATTTAAGATCCGTGATAACGAAAAAGCATTGAAACTTCGAAAACGACTGGAAGAAGCGATAAAAGAGTTACGATATAAGAACATCGTTTCAAAAGACATTTACAATTAAGAAGACCAGTTTGTGGGCGTACATGGGGTCAAATCAAAAGATTTTGCACTCGGCTTTTCAGAGCTTATAGAAAAGAACAAAGACTATCGTATCAAGGCAGAGAATTTTGTAATTTTATCAAAGAATTATCAGACAATTTTAGTCCACAAAAATTTAGAAGCCTACAAATCTCAATTGTTAACCCCAAAACCGTGAACAGATGTTCTCAGACAAACAAAAACCCCGATCTATGGAAAACTTTGGCGGACAGCCCAATCGAATTGAAAAGAACACCGTAATTAAAGGTGACATCACCTCTGAAGCCGATTTTAGAATTGATGGAAAGCTAGAAGGAAACGTAAAAACTTCTGGCAAAGTGGTCATTGGCAAAGACGGATTGATTAAAGGAAAAGTAGAGTGTGTCAACGCCGATATCGAAGGCAACTTTAATGGAGAGCTTTATGTTTCTGAGTTGTTATCCTTGAAAAATACTGCAAAAATCGAAGGTACGGTCAACGTTGCCAAATTGGCGGTTGAGCCCGGTGCTACGTTCAATGCTTCATGCACCATGGGCAAGGGAACCAGTTCGGGCACACATAAGTTGCAGCCTTCCAAAGTAAATGAGCCGGCAAAAGTCTCCTAAGCGTCAGGAAAATTTAAAACTTGCTGGAAAACTATCTGGTTTGGCCATTCAGATGGG
This sequence comes from Croceivirga sp., assembly GCA_050042945.1. Taxonomy (GTDB): domain Bacteria; phylum Bacteroidota; class Bacteroidia; order Flavobacteriales; family Flavobacteriaceae; genus Croceivirga. The sequence continues at coordinate 1,254 of JBHJJC010000051.1, forward strand.
TTTGACCATATATATGGGAAATTTGCTTGGCTCTTGGTTAGAAAGAAAGTATAACTTTTCTTTCGCTGAAGAAGGTATCACTTTTGTTGCGGTACTTATGGCCATGTATTTAATGATCAAGCAAGCGATAGATTTAAATAAATGAAACCCACCAGGATTATATTTTGGATGGGTTTCATAGTGTTGGCCTTTTCTATTGTTGCCGTCATTCACCTTATATCAATAGGTTGTGGACTGCGCGCTATGGAGTGTGTGCTACAAGACATCTATCTCTTTCATTTTTTATATACGCTTTTGTCTTGCCAGTTGCTGTTACTGTTGTCCAGACAACGCAAATACGGACAATTATTGGGCTTTATCTATTTGGGCATACTAGTGCTAAGATTTTTCTTTTTTGTACTTGCCTTTAAGGATATCATTTTCAATGAAAATGAAGTATTACAAGTATCACCGGTACACTTTTTAATTCCAGTTTTTCTTGGCTTATTTTGTGAAGTCTACTTGTTACTTCGTCTACTAAAAAAAATAGAGGTGAAAAAGTAAAAAAAAGGCTGATTTTCATGCACTAAGCATTACCTTTGCGCGGAATTTAACAAAACGATAAATGCTTCGCGTAATGAAGGTATTAAAAAAGCCTTTGGTTTTTTATGTAATAGTATTGGCTTTTTTGTGTTCTAATTCCATTCTTGGAAAATCAGATAAAGCCCATGATGAGGGTCAAGTAAGCTCAAAAGAAGAAGTTGAGGCTTATATTTTACATCACATAAAAGATGCCCACGATTTTCACTTATTTTCTTACACAAGTTCTGAGGGGGAACGTAAACATGTAGGATTTCCTCTACCTGTAATCGTTTGGTCAAGTAAAGGATTGGTAACTTTTATGTCTTCCAAATTTCATCACGATGATTCCGGACATCATATTGTAGAGGCAGGGGGTTCACGCTTTGCCAAAGTGCACAGTAAAATATATGAATTGGACGCTACGGCCAAAGAGATAGCGTTTGATGAACACCACCATTCGACCAACGCCCATAAAGTATTGGATTTATCCATCACCAAAAGTGTGATTGGGGTATTGTTGGTTGGTTTATTGATGTTCTTGGGATTTTCTTCATTGGCTAGACAATACAAAAACAGAAAAGTACCTGTTGGTTTTGGAAGGGTTTTGGAACCCCTAGTATTGTATGTTCGAGATGAAATCGCTAGACCAAATATTGGGGAAAAACACTATAGAAGGTTTACGGGGTATCTCTTGACCGTATTTTTCTTTATTTGGATTTTAAATTTATTGGGCCTTACCCCTTTGGGATTCAATGTAACCGGACAGTTGGCGGTGACAGCATGTCTGGCAATTTTCACGTTGATTATTTATTCGTTTAGCGGAAACAAAGACTATTGGAAACATATTTTATGGATGCCAGGGGTACCCGTACTTATACGGCCTGTTTTGGCCATCATTGAGTTGGCTGGGGCTCTGCTGATTAAACCTTTTTCGCTACTGGTTCGTTTGTTTGCCAACATTTCGGCCGGACATATTGTGGTGATGAGTTTAATCGCAATCATGTTTACCTTAAAAGACACATTGGGAGTGGCAGGGGCAACGGCATTATCTTTTGTCCTTTCCTTCTTTATTACCTTGATTGAGGTGCTGGTAGCCTTTTTACAAGCTTATATTTTCACTATGCTGTCGGCCCTCTTTATTGGAATGGCGGTAGAAGAGCATGACCATGCTCATTAAAAAAGGTCGATGAATAAAGAGTTTTTTTAATTTTTATAAATCATACATTATGTACAATTTAATTGGAGCCGGACTTATCGTAATAGGAGCGGGAATTGGATTAGGTCAAATTGGTGGTAAAGCAATGGAAGGTATTGCACGCCAACCAGAGGCGACTGGAAAAATCCAAACAGCGATGATTATTATCGCAGCCCTTTTGGAAGGTCTAGCATTTGGAGCTTTATTCTTAGGAAAGTAAGACCAATACAGCTAACGTTTCCTGTAACGGTTGGTTACAGGAAACGTTTGAATTAAAAAAACAAAAAGTTACACGTTGATATGGAAACATTATTAAACGATTTCTCTCCTGGTTTATTTATCGTCCAGACCATTCTATTGTTAGGACTTATTTTTTTACTGGTAAAATTTGCCTGGAAACCAATCTTAAATTCCTTAAACGAGAGGGAAGCTGGTATTCAAGATGCCCTAGATGCCGCAGAAAACGCCCGTAAGGAAATGCAGAATCTTCAGGCCGATAATGACAAACTCTTGAAGGAAGCACGTGCGGAAAGGGAAGCCATGTTAAAAGAAGCGCGCGAAATCAAGGATAAGACCATTGCTGACGCCAAAGAACAGGCAACGGCAGAGGCTGATAAAATTATAAAGCAGGCACAAGAAGCCATAGAAGTAGAGAAAAAAGCGGCAATGGCTGATATAAAAGGGCAAGTGGCCGACCTATCCGTTGCCATCGCTGAAAAAGTAATCAAAGGAGAACTGTCCGACAAAAAGAAGCAACTAAAGGTTGTTGAAGACATGTTGGGCGATATAAAATTGAATTAATCATTATGGTAGATAGCCGTGCCGCAATACGATATGCCAAAGCGACCCTCGATTTTGCTGTTGAAAAAAAGGCAGCTGATAAAGTTGAGGCCGATATGCGTTTGATTGCGTCAACTCTTGAAGAAAACCAAGAGCTACGAGCATTATTATCCAGTCCGATCATGAAGGGCGAAATAAAGAAAAACGCATTACAGGCGATTTTCAAAAAAGACCATGAAATCACTTTAGGTCTAATCAATACCCTGGCAGATAATAAAAGGGTTGATTTGCTTCAAGAAGTAGCCTACAAGTACATTGTACTTTATGAGAAAATGAAAGGACAGAACGTGGCCACAGTGACTACAGCTGTTCCGTTAACAACCGCTTTAGAGAAACAAATTTTAGTCAAAGTACAAGAATTGACGGGCAATAAGGTCGCATTGGAAAATAAAATTGATGAAAGTGTTGTAGGAGGATTTATCCTTAGGGTAGGAGACTTGCAATACGATGCCAGTGTGGCAAACAAACTGAATACATTAAAACGAGAATTTACAAATAGCTTATAAAATGGCGGGAGTAAAAGCAGCTGAGGTTTCAGCAATATTAAAGCAACAATTATCAGGATTTGAAGCGACCGCTTCGCTTGACGAAGTAGGTACGGTACTTCAAGTAGGTGACGGTATTGCACGTGTCTACGGACTATCGAATGCACAGTATGGTGAGTTGGTAGAATTTGATGGCGGCATGCAGGGTATCGTTCTTAATCTGGAAGAAGATAACGTAGGTGTAGTATTGTTGGGTCCATCTAAAGAAATTATGGAAGGTGCTACGGTAAAGCGTACCCAAACTATTGCTTCCATTAACGTGGGTGAAGGTATTGTTGGGCGCGTGGTAGATACCTTAGGAAATCCTATCGATGGTAAAGGGCCTATCGCCGGTGAAACCTATGAAATGCCTTTAGAGCGTAAGGCACCTGGTGTAATTTACCGTCAACCGGTAAACGAGCCATTGCAAACGGGTGTAAAAGCAATTGATGCGATGATTCCAATCGGTCGGGGGCAACGTGAGTTGGTGATCGGTGACCGTCAAACGGGTAAGACGACCGTTTGTATTGACACCATTCTAAACCAGAAGGAATTTTACGATGCAGGTGAACCAGTGTACTGTATTTATGTTGCCGTAGGTCAAAAGGCATCTACCGTGGCGGCGATTGCAAAAACCTTGGAAGATAAAGGTGCATTAGCCTACACTACCATCGTTGCGGCCAATGCTTCTGATCCTGCACCAATGCAGGTATATGCTCCATTTGCCGGTGCTGCGATTGGCGAGTATTTCCGTGATACCGGTCGTCCTGCATTGATTATTTATGACGATCTATCAAAACAAGCGGTTGCCTATCGTGAGGTATCACTTCTTTTGAGAAGACCCCCAGGACGTGAGGCGTATCCTGGTGACGTGTTCTATTTGCATTCAAGATTGTTGGAGCGTGCAGCAAAAGTTATTGCTGATGACAGTGTTGCCAAAGAGATGAATGACCTTCCTGATTCCTTAAAGAAAAAGGTAAAAGGGGGCGGTTCTTTAACGGCACTGCCGATTATTGAAACGCAAGCGGGTGATGTATCTGCCTATATCCCTACCAACGTCATCTCCATTACTGATGGTCAGATTTTCTTGGAGCAGGACTTGTTCAACCAAGGGGTTCGCCCAGCAATTAATGTGGGTATTTCGGTATCTCGTGTGGGGGGTTCGGCGCAGATAAAATCAATGAAAAAGGTGGCAGGCACCTTGAAATTAGACCAAGCGCAATTCCGTGAATTGGAAGCTTTTGCCAAGTTTGGTTCCGATTTGGATGCTGCTACCATGAACGTCATCGAAAAAGGACGTCGAAATGTAGAGATTTTGAAACAAGCACAAAATGACCCATTTACGGTTGAAGACCAGGTGGCCATTATTTTTGCAGGCTCAAAGAACCTATTACGAGACGTTCCGGTCGATAAGGTAAAAGAATTTGAGACCGATTTCATCGAATTTATGAATGCCAAGCATAGAGGAATTTTAGACACGTTGAAGGCTGGTAAATTGACAGATGAAGTGACCGATACACTAACTTCGGTTTGTAAAGATCTATCTAGTAAGTACAAGGCGTAATTCTTGTCATTCCTGCGTAGGCAGGAATCCATAATACAATAGATTCCGCATCAAGTGCGGAATGACAAAAAGGAAGAATGGCAAATTTAAAGGAAATACGAAATAGAATTGCTTCGGTAAAATCAACCATGCAGATTACCAGTGCCATGAAAATGGTGTCTGCTGCAAAGTTGAAAAAAGCACAAGACGCCATTACCGCTATGCGTCCCTATGCCAATAAGTTGACCGAGTTGTTGCAAAATTTAAGTGGTAGTTTAGACGGAGATGTGGGTGTTAAATATACCGATGCACGAGAAGTAAACAAGGTTTTGATTGTGTCCATAACCTCAAATAGAGGGTTATGTGGTGCCTTTAACTCCAATATCATTAAAGAATCGGTTTCGCTGTGCCATGAAACGTATAACGGAAAGCAGGTAGACTACGTGACCATTGGAAAAAAAGGGAACGACATTCTAGGCAAGAAGTTTAGCATTGTCGCCAACGAAAGCAGTGTTTTTGATAATTTGACTTATGACTATGTAGCTAAGATTGCTGAAGATTTGATGTCAAAATTCACTGAAGGAGCGTATGATAAAATTGATTTGGTATATAATCGTTTCAAGAATGCGGCTACCCAAATCGTAACTACAGAACAGTTTTTGCCTATCGTTCCAGTTCAAGAGGATACCAATGTTGGAGCAGAGTATATTTTTGAGCCCTCCAAGCCAGAAATCGTAGAACAATTGATTCCGAAATCATTGAAGACACAATTGTATAAAGCGATTCGAGATTCTTTTGCCAGTGAGCATGGCGCCCGAATGACGGCGATGCACAAAGCCACAGATAACGCGGGCGAGCTGAAAGACCAATTGACCTTGACGTACAATAAAGCAAGGCAGGCAGCGATTACGGGTGAGATACTCGAGATTGTTGGTGGAGCGGAAGCCTTAAACGATTAAATAGAATACACTGATAGCGTATAATTCATAGAAAGCCTCACATGTGTGGGGCTTTTCTTTTCAAACCAACCCATGAAGTCAAAAAAAACGGCTTTACTTTTTATATTCATTACCATTCTAGTTGATGTCATCGGTATAGGGATTATCATTCCAATTATTCCTGAGTTCATCATGCAATTGACGGGCGAGGGAAACCATATGGCCGTTATTTATGGAATGTGGTTGACAACGGCTTTTGCAGGAATGCAATTTTTCTTTTCTCCGGTACTTGGTGAGATATCGGATAAATACGGGCGCAACCCCATTCTCTTACTTTCCCTCCTCGGTCTTAGTATAGACTATTTGGTTCATGCCTGGGCCCCAACCATTACTTGGTTGTTTATTGGAAGATTTCTGGCAGGAATCACGGGTGCAAGTTTTACCGTGGCGTCTGCTTATATCGCAGATATCAGTTCGGCGGAAGAAAAAGCAAAGAATTTTGGATTGATTGGGGCCGCTTTTGGCCTTGGTTTTATCATTGGTCCTGGAATAGGAGGGTACTTTGGAGATATCGAAATTCGGCTTCCGTTTTATATTGCCGCAGGCCTTACCTTTTCTAATTTTTTATTTGGATGGTTGGTGGTTCCAGAGTCCCTTTTACCAGAGAACCGAAGGCCTATTGATTTTATGAAGATGATTCCAGGGGTGTCCTTGATTGCCCTATGGAAATATAAAGGGGTTCTATTGTTGATTGCAGCATTTTTCTTGGCCAATTTGGCTGGACAAGTCCTGCCCACCGTTTGGTCTTACTTTACCATAGAAAGCTTTGATTGGACTCCCAAAGAGATTGGAATTTCTTTGGTAGCCGTTGGTCTTATCGTTGCCTTCGTACAAGGGTTTTTGATAGGAAAAGCTATTGACTGGTTTGGAAAACAGAAAGTGGTCACCTTTGGTTTTATGCTCTGGACATTGGGTATGTTTTTGTTTTCCCAGGCTTCAGAACCTTGGATGCTATATGCCTTTTTGATTCCCTATGCCCTAGGGGGAGTTGCCGGACCAACGGTTCAAGGCATTATTTCCAATCAGGTTTCGGTTAAAGAACAGGGTATTCTTCAGGGGTCTATTACCGGTTTGGTAAGCGTAACCGCAATTTTAGGGCAGTTTATCTTTGCCCCAGTTTTTTATTATTTCGTGCGCCCTGAGACGAATTTCTACTTTCCAGGGGCATCTTTTGCAACCGCAGCCCTACTGTTATTGGTAGCGTTTGTTCTGGCAAAAATTGCTATGAATAGAATAGCCTTAGATTAAGGCAGGTAAGGCCTTCTTTTTATTTTTTTCTGTAACATTTTTTTGGATTTGCATCAAAAGGGAAATTCAATAAACCTAAAGAAGATGAGAAAAATCAAAAACGGGGTAGCGTTTAGTCTATTCTTTATTCTTGCAGCCTGTGTAACGGCACAAAACAAAGCTTTTGAAGTTAGGGTTGTCGGTGAAGGAGAACCCCTACTATTTTTCCCCGGTTTTGCCTGTCCTGATGCCGTTTGGGAAGAGCAAGTCGTAGAACTGTCCAAAAATCTTGAATGTCACCTATTCACGTTTGCTGGTTTTGGTGAAGTTCCACCTATCGAATTCCCTTGGTACCCTAAGATAGAAAAAGAAGTGCAGCAGTATGTTTTGGACAACCAATTGCAAAATGCCGTGGCCATAGGCCATAGCCTAGGAGGTACCTTAGCGCTTTCACTGGCTGCAAAGCGCCCCCAATTCAAACAATTGATTATCGTTGATGCGTTAACCGCGACGGGCGCATTGATGGTTCCTAATTACAGCAGTGAGAATATGGTCTATGATAGTCCATATAACAATCAATTATTGTCAATGAGCGAAGACGATTTTTCGAATATGGTTGTGGGAATGGCTTCTGGAATGACCAGCAATACTGAAAAGCGTAAAACAATTATAGACTGGATGAAAAACGCCGACCGTAAAACTTATGTGTATGGTTATACCGATTACTTGAAAGTTGATTTGCGAAAGGAATTAGCAAAAATCAACATTCCTGTTCTAATACTGGCTGCGACACAACCTTTTGGAGAAAACATGGCAAAGCAGACTTATGAGAACCAGTACAAGAATTTAGAGGATTATGAACTTCGATTTGCCAAAGGGGCCTCCCACTTCATTATGTTTGACCAACCTGAATGGTTGATGGAACAATTAAAGAACGGTATCAATTAACCCAAATTGCCTTGGAAGCAGCGTTCAAGACCCTTTACGAAGAGAATTATTCCAAAATGATAAGGCTATGTCTGGGCTATGTGTCAGGTGATATTGACATGGCAAAAGACCTGACTCAAGAGGTGTTCATTAAGATATGGAACAATTTAGGGTCCTTTCGAAATGAGAGCAATATCAATACCTGGATGTATCGAATAGCTGTGAATACTTGTCTCATGCGTTTAAGAAAAATGAAGAAATCACCGATTAAAGGTCTCGATGTTCGAGATATCCCTGCCGATTATGACGCCTCTGAAGAAAAAGAAAGACAATTCGCTGAAATGTATCGATGCATTCAGATGTTAGGCCCAATCAATAAAGCCATCATCTTAATGGAGCTTGAAGGAATGCCACAAAAAGAGATTGCCCAGGTAATAGGATTAAAACATGAAGCGATTCGAACGAGGGTTCATCGTATTAAAGACGAACTTTCAAAATGTGTACATCATGAATGAATTTGAACAATTAAAAAACATCTGGAAAGACCAATCTATTGAAGGACCTATGGCGTCTGATTTTTCAGCGCTTAAAAGCGGAATTGATAAGGTATCTGATAAACAAAAAATAACCAACAGAGTACTTTTGGGTACAGTGGCCGCACTGGTTCTGTTCTTTTTCAAGATTGGTGCTATGGCTTCTAGTGATGTGGTTTTGGCCATCGGAACAATGATTGCTGTTTTGATTATAAGGGTATTGGTTGAGCTTTTCAGCATCCATTATCTTAAGAACTTGACATCGACGAACCATATTCTGAATTTTAAGTTGAAACTTCAAAAATATTACCGTAAAAGAATTTGGGTCCATTTGGTTTTAACTCCCATATTACTAGCGGTCTACAGCTATGCCTTTTGGACATTACTGCCCGACTTCAAATTAAGCCTGTCTAAAGGCTTTTATAATTATGTTGTGTACTCCTCCATTGTGCTGTTGGTATTTTTCGTATGCTTTATTGGCAATGAAGTACGTAAAGAACTTAAGGTGTTGCGAGAGTTAAAAAAAGACCAATTATTTCCCTTATAACGGGGAATCAATCTCGTTTTCTAAATGAATATCAATGTAATATTGATTAAGTTCATCTGAATCACCATATTGATTTCTAAGCCCTTCCAGTTTTATTTTAAGAAGGGTTATTTCTTCTTCGTACTGGGGCTGGCCATAGACATTATTGATTTCTAAAGGGTCTTTTTGACGGTCGTACAATTCCCACTCATTTACATCATAATAAAAGTGGATAAGTTTGAATTCTTTGGTAACAATACCGTAATGACGTTTTACCTGATGTACGGCAGGGTATTCATAGTAATGGTAGTAGACCGCATCCCTTTTCCATTTCTTTTCAGTTGAAGTAAGCAAGGGCATTAAACTTTCGCCTTGCATATCGTCTGGTGCGGTTATTTGGGCTGCTTCCAAAAGGGTTTGTGCAAAGTCAAGGTTTTGGACCATCTCTTCATTGCTAATTCCTGGCTTTATCGTATTGGGCCATCTCACTAGCAAAGGAGTTTTGAAAGATTCATTATAAATAAATCGTTTGTCAAACCAACCGTGTTCCCCTAGAAAAAACCCTTGATCTGAGGTGTAGACGACCAAGGTATTTTCAGAAAGATGATTTTCATCTAAATAATCCAAAACCCTACCAATATTATCATCAACGGAAGAAATGCAGGCCAGATAATCTTGCATATAGCGCTGGTATTTCCATTGCATTTTTTCTTTATCGGTCATTTTTGGCCAATTTTCTTGAAAATCAGTATTGATTTTATCCAAAATCGCATCATAAGCGGCTTTTTGGGCTTCCGTCACCCGATCCGTATATGGCCCATGAAAACCATTGTTATACTCAGGAACATAGGGTTTTGGGTTCATACTTTTCGATAACTCAGGTTTTATCTTACTATCGTGGTTATACATCATATCAGTCAGTAGGTTCATCTCGGCATTCTTCGCCGCACTACCTCTTGTTTCATATGCATCGAATAAAGTCTCAGGTTCTGGAAATTTCTTTTCTAAAAACTCAGCAAACTTTTCGGGTTTCGGCCACCAAGGCCGATGGGGGGCCTTATGTAGATACATCATCATAAAGGGTTTTGAGGTATCTCTTTTTTTCTCCATCCAATCTAAGGTCAAATCGGTAATGATATCGGTCACATAACCTTGAATTCTGGTAGTATCTCCAGTTGTTGTGATGAAATCCGGATTGATATAATTTCCTTGCCCAGGTAGAATCATAAAATCATCCACCCCTTTGGGGTTGTTGCCGAAGTGTAGTTTTCCGAACATTGCTGTTTGATATCCCGCATCTTGAAATAGTTCAGGAAACGTCACTTGAGTGGTATCAAAAGGGCGGCTATTGTCAGTTTTGCCATTGATATGGGTGTGTTTTCCTGTTAAAATGGTCGCCCTCGAAGGCGCACAGATAGAATTGGTGACGCAGGCATTGGTAAAACGAATTCCTTCTTTAGCAATTCTGTCAATATTTGGTGTTTGAATCAGATGATTTTGATAAGCACTTATGGCCTGATAAGCGTGGTCATCAGACATGATGAACAAAATATTAGGGCGCTTTTTTGTCACCTTATGGTCTTCACAAAAGGAAAATAAAATTAATAAACCAATTGGTATGAAGTAATGCTTAAAAATGTTCATTCCTAAATAATTTACTTTAAAAGGTAGCAAAATTGTTGTCAATAGCTCGGGTAATCGTTGGGTTTGGCACTAAAATTGGTTTTATATCTTTATAGTTTACTAAAAGTGAAGCGATGAAAGTGCTGGCCGGTATGATTGTTATTTTTTGGTTTTCATTATCAAGTTGCTCTTCCCAAAAAGCAATGGTTGACCAAACTCTATTTGAAATAGGAAATGCGAGCTGTCAAGCCTGGTTGGGAGGAAGGGCGGAATCTGGTTCAGGAATGCTTTTAGAAATACCTATTCTCGGTGAGAACCTCGATCAAATAAACTGGCAACAAGCTTTTTTCAGAGGAAAGGTTGCTGATATCGATATGGAAAGCACGGCCAATGGAGGGATTGTCAAAGCGAACTTTAAGAACCAAGGCATGAAAAAGCCCGATATGGTAATGCACTCGGATTCAAAACAAGAGGTGGGGAACCAACCGCCCAAGTTGAAAGAAAAATTTCCTTTTGAATTAGAAAAAAACCAGGGTGTGCTGAGTTTTTTAGAGGACGGCACTCTGAAATATTATAAAGTAGAGAACATCAAAGAGAAAAAGACAAAGATGTTCAGGTAGTGCAGATATTGCTACCTTTATCTTATAAACCCTGAAGCCAAGCTTCGGGGTTTGTTTAATTCGTGAGAATTGGCGCTACTACGTAAATTATTTCAACAAACGTTTATTTATGGCTTGGCCACCGTGCTGCCTAGGGTGCTTTCAGTGTTTTTACTCCCACTTTATACCAGTGTTTTTGAGCAGGCTTCGGGGTATGGTCAATATGTAAACATTTATTCATGGATAGCCATCTTCAATGTGTTTTTGGCCTATGGTATGGAAACAGCTTTTTTTAGGTTTTACCATTCCAACGAAAAGAAAAAGCACGTAGTTTCTACGGCTTTAATTTCACTTTTCGCCTCTTCCCTTATTTTTTTGGTGTTCGCATTACTTTTCAAAGGATATCTTGTCGAATGGACGCGTATTAAGGGGGAATTCATAAAGTTCACGGTGTATATTTTGGTTCTGGACGCCTTGGCCATTATCCCTTTTGCCCTACTTCGGGCAAATGAAAAACCACTTAAATATGCTTGGATAAAGACTTTTAGTGTTGCTATCAATCTAAGCCTTAACCTTTTCTTCCTTCTCTTGCTTCCCGATTTGGCCAACGGAACAAATACCTTTTTTGAGTCCATTTATCAAGAGAACTTTGAAATTCAATACATCTTTATCTCTAATATCATAGCGAGTGCAGTGACCCTTCTCATGGTCTCACCAGCATACTTCAAAACAACTTATGTTTTTGATTTGGGTTTGTGGAATAGAATGTTGGGTTATGCGCTTCCCGTTCTGGTGGCGGGCATTGCTTTCACCGTTAATGAAGTAGTGGATAAGATTTTACTGACTCAAATGGTTTCTGATACAGAAGCTGGTAAATACGGGGCATGCTACAAACTGGCTTTGTTCATGACCCTTTTTGGCACTGCCTTTCGATTGGGTGTTGAACCCTTCTTTTTTAGTCAGGCCAACAAAGAAAATCCCCAAAACACCTACGCACAAATCACAAATTACTTTATCATTATCGGTAGTCTTATCCTTTTGTTCGTAGTGGTCTATATTGATGTTTTGGGAAAAGTATTGATTCGAAACGACGCATATTATGAGGCGTTTCAAATTGTACCCATCATTTTATTGGCCAGTTTCTGTTTGGGCATTTACCATAATCTATCAGTTTGGTATAAAATCACAGACCGCACCAAGTTCGGGGCCTACATTTCAACGGTCGGCGCTATACTGACACTGGTCATAAATCTAGCTTTAATTCCAGTTTGGGGCTACATGGCCTCTGCTTTGGCAACATTGGCCGCTTATGGCACAATGATGCTATTATCGTATTACTATGGAAGGAAGTATTATCCGATTCCTTACAACATGAGAAAAATCTCTTTTTATGGGGGTATTTCAATTCTTTTTTCTGTATTGTCGTTCTATGTCTTCGATAGCAATTTAATCGTAGGAAGCCTATTGCTTTTATTATTTTTGGGGCTTATTTATAAACTGGAGGGTGATAAACTCAAAACCATATTCTTAAAGCGTGAAAATTAGTATTATTAACCGTTCGAATCATGCGCTGCCGCATTATGAAACGGAAGCCTCGGCCGGTATGGATTTACGGGCCAACATACCCGAGCCCATTACATTAAAACCACTGGAGCGAACCATTATCAAAACCGGATTGTTCATTGCGCTTCCTGTGGGGTATGAAGCGCAAGTTCGTCCGAGAAGTGGATTGGCAGCCAAGAAAGGGATTACCGTGCTTAACGCTCCGGGGACGATAGACGCTGATTATCGTGGTGAAATTGGGGTGATCTTGGTCAATCTTTCGAATGAAGATTTTACTGTGGAAGATGGAGAGCGCGTGGCCCAATTGGTGATAGCAAGACATGAACGCGCCGAGTGGTTGGAGGTGAAAGAACTTTCGGAAACGTCACGTGGAGCTGGCGGATTTGGGAGTACCGGGGTTAAATAACTTTACTTCGACTTACAATTATTTAAAAAAGAAACCCTTTTAAGAAATATCCACAAATGAGTAGCGTTCCCTTTAGGTACAATACTATTAATTTCCAACTTATAACTATCTAACTGGTATCATGAAAATAATCGTACCCATGGCCGGTCGCGGCTCTCGTTTAAGACCACATACACTTACTGTTCCAAAACCTTTGATTCCCGTTGCAGGTAAACCTATCGTACATCGGTTGGTGAGTGATATCGCAAAAGTCTTGGGTGAACCGATTGAAGAAGTCGCCTTTATTTTGGGGGACCCCGCTTTTTTTGGAGATGATGTAGTGAAAAGTCTCGAAAAACTGGCACAAGAACTAGGGGCCAAAGCAAGTATTTATCGTCAATTGGACCCCAAAGGAACAGGGCATGCCATTATGTGTGCCGAACCTTCTTTGTCTGGCCCTGCAGTGATTGCGTATGCTGATACCTTGATTCGAGCCGATTTTAATTTAGACAAAGAAGCAGATAGTGTGATTTGGACCAAGCGTGTTGATAATCCTAAGGCGTATGGTGTGGTCAATCTTAACGAAAATAATCACATTATAGAGTTGGTGGAGAAGCCGACCACATTTATCAGTGACCAAGCCGTTATAGGTATTTATTACTTCAAAGAGGTAGGTGTGTTACGAAATGAACTCCAGTTCGTCTTAGAGAATAACATCATAAATGGTGGCGAATACCAAATCAATGATGGAATAAAACGGATGATGGCCGGTGGTAAGGTATTTGTCACGGGTAAGGTAGATGAGTGGATGGACTGTGGGAACAAACGTGTTACCGTTGAGACCAATCAACGCATGTTGGGCTTTTTGGAAAAAGACGGGGAGAAGCTAATGGCCACCACCATTAAAACGGAGAACGCAAATATCATTGAACCTTGTTTTATAGGGGAAAATGTAGTATTGAAAAACACTACGGTTGGGCCCTATGTGTCTGTCGGGGAAAACACCGTAATTGAGAATACGACCGTTAAGAATAGCCTAATTCAGAGCAATAGCATCATCAAAAATGCTAATTTAGATAATGCCATGATTGGCAATCATGTGCGCTATGATGGTAATTTTGAAACCATCAGCATCGGAGATTATTCCGTGTTGGAGTAATAGCCACGTAAAATGTGCTACAAAAGGAGCAATACTACAGAAGTTACTTCATTGGGATTGTGCTCTCTTGTAGTGGGTTTATAGGGATACTATGAGGATTATACGAGTTATTGGATGTACTTTGATGACCTTGTCTATAAAGGTCTACGCCCAAGAGTCTCCGAATAGTATTCAAGAAGAAGAGAGTGCTGAGGTATTTCTTGAGGAATATACCGATAAGTTTCAAAATGTATTTTTTGAGGCCTTAAAACACAAGGGAATTCAGAACTATGACCGCGCCATCAATCTACTTTTGGAATGTAAGCAGCTTCAACCTGAAAATAGTGCGATTGACCATGAACTGGCAAAAACCTACTACCTAGATAAAAAGTATATTCCTGCTGAGCAATACGCTATCGACGCTTTAATAGCAGTACCCGATAATTACTGGTTTTTAGAAAACCTGTTCAACATTACGACAAAACAACGTGTTCCCTTTCAAACGGTGAAAGGGGCTATTCCCTATACAAATGCTGCGCTACGAGGTAATCTCGCCAAACTTTACGTTGAAAATGGCAATTATAAAGAGGCCAAAGAAGTTTTGGCCAATCTCGATATGACTCAAGAAAGCATCCTCTTGATGCAAAAAATAAATGATGCAATAAGCAATCAAAACAATGCCAAAATCAATGAAGCAAAAGAAGAAAGTCGTGGTACGGCTGTAGAAGGTTCCCCTGAAGACCCTTTGGACATCTTCCGCAAAGAGTTAGCAAGTCTGGCGCAAACGAATGATATAAAAACGCTGGAACGCAAAGCTCAAGAAGCCTTAGAGCAATATCCCCTGCAGCCTCATTTTTACTTCTATTATGGATTGGCTTTGGCTCGAACAAAAAGACATCAAGAGGCCATTGTCATATGGGAAGAAGGCCTGGATTACCTTTTTGATAATGATGAACTGATGAATGATTTTTATAAAGAACTTTCAGAAGCTTATACCGCTATGGGGAATGGTTCTAAGGCCAATCTGTATCTTAGTAAGATAAAACCTGGTTTTTAAGGATGAGGGAACGAAATATCAAACGACTTTCTCCAGTTTTTTTGGCCTTATCCCTCGTCTTAATGGTGTCTTGTTCATCAAAAAAGGGAATTGCCGAGGGTACTGTTGATGCATCGCTTTCAACCCGTAAAATCATACAAAAACATTATTCCAATACCCTTGATTTTGAAACGATAAGCGGTAGGATAAAAATTGACTATCAAGAGGGAGATACTGAACAAGGGGTTACCGTCAGTCTTCGAATGAAAAAGGATGAGGTCATTTGGGTAAGTGCACCCTTAGGAATGTTCAAGGCAATGATAACTCCTGAAAGGGTATCATTTTACAACAAGCTTGAAGGAGAGTACTTCGATGGCGATTTTGCTTTTTTAACAGCCTTATTGGGATATGAGATGAATTTTGAAAAAGTACAGAATGTCTTTATCGGCAATACGGTTCTCGACCTTCGAGATGAAAAATATATCGCTGCCCAAGAGAAAAACGGGTATACCTTAAGACCAAGGCAAGAAAATGAATTGTTCAAAATTCTATTTTCCCTAGAGCCCAAACACTTTAAAGTATATCGTCAACAGATTTCACAGCCTGAAAAAGACCGTTTTCTGAATATGCAATATGAATATCAGAATGTGTCTGCTAAAGTGGTACCAAGTCAGGTGAATATTGAGGCCGCAAATGCAGAGGGTGTTCGCACCATTAAATTGAATTTTAAGAATATTGAATTCGGTAAAAAGCTGAACTTTCCCTATAAAATACCGAAAGGTTTCAAAGCATTGGTATCGAGATGAAGGTGTTGTCAAAAAAAAGAATATACTACCTTGTTTTTAGCCTAACCTGCTTGTTTTGGTCAAAAGCCTATGCCCAAAGTAGCGAACAAAAAGCCTTGGAAGCGAAGAAAGCACAGATTCAACGAGAGATTCGGGAAATGAATAGGCTCTTGTCCGAAGAAAAGGCCGAAAGGGGAAATGTATTGGAGCAAATGGAAGTGCTCGATCAAAAAATCAACATGCGGCAAGAACTGATTCGAGTGACCAATCGCCAATCTAACCTTCTGAATCGCCAAATCAATGCCAATGTTCGAAAGATTTCTAAACTTCGACAAGATTTGGAGCTCTTAAAAGAGGATTATGCGAAACTTATTGTCAATTCATATCAGCAGCGTTCGAATCAAAATCGATTGCTGTTTTTATTGTCTTCCGACGATTTTTTTCAAGCCTTCAAACGGTTGCAATATTTAAAACAGTATACGGAGTTTCGAAAGCAACAAGGGTTGGACATTCAGTCAAAGACCGTTGAATTGACCGCATTGAACAAGGGTTTGGTCGACCAGCGTAAGGTAAAGGAACAACTGCTGTCCGATAACCGAGAGGTAAAAAGTGAACTTTCAAAAGAGATTGCCTCGCAAAAAAAGCTGTTAAAGACCATTCGCGCCAACGAGAGCAAATACACACAAGCCATACAGGAAAAACGTAAGGAGGCAAGACGTATAGACCAAGAGATTGAACGGTTGATCCGTAGTGCGATTGTAAGCTCGAATAAGAAATCAGGTACATCACGAAAGGCTACCGCATTCTCTCTAACGCCTGAGGCCCAAGCCTTGGCCTCAAGCTTTACGGCAAACAAGGGGCGATTGATTTGGCCCGTAGAGAAAGGAGTAAAGAGCCAAGGATTCGGGGTTTACGCCGATAAAATTTATCCGGGAATCACACACCAGAACAATGGAGTGACGATTTCAACCAATAAAGGTGAAAAAGCCCGCGCTATTTTTGACGGAGAAGTTATTGATGTAAAGACGACCCGGACAGGGCAAAAGGCTATTTTTATCCGCCATGGCAACTATATTTCAACCTATTATAATTTGGCCAGTTCTTATGTTAAAAGCGGTGACCAAGTTACGGTCAGAGATGAATTGGGAGAGGTGTACACCAGTAAAACCGATGGTTTGACCAAATTGAAGTTCTATTTGTACCAAAACACCAAAAAATTAAATCCAGAAGAGTGGATTTATCAATTGTAATACAATGAAGAACATAACGAACCTGCAGGGTACCTTTACCCTAAATAATGGTGTGAAAATGCCATATTTCGGACTTGGCGTCTATCTGTCAAAAGACGGCCAAGAAGTAATCAATGCTATAAAATGGGCCGTTGAGGCGGGCTATCGACATATTGATACCGCTTCGGTGTATCAGAATGAAGAAGGTGTTGGCCTAGGCGGAAAACAATGTGGTATCGCTCGGGAAGAACTTTTTGTTGTTAGCAAGGTATGGAATGCGGATCAAGGATATGATAGTACCCTAAAGGCGTTCGACGCGAGCTTGAAGCGACTGGATATGGAGTATTTAGACCTGTACCTCATCCATTGGCCTGTTGCCGGCAAATATAAAGACACCTGGAGGGCGTTTGAGCAGCTTTATGCTGATGGACGCGTGAAGGCCATTGGGGTCAGCAATTTTATGCAGCATCATTTAGAAGATGTGATGAGCCAGGCCAACGTAACACCGATGGTCAATCAAATGGAATTCCACCCATTTTTGGTACAACAGGACTTACTCGATTTTTGTACTAAAAATACCATTCAGTATGAAGCTTGGTCACCTATGATGCAGGGTAAAATCTTCAATATGGTAGAGTTCAAGGCACTTGCCGAAAAATATGATAAATCAATTGCTCAAATCGTTTTGCGATGGGATGTACAGAAAGGGGTAGTCACTATTCCAAAGTCGGTCAAAAAAGAGCGAATTGTCGCCAATGCAAATATTTTTGATTTCCAATTGAGTGATGAAGACATGCAACTACTAGATAGGTTGCATCGTGGTCAACGATTTGGTCCAGACCCTGATAATTTTGATTTTTAAAATTTCACATTAAGATAATGTTTGGCTAGAAATCTTTTGGTTTCTTTATTAGGCTATGCGAAAGCTTTTCATTCCATTATTTGCCCTACTTCTTTTTTCTGCTGAATGTGAGTCAGAAATTGAATTTGTTTGTAACCAACGTTTGTTGTTCAAGGGCAGAACGATAGATTTTCAAGGGAACCCCTTGGCCAGTGTGCCGGTTAAAATTTATGCATCACGCAACTTTTTTGATTCTGGCGACTTTAACCCTAGTTCAAATGATGAACTTCTAGGAGAGGCAGATACCGATGCGGATGGCTCGTTTTCTTTGATTACTTTAAGCCCAAGCAATGCACTTAACATTTATGCCCAGATCAATACTTTTAATAGAGGTATTCAGGCGAATAGCACGCCTATTATTGTGAACGGAATCAACTTTTTAGAGAAAGATGATTTTACTTTCGATCTTAATGTGTTTACGGTTGAAGCGTTACGACGTTTTGAATTAGGTATCGAACGACAAAATAATACAAAAGATACCCTTAACTATTCATTTCGGTATAAACCAGAGGTCAAAAACATTGATTTCAATCCATATGATGGTTTAGGGCCTATCGTCTATTCCGACTCAGGTTTTAGTGGCGTCTTAACCCCAGATGATAGCCAAGCAGAATTTCTTTTGAACGTTAGGGAAAACGATACCATATACATGGAATACCGTTTATTGAATAGCGGATCGAGCCAGTTGGAGGCCTTGCAAATTGTTGTAAAAGAAAATGAAAATGGATTCGTTTTTGAATTTTAAAGAACTACTCGTCTTATATATTCTTGCGGTCGCGCTATCAGTCGGTGCCCAAGAAAAAGAGACCAAAGATGAGAAACCGGCCTATTACTATGATGTTTTGGGCAAGGTAAAGGCTGGCCTGGTTTTTCCATCAGCATATGGTGATAATTTTTTGGCTCAGAACTATGACATTAGAACAGGTGTTCATTTAGATGCCATGGTTAAAATAGATAAGGTGAGGGATTTGGGTGTCCAAATTCAAGGTATTCAAGGCGTGGTCACCAATAATGATAACTTAGGACTGTTGGAATCAAGCACTATCACTTCTGCTTTTTTGGTGTTGGGTCATACCCTACTAGGAAGAAAAAACGATCTTGAATTCAATGCGAATATAGGTTTGGGCTATATTGATTTTCGGAATCGAGTTGGTTTGCGAAGGTTCAATGATTCCGGAACGGCACTTATGGCTGGTGCTGAACTATCGTACCGTTTGTCAAATGCCTTCGGCATTTTTATTGCTGCACAGAGTCAATGGGGTTTTCTGCGTATTGATGCGGCTGAATCCGTGAGGGGCTTTTTGAGAAATACAAGGGTCTTTCAACCTATTTTTGGAATAAAGTTTTACATTCTTTAATCCATAAACAACGCCCTAAGTTCCGTTGCCTCATTCGGTTTTAATTTTCCGGCCAAAACAAGACTTAGTTGTTTTCGCCGCAATGCTGCGTCAAAACGATTTTTCTCTACATCGGTCTCAGGTTCCAATGGAGGTACTTCGGTCGGTGTGCCGGTCTCGTCAACGGCAACAAAGGTATAGATGGCCTCATTGGCCTTTATGCGTTCACCGCTGATTCGGTCTTCCATCCAAACATCGATGTAAATTTCCATTGAAGTTTTGAAGGCACGAGAAACAGCTGCTTCTACAGTAACTACGCTCCCTACGGGTACGGACCGATTAAAAGCAACATGGTTTACCGAAGCGGTTACCGTGATTCTTCTGCTGTGACGACGAGCAGCAATACTTGCTGCGCGGTCCATACGGGCCAAAAGTTCTCCCCCGAACAGATTATTCAATGGATTGGTTTCACTGGGTAAGACCATATCGGTCATCGTAGTCCGCGAATCAATAGGTTTTTTGGCTTGCATTACTCAAAAATTTGGATAAAGGAAAACAGGGGAAGTGAACAGGAAACAGAAACCCAAAACTTTTTAGGAATTTTTTACTTTCTTTTCAATTCAAATAATATAAGTGCTGAGAGGACACTTAGAAGAGCAATTACTCTTTTGATTTTGTGTGGTCTATTAATATGAACCTGTATAACCTCAAAAAAGTTCACGGTTGATTTTTTAAGGACTTAAGATATTGTCCAGGGGTGATCCCAGTATGTTCATTAAAATGCCTGTAGAAGGTACTTCGCGACTTAAACCCTACCTCATTGGCAATTCCATAAATGTCAAACTTGTTGGAATCCATGGTTTCCAGTATTTTTTTGAACTCATTGACCCTTAAATCATTGATAAATTCATTAAAATTTTGCCTAGAATTTAATCTTAGATATTCTTTCAGTTCATTTTCTTTTATTCCAAGTGCTTTCGCAGCAGATTTTGCAGTAAGATTTTTGTCTTTAAATAATTTTTGGGAAACTATTCTCTGTTCGATTAGCCCTTTTATTTCCTGCTCTTTTTGGGCAAAACCTTTGACGAGATAAGGAGACTTGGGGACGAAAAATACTTTTAGTTGATTGATTTCACTGATGGTAAAAAAAGCTATTAGAAAATAGATTAAAATCCCAAGAAAATAAGACCCGATAATTGTAAATTCATAGTAGGTGGGATATGCATCCACTGAAATAAAGAAATTAAAAAGCCGTGTAATGGACGTAACCAAAAAATAAAACGACACAGCAGAAAAAAAGTATAAATATTTTTTCCTGACCCACGGCAAGAGGGTATCTCTCAGATGATGGTAATTGAGAAATAAAAGGATAGTATAAAATGTAAAAGAACATATTTCTAGAATAGAAATACCGATAATAATGAGCATCAAATACTTCTCATAAAAATCTACAAAAAGAAATTTTATAAACAGATAAGAAACAGTTACCAAGATGGGAACCCATAAATGCTTTAACAGTCTGTTATTCTTAATTTTTTTTTCAGTTGAAAAGATATATAGATAAAGAAGTGGGGCATAGAAAATAGATTTGTACCCTGAAAGAATCAAGTTGGCTAAAAAAGAATCCTTAAAAAGGTTCCAGAAGGTATTATATAAGCTAACACTGCCTAAGAACAAGCAAAAACATCCTAGGATTACCTTTCTTTGGTTTTTATAACCAATGGAGATAAACAACAAGCCCATAACGAGTAGCTGTGTGTAAAGACCAAGGGTGATACCCGAGAAAAGTTTGTTTTCAAAGATTTCCATTGAGCGGATTTAAGTTTTGAAAAAATCTATTTGCACTAAATTTTCTAAAGAGCTAAAAGAGCTTATTCTCTCGATCTATCATTCAAATATTCTGTTTCATTCTTGTTTTGACACAAAAAAAAAGAATGTCATAAGATGAAAATCAGATTTCTTTATGTTGGGCATTTAAGTTATGACTTTATAATGAGTACCCTCTTTTCCGAACACAAAAGCTTTTCTACTTGAAGAGCTTTAAAAATATTGACCTTAATTAAATACGAAATGAAAAAAATTAGTCTCATACTATTGATACTTTCCTTTGGATGCTCAAATGATGATAGTGTCACAGAGGAGGAAATGGATATGTTGGATTTAAGTGTGATTTCCGGACGATATGTTGGTGAGTGGGAAACTGGACAAGGTCCAATTTCAATGGAGGTTTTTCCATCGAATTCCAATAGATATAATGTAAACCTTTATATAGGTTCTAATTTTACGCCCACTCTTAATTCCGACGGTACGACGCCAGAAGCCAGAGGTACGCTGATTGTTGATGGGACTGAAGCTTCCATAATGTTAACCGAACGGACTGATGTACCTATTTGTACTGGCACATTTAATGGTAATGGTATGAGATTACCAGATGGAAAGCTTCAACTCAGTATGGATATAGAGTCTACCTGTCCACCACCGGCGGGAGAAAATAGATGGAACCTTTTAAAAATCAGTGAATGACTTTAGTTTTATGTGCTTCTCATTGGATGCTAGCGAAGATCAAGTAAAGAATTTTAGAGCGAAGCGTTTTGGCATGAACTGGAAGAATACAATTCTCACCAAAGGGTTTAAACTCTGTTCAGGCTCAATAAATGGAAGTAGGTGCATTACCTAAAGTAATATTTATTGATAAAGAAGGTACAATAATAGCAGTTGATGAAGATGCGAAAGGGCAAGCACTGTAAAACCTTCTGAAAAAGACTTTTGAGTAAATCTCTGGCTGATGAAACAATATGTTATCTACCGGGTTTAGTACTTTTTACGATACTAGGGTTGAGAGACAAAATAATAAACTACTGATACCCATTTAAAAGCTGTTTGTAAAAAACTAAAAGATGGGGAATATTCAGCTACTTATATCGAACAATTTTAAAGCTAATAGTTTATTTATAACGCTTAGGTATTTTCTTGTCATTTTTGTTCTGATTTCGTGCAAGGATGATGATACCGGTAGTGATGACAATAGGCTCGAAGGCCCGCTTTGGACACAAATACGAACGCAGTTCACTGAATGCGCCGTAGGTGAGGACAATACTACCCGAGAGTTGGAATGTGATGGGTCCAACTGCTTTACGGTAAGGTTTCTTGAAGGTAATGCGACGTTCACGGAGCTGGAAAAAGGTTTAGAGACCGAGAGTATCTTTTCTTATGTTATTGAGGAAAACCGGCTTATCATACAAGGTCTCACTTTAAGCTTTAGATTTAATGGAAATAATGAATTGATTATTAGTTCTGAAGGTAGTGATGGCTGCACATTGTTGGAAACCTGGATAAAATAATCAGCGGTTTTAGTGGATGTCATATCGTTAGTTTTAACAATACGACACTATCAACAGGAAAACCAACCTCAATTTAAGAGGAACGTTACTGTTAAAATAAGGGAATAATAACCTTAGCAAGGATGTAAAGAGCCTTTTCCGGTATTAATAATCGTATTTATAAATCTTCAACCTTGAACAGTATAACATCGAAAGTGGCGTCAGCTCCGCAATCTATCCTTTGTGTCATCCGTATATCAATTCTTCCGACATTAGAATCAAACGTGCCATTGTTACCAATCAACATACCGCGACAAACTGGGGTGTCGGTTAACCAACGGAGCTCTAAATCTATAGCACTACCACTTTGATAAGTAAAAGTGCCACTAGCATCAGGTATGCTAGAGTCTGTATTGCAGCAGGCCATTTGCCCTGCGTTGCTAAAAAATTCAAGCCTAAATTCATTTTCGTTTCTAGTGCTACGTATAATTGCGGATGTTGGTGCGGTACCTCCTAAGGTCGCTGAACCATCATAAATACCAGTGATTATCATGGGGTCAAAGCCTGCACCACCGCCGCCATCATCATCAGAACCATCTTCGGAGGAACAGGAAGAAACAACAAAAACACTTAATAACACGAAAAGCATACCTAAAAATGGTATTCTTTGATAACGGAGAAGGATGTTCATTTTTCTGTTTTAAAGATTATACATCCTGGAATATCTTAAAAAAACTAATGTAGAAGTGCCCAGTATTTGTGAAAAGCTGTCTCAAATTCAATTTTGATACAATTTTGTTCCCATTATGCGGGAAGGGTCATTCCTAACAAAGAAAGCCAATGCTGTTTGTATTATTTCTGTGTCAAAAGATGAAATCTATACAATGGGAATTAGAAAACGAGCTACTGTTTAGGTGCCATAGGCATTGTTTTATGGCAACTACAGCATTCACTTTGGTTTAACGAGCAACGTTATTCAACAGCGTAAATTTTGGTGTACCTAAGCTATTCCTTCATTGGAGATATAAAATGTAGCGACTTCCAAAACTACGAACTGCTTCCCACTGATATTATTTCTCAGAAAGCATCCAAGCATCGGCAGAAATGGTCGCCTTGATTTTTTGCAAGTAGGCCAAAGCCTCTTGACCGTCTGAAATACTACTGAAAACCACTTGATGAAGTCCATAACGATTGGCGCCGATGTAGGCCGCATCATAGCCTTCATTTTTTAGTTCAGCGACCTTTTTATCGGCATTGGCCTTAAAACGAAACGCTCCGGCGATAATATGGTGCATTGGCCCTTCTGGCTTTTTGGAATTATTGAGGTTCAACGCCGGTATTTGTTATGGATTAGCCTCAAAGAAAGTAGCTTCTTGAATTTGTCTTGAAACTGCCTCTTGTGTATCTTTTCTAACCAATTCTTGGCGATTTTGGTTTTGGTTATGCAATTGGTATGCGCTTGCACCCGTAGCCAATAAGAGCAGAAAGGTTGCTGCAT
>JBHJJC010000052.1:0-8025 GCA_050042945.1 Croceivirga sp.
TGGGAAAACCCCTGAAAGCTTTCGGTAAAAAAAGCCGCTTTTGGTTTTACGATATGCTCTTGCCCGATATTCTTCATTCACACAATCATTTGGGAGCCTCTCTTTTCGGCAAACTATTTGCAAAAAGAAGACCACAACTTATTTTCAAATTCTTGGACGAGGATACCAAATTTTACGAAGAAGTATTTATTATGGCCGCACCCCAACCCTGGCCGTTTATCAAAGCATTGGTTAAGCGCTTTTTTCCACAATAACATCCTTTGGAGCTCGTTTTCAAAGTATGCTGCCGCGACCATTTATATTTCTATTGTGTTTCTTGCTGATATCGTGTTCTGATACAAACGATACGGAAGAAGTTATGGATGCAGAAGAAACTGATACACAGATTTTTTTGTTTTCTGAGGATTTCGAAGATGTGGGTGGAAACCTTGAAGCACTATTTCCAGAAGACAATTCAAGATGGTCGGGAATACAACGTGTAAATCCAAACAACGGTGAAAATCAGGTTAATTTAAGCACTTCACAGGTGTATGAAGGGAATTATGCACTTTCTATTTTCTCTTCGGGCACTGATGAAATCCTTTCCAAAATTGATTTGGAAAAAAATGGGTTATCAATATCAGAAGGTCAAACATTGACCATTCAGGCACATTTCTTTATTGAGGGCGAAGCCAATATTGAAAACCTTTTGCTCATTGATGTTGAGTGTTGCTCTTGTTGGGATCCCTCAGTACCCAATAACCAATGT
Source organism: Croceivirga sp. (assembly GCA_050042945.1). Lineage (GTDB taxonomy): Bacteria > Bacteroidota > Bacteroidia > Flavobacteriales > Flavobacteriaceae > Croceivirga. The sequence continues at coordinate 749 of JBHJJC010000052.1, forward strand.
CCCGGGGTTCGTTTGATGCTATCGGGAGAAAACAATAGTCTTTCTATTGAACGTGGTAAAATAGGGCTCGAAACAATAGCTCAAAATCAAGTAGTTTTTCCTAGGAATGAGTGGGTAGAAGTACGTTGGACAATGAAAATGTCTCCTGACAATGATGGGAGCAACCAATTGTTCATTAATGGAAATTTAACCAGCTCACAAAGCGGGGCCAATATGCCAAACGAAATTATTTTTAAAGATTTATTTGCCGAAGAAAATATTGAATTTGAATTACAAACTCCGGTAGAGTATGAACGTTTACAAATAGGAGCAACTGCAAATCCCAAAGAAGAGGATATACAACTCTATATCGATAACTTCGTCATTGAAGTTACTTCTAATTAATTCGTTCGTTCCATGAGGTTCCTGCCCATTGCTTTTAATAATTGTTTCCCGGCTGCTGGGGCCTCTACTTTGTTCAGGGACTCAAATGCTTTTTCTGTAAATTGCTTTATCGCTTCTTGAGTAGCCTTATCAGAACCAGAGGTACTAAAAATGTGCTTAGCTTTTTTTACCTTTTCGTCCGGGTTTTCAGGATGGCTTTCAAAAAGCTGTTGTAGCGCATCTTTATCTTCAGCATTGGCCAATTCAAGAGCCTTTAAATAGAGATAGGTCTTTTTATTCTCAATAATATCGCCAGCGACTTGTTTACCAAATACTTCTGGATTTCCGAAGGCATCTTAATAATCGTCCTGTAATTGAAAGGCAATGCCCAAGTTTCTGCCGAAGTCATAAATTAAATCTTGTTGGTCTTCAGGTGCTCCAGCCACAATGGCACCCATCTTCAGGGCTGCACCGATCAATACAGAGGTTTTATACTCAATCATTTTGAGATATTCTTCTATACTTACGTCGTTACGCGTTTCGAAATCAACATCGTATTGTTGCCCTTCACATACTTCTACCGCTGTTCTGTTAAACAACAAAAACAGTTTTTTTAAGATATCGGGGTTATAGCCCTCAAGATGTTCATAAGAGTTGATAAGCATCACGTCTCCTGAAAGAATACCCGTATTTACATCCCATTTTTCATGAACCGTTGGCTTTCCCCTCCGCAGAGGGGCATCATCCATAATATCATCATGCAACAAAGAAAAATTATGGAATACCTCAACGGCCATCGCTGCTGGAAGTGCCTTTTTAGAATCAGAACCAAAGAGTTCTGCAGCAATCAAGGTCAACACGGGTCGCAGGCGTTTTCCCCCAAGATTCAAGATATAAGATACAGGATCGTAGAGATTTCTTGGCTCTTTGATGTACTCCTGTTCTTCAAGAAATGAAATGAATTCCTTTTGATAATATTCCAACGTTTGCATGTGGTCAATTTTGGTTAAAAATACACTGCTTGTTACAATTCCATCCTGTTCACGTCAAACAGTTGCCTAAAAAGTTCAAAAAAATGCAATGGATTTAAAATCCATCGTCTTTAAAGTTGAATTAGGGAATAAAATGCAAGCGGATGCTTCCGGAAAACAACAACCAATCACAATTATCAGCATTTTTTCAAGAAGAGTACCAAGCGCTTGTTGGCTATATAAAATCTAGAATTAAAAATACAGCTGATACCAATGCCGAAGATATTCTTCAAGATGTCGCCCTGAAAATTTTTTCAAGACCTGAGAACGCATAGCCCATAAATAACATACCGGGCTTTGTGTATCGTACCCTAAAGAATAGAATCATTGACAAAATGAGAACCAAAAGAGAACCTACCTATGACGAAAATGAACTCAACCAGCTCTGGACAGACTTTGCCGAACGGTTCTATGGTACTGAACGGAATAGGTACCCCAAATACTTGGTTAATGAACTCAAAACAACCATCATGCGATTAAAACCGCATTATCGGGATATCATTCTGGCCATCGATTTTGAGGGATATTCCTACCGCGAAATATCAAAAGAAACAGGTATTCCAGAAGGCACATTAATGTCAAGAAGGCATCGGGCCATGTCGATTTTATTAAAACAAATTAGAAATAAACACAACGTATAAATTAAAATAATTTGGATTATAAAGATGAATTGGAAAACCGAATGAAAGATAAGGTAAGAGGTTATGTGGGCAAAGGAGTAAAAGTGCTCGTTTTTACCCTTTTCATAATAGCACTGACATTCTTAATCGGATATGTGGTGATGCTTTTATGGAACTGGTTAATGCCAGACGTTTTCGGTCTAACCACAATTACGTACTGGCAGGCCTTCGGGATTCTGGTCTTGGCTAAAATAATCTTTGGTTTTGGCGGAGGCAACGGACCGGGAAAGAGCCATAAAAAAGCCAAGATGAAATCAAGAAATAATAAATCATTCAATGGTATTCGTCGTGACTTTTCGGAGTGGAAATACTATGATGAATTTTGGTCATCAGAGGGAGAGTCAGCGTTTAAAGCTTTTGTAGCAAAAAAACAAGACCATCATGAAGAACAATAAGCAATTTCGGGCCAACCGAATGTTACAGTTCAGTGGTTTCTTTATCATTTCAAACAAAAAAATACCACTTCGGTCCAAATCTCAGTGCCTCTTTCGTCCTATTCAAGGAAATTTGAACGACGTTAAATAAATGTAAAACTTTGGAAACTTTTTTTGTTTTTAAAGTTTCCGATTTAGTTTTGCTCATTCAAATGAAGACTGAAATTCTAAATAAGGCGACCGATCTCTTTTTGAACCTAGGGTTCAAAAGTGTTACTATGGATGACCTAGCCAATGAGATGGGCATCTCAAAAAAGACGATTTACAGTCATTTTGAGAACAAGACACAATTGGTAGAAGAGTCAACCATGCGATTGTTTTGGGAAATCTCCAACGGTATCGATGAAATCGTAGCACTCAAAAAAAACCCAATTGAGGAGCTTTACGAGATAAAGAAGTTTGTCATGACTCGGTTAAAAAATGAAAAGGCTTCACCACAGTATCAATTACAAAAGTATTACCCAAAGCTTTTTAGTTCTTTAAAGGACAAAGAGTTCTGTGTAATGCAAGAATGTGTTGTGGACAATGTAAAACGAGGAATGGAAATTGGAATTTATCGAGAAAACCTTGACGTGCAGTTTGTCGCCCGAATCTATTTTTCAGGAGCGATAAGTCTCGGGGACTTGGATTTATTCCCCAGTTCCATGTTCACTAAACTTGAACTGGAAGACTATTATTTAGAATATCACCTGAGGGGCATTGTCACCCCAAAAGGAAGGAAAATATTAAACGAAATCATCAATTCAAACCAACAATAAATGCGAACAGTAATCAAAATAGGCATACTCATTTTACTATGGTCAATTCCGTTGAAAGCCCAGGAGGCGAAAACATTATTCTCATTGGATGAAGCCATTGTATATGCCCTTGAACATAACTATAAATCAATCAATGCGGGTAGGGACATGGTCGATGCCCAAAAGCAAAAATGGGAAACTATTGCGACCGGCCTACCTCAAATTTCTGGTGCAGTTAATTATCAAAACCAGTTAAAGCAACCGGTAGCACAGATACCTGCCCAATTTTTTGGAGGCGAACCGGGAGACTTTGAAGAAGTAGTGTTTGGGCAACCACAGCAATTGATTGCCACGGGCACTTTGAGGCAACAAATTTTTGATGGATCATACATCGTTGGGGTTCAAGCCACAAAAGCGTTCTTGAGTTACAGCAAAAACAACAAAGAAAAGACCGATTTAGAGGTGCGCAAAGCCGTGGTTGAAGCCTATGGCAATGTACTCTTGGCTGATGAAAGTGTTTCCATTTTGGAAAATAATAAAGAAACGCTAGAAAAAAATCTCTTTGAAAGCAAAAAAATCTTTGAAAATGGTCTCGGAGACGAAGAAAGTGTAGACCAACTTCAATTCACGCTCTCGTCTGTTGATAACCAACTGAAAAATGCCAAACGTTTAAAGAAAATTACACTTCAAATGTTGAATTTGATGATGGGAATCCCGTTGGAAAATCCGACTGATTTGACAGAAAACCTCGATGATCTTACCCAGAGCAAAATTGATTATGGCCTACTGGACGCTGAGTTTAATATGGAAAATAATGTTGACTACAAATTGGTCTATAACTTTAATGAGCAAAGGTATTTCGAACTCAAATTGGCCAAAAGCAGGGCATTACCAAGTTTAAATGCATTCATTAATTACGGAGGGCAGTCTTTTGGAGACCAGTTTACTTTCTTTGATGATGGCCAAGACTGGTTTGGGTTCTCCACCTTCGGAGTTGATTTAAACATACCTATTTTCAGTTCATTGGGTAGAAGTGCAAGTACCCAACGGGCCAAAATTGCCTATGAAAAGGCCAAGACCCAATTAACAGAGGCCGAAGAACAAATCCGTTTACAACTTGAGAGTGCCAAAAGCGATTACATCCTGTCCATCGAAGAATACCAAACGTCAAAAGACAATTTATCATTGGCCGAACGTATCGAAAACAAAAACCAGGTAAAGTATTCAGAAGGTCTGGCCACAAGTTTTGAATTACGGCAAGCACAGACGCAACTCTATGGCACCCAACAAGAATACCTACAATCCATGGTCGATGTCATCAATAGAAAAACAGCATTAGAAAATATTTTAAATAAGTAAATCAATCAAAATGAAAAGAATACTTCAATTATCAATACTTGCCATCTTGGCGGCCTCTTGTGGCAGTAAGACGACAGGTTCGGTCGAAGACATTATAGCCTCCACCGATATAGAAACCCTATCATCCAAAAGAACGGAATTGAACCAAAACCTAAAGGCCATTGAAAATCAGGTAAAATTATTGGACTCCGCCATTTTGGCCATCAGTGGAGATGTGAAATTACCCTTGGTATCGACCTTGACCCTAGAAGCAAAACAATTCCAACATTATCTGGAGTTACAGGGTGACGTGATGACCGATCAAAACGTTTTGATATATCCTGAAATGGCAGGCACGTTAACCCGTGTTTATGTCAAAGAAGGTCAACGGGTTTCGAAAGGTCAAATTCTCGGTTCCATTGATGACGGTGGATTATCAAGCCAGTTGGCCCAAATGAGAACGCAATTGGATTTGGCCAAAACGACTTTTGAGCGTCAAGAACGTTTATGGAAGCAAAACATCGGTTCAGAAATTCAATACTTACAAGCCAAGACCCAATATAAGGCGCAAGAAAGTGCTGTTGCGCAAATGGAAAGCCAATTGGGAAAATCTACATTGCGCGCGCCATTTACAGGAATCGTTGACGATGTTATCAAAGATCAAGGTACCGTGGTTTCCCCTGGACCGGGTTCTGAGGTATTCAGAATCGTCAACCTTTCCAATATGTACGTTGAAGTTGAGGTGCCAGAGGCACATTTGGCCAATGTTACTGAGGGCAAATCGGTTGAGGTAATGTTTCCTGTTTTGGGCAGTACGGTTCAATCGAAAATTCGACAGACCGGTAATTTTATAAATCCCGGGAACCGTTCATTCAAAGTTGAAATTCCAGTACCGAATAAAGAAGGTACGATTAAGCCTAATTTAACCGCGATCACCAAAATCAATGATTACACCAATGAGAGTGCCATTTTGATTCCGCAAAGTGTAGTTTCTGAAAATGCCGTTGGTGAACAATATGTTTATTTGGTAGAAGAAAATGACAAAGAAGATAGTATGATTTCAAAGAAAGTCATACTTCAATTGGGCAAGACCCAAGGAGATTATGTAGAGGTTTTATCAGGCCTGATGTCGGGCAATCAAATCATTGTTGAAGGTGCACGAAGTGTGCGGGACAACCAAATGGTAAAAGTCCGAAACTATGAAACCACTGCAAATAATTAAAAACCATCGTTAAAAGACCATAACATGGACAACAAAGCAAAAAAGAACGCAAACAAAGAATTTCGACTCTCTTCATGGGCCATTGATAACCCTTCGGTCATCTATGTAATGATTGCCATTTTTCTGTTCATTGGAATTTCATCATACTTCGCCATGCCTCGGGAAGAATTTCCAGAAGCTGTGGAGACTAAGATATATGTGAGCACCCCTTACCCGGGCAATACCGCTGAAGATATCGAACGATTGATAACTGACCCGCTAGAGGAGCGATTAAAGAATGTCAGCAATTTTGTTGAAATGACCTCTACCTCTCAAGAAGACTATTCAATGGTAGTCATCGAATTTGATGAGAACATTACCGTTGAAAACGCAAAACAAGAGGTAAAAGATGAGGTAGATGCAGAAAAAGCTAGTGAAGATTGGCCCATTTTTAATGGAGCAAAGGTTGAACCCAATGTGTTCGACTTAAACCTGGCCGAATCCTTCCCTATTCTGAATGTAAACATGAAGGGAGATTATCCTGTTGAAAAGCTCAAGGAATACGCCGAATATCTTGAAGATGAGATTGAGAACCTTGAAGAAGTAAAGCAGGTAGATATCCGTGGCGCCCAAGAAAAGGAAGTAAAAGTAGCAGTTGACATTAATAAAATGATGGCGGCAAAAGTGAACTTTCAGCAAATCATTGATGCCATAAACAATGGCAATATGACGATGTCGGCAGGTAATCTGATAACCAGTGGGCAACGCAGAACCATTCGCATTACCGGTGAAATAAATAAACCCACTGAGCTTTACAATTTTGTTGTAAAATCTGATGATGGTACCGTTTATCTACGAGATATTGCCGAGGTCTCCTTCACCGAAGAAGACAAGAACACTTATGCGCGTGAAATGGGTCAAAGTGTGGTGATGTTGGATATTAAGAAGAGATCCGGCAAAAACGATGTTATCGCAATTGAAAAGATTCGGGATATCGTAGCAGAAGCCCAGAAAGATATTTTACCTGAAGACTTAGAGATCACCTTTGCCAACGATAGTAGTAGTACGACATTGAACCAAGTGGACGATTTGGTAAACAATATCATCTTCGGTATTATTCTGGTAGTAACCGTTTTGATGTTTTTTCTAGGGTTCAGAAATGCACTTTTTGTAGGGTTTGCTATTCCTATGTCAATGTTCATGTCTTTTATGATTTTATCTGCTTTAGGCTATACCCTAAATACCATGATACTTTTCGGATTAATCATGGGGCTTGGAATGCTTGTGGATAATGGTGTTGTAGTTGTAGAAAACGTATATCGATTAATGGAACAAGAAGGGATGTCACGCAAAGAGGCCGCTAAAAAAGGAATCGGTGAAATTGCAATTCCAATAATTATTTCAACACTGACGACCGTTGCCGCTTTTGAACCAATAGGAAAGTCACAAGGAATAATAAGAGAAATTATGAATAATTTCCACATAAACATTTC
>JBHJJC010000053.1:0-11453 GCA_050042945.1 Croceivirga sp.
ATGATTTTATATCTATACCAATACTGTGGTATTCAAATCAATTTTGCCGAAGGATTGGATAAGATATCAGATAATGCCAAAGAGGTCAACCCCAATGTGATGACCGTAGTACCAAGATTGCTAGAGAAGGTATACGATGCCATTATAGGTAAAGGGGAAGACCTTGAAGGAGTTAAAAAGAAACTTTTCTTTTGGGCGGTGAACCTAGGGCTAAAATTTGAACCCTATGGAAAAAATGGTTGGCTTTATGAGAAGAAATTGGGCATTGCCAGAAAACTCATTTTTAGTAAATGGAAAGATGCCCTAGGCGGGGAAATAGAAATGCTGGTCTCAGGGAGTGCTGCCTTGCAGCCAAGGCTAGGTCGTGTATTTGGTGCAGCGGATATGCCCGTGATGGAAGGATACGGTTTAACCGAAACCTCTCCTGTAATTTCAGTAAATGAAGTTGCCAACAGTGGATGGCAAATTGGTTCCGTTGGGCGCATCATCGATGATGTTGAAGTCAAAATTGCCGAAGATGGAGAAATCTTATGTAAGGGTCCCAATGTAATGAAGGGATATTACAAAGACCCAGATAAAACAGCCGAGGTATTGAAGGATGGCTATTTTCATACTGGGGATATCGGTGAGATAGATACCAATGGCATTTTACGAATTACCGATCGTAAGAAAGAAATGTTCAAGACATCAGGTGGAAAATACGTCGCACCTCAACTTTTGGAAAACCGCTTCAAACAATCTCGATTTATTGAGCAAATCATGGTTGTAGGAGAAGGTGAAAAGATGCCAGCAGCCCTCATTCAACCGAATTTTGAATTTCTTCAAACGTGGTGTGAGCAACATAATATTACCATTGGTCAAAATTCCGACGTCGTCGTTAATGATCGGGTCTTAGCTAAAATGCAAGAGGAAGTTGATGAAGCCAATTCGGAATTTGCCAAATGGGAAAAGGTAAAACAATTTCGTTTGACCCCCGATGTATGGAGTATCGATGATGGGCATATGACACCGACCATGAAACTTCGTAGAAAAATTATAAAGGAAAAATACGAGCATCTCTATAATGATATTTATGGTCGATAGTCCATGGTTTTTAAGTAATCCAGCCCGCCAATGAGCGGGCTTTTTTCATTATAGGTATTTCAAATTTATTATGCATGCATAATAAATTTTGTTATCTTTATCCTTTCAAAAAGAATTTCTCAATGAAGGATTTAACCATCGATTGGGCCTTGCGAGCTACTTGGCAGGCAGTGACACGCATGTACAACGAAGAAGCCAAGAACTACGGGCTGACCATGGCCATCGGTTTTACTTTATTGAGTATTGACCCCAAAAAAGGAACCCCAAGTACCGCTTTAGGACCTAGAATGGGAATGGAATCTACCAGTCTTTCACGAATTCTCAAGTCAATCGAAGAAAGAGGCTACATTGAACGGCGGCCAAACCCCAGTGATGGTCGAGGTGTTTTAATTCATTTGACCGCTTTGGGCATAGACAAAAGAAAAGATTCAAAAGAGGTTGTCATGCGTTTTAATGAGGTCGTCAAGAAGCATTTGAATGAAAAAGACCTTAAAGGCTTTTATAAAACCTCTGAGATTATCAATAGACTCATAGTCGACAAGAAGATTTATTCAAAAACAACAACTAATTAATTTCTAAAACATAACATGAAGAGGCATATCAATAAAGTTGCCGTAATTGGCTCTGGTATCATGGGCAGTGGCATCGCATGCCATTTTGCCAATATTGGAGTAGAAGTTTTACTACTGGATATCGTTCCGAGGGAACTCCATGAAAAGGAGCAGGCCAAAGGGCTTACTCTGAATGACAAAGTCGTGCGGAATAGATTGGTCAATGAAGCTTTGACCAAAGCGTTGAAGTCAAAACCTTCGCCCATTTATCACCAAAAATTCGCCAATCGAATTACCACGGGAAACCTTGAAGACGATATCTCAATGGTGAAGAACGTTGACTGGATCATCGAAGTTGTCGTTGAGCGTTTGGACATTAAAAAACAGGTTTTTGAAACCTTGGAAAAACATAGGTCACCAGGTACGCTGATTACATCCAACACATCAGGTATCCCAATTCAGTTCATGAGCGAAGGTCGTAGCGACGACTTTCAAAAGCATTTCTGTGGCACACACTTTTTTAATCCAGCGAGATACCTCAAACTATTTGAAATCATTCCTGGACCGAATACGTCCAATGAAGTACTTGACTTTTTGAATGGATATGGTGAGCAATTTTTAGGTAAAACTTCTGTAGTTGCAAAAGATACTCCTGCATTCATTGGTAACCGAATAGGAATATTCAGTATTCAGAGTCTCTTTCATGCGGTCAAAGATTTGGGTATGACGGTTGAAGAAGTGGACAAACTCACCGGGCCCGTAATCGGCCGACCCAAATCGGCTACATTTAGAACCGTTGATGTTGTGGGCTTGGACACATTAGTCCATGTGGCTAATGGTATTGCAGAAAACTGTACATCGGACGAACGCCATGAATTGTTTGCCCTACCCGATTTCATCAAAACCATGATGGAAAACAAATGGCTGGGAAGCAAAACAGGACAGGGGTTCTATAAAAAAGTATAGAACGATAGTGGTAAGAGTGAAATTCTTACGTTGGATTTGGATACGATGGAATATCGCTCCAAAAAGAGTGCAAAATTCGCTACACTTGAATTGACCAAAACCGTTGACAAGGTCATTGACCGCTTTCCAGTACTATGTGGGGGCAAGGACAAAGCGGGAGAGTTCTACAGAAAAAGCTTTGGGCAACTATTTGCCTACGTATCCCATCGTATTCCAGAAATTAGTGATGAACTGTACAAAATCGACGATGCTATGAAAGCAGGTTTCGGTTGGGAGCATGGACCTTTTCAAATTTGGGATGCCGTTGGATTGGACAAAGGATTGGAATTTATAGCCGCCGAAGGTCAAATGGCAGCAGATTGGGTCACCGATATGAAAGCTGCAGGCGTGGAATCCTTCTATGCCGTAAAAGATGGGGCAACCTATTATTATGACATCCCCAAAAAAGAAAGGGTTAAAATTCCTGGTCAGGATGCTTTTATCATTCTAGATAACATCAGAAAGTCGAATGAGGTCTTTAAGAATGCTGGTGTTGCCGTTGAAGATCTTGGCGATGGTATCCTTAATGTGGAATTCCAATCCAAAATGAATACCATTGGGGCAGATGTCATTACTGGTTTGAACAAGGCCATTGATATTGCCGAAAAAGATTTTCAAGGTTTGGTTGTGGGCAACCAAGCAGCGAACTTCTCGGTCGGCGCCAATATTGGAATGATTTTTATGATGGCTGTAGAGCAAGAGTACGATGAACTGAACATGGCCATCAAAATGTTCCAAGATACGGTCATGAGGCTGAGATATTCCTCGATTCCAACTGTAGCGGCACCCCATGGAATGTCATTGGGCGGAGGCTGTGAAATCACCATGCATGCCGATAAGGTAGTCGCCGCGGCCGAAAGTTATATCGGTCTGGTAGAGTTTGGTGTTGGCGTTATTCCAGGAGGGGGTGGTTCGAAAGAAATGGCCATGCGGGCCTCAGACTCCTTTAGAAAAGGGGACGTAGAATTGAATATTCTTCAAGAGTACTTTTTGACCATTGGTATGGCCAAGGTTTCAACCTCGGCTTATGAGGCCTATGATTTGGGCATCCTTCAAAAAGGAAAAGACATTGTTGTGGTCAATAAAGAGCGCCAGATTGCAACGGCAAAGGCACATGCCAAAATAATGGCTGAAGCTGGTTACACAAAACCTGCAGCTAGAAAAGACATTAAAGTGCTTGGTAAGCAGGCGTTAGGGATGTTTTTAGTGGGAACGGACGCTATGGAGGCCAGTAGGTATATCAGTGAACATGACAAAAAGATTGCCAACAAATTAGCCTATGTCATGGCGGGAGGAGACCTATCAGAACCTTCTTATGTTAGTGAACAGTACTTACTGGATATTGAACGGGAAGCATTCCTTTCTTTATGTACCGAGAGAAAAACGTTGGAACGTATACAGCACATGTTGAAAACAGGAAAGCCGTTGCGTAATTAGTATTGAGTAAGTAGTATTTAGAACTTGAGATTCAGGTACTGAAAGTTAGTTATGCATAAAGTAAGCGATTTAAAAATATGGAGGAAGTCTATTGAACTTACCAAAGCCATCTATCTGCTTGCCTCAGAACTGCCAAGAGATGAAAAGTTTGGTCTGATTTCGCAAATAAAAAGAAGTGCAGTCTCCATATCATCAAATATAGCTGAAGGTGCGGGAAGAAATTCTCAAAAAGAATTCAAACACTTTCTTAGCATCGCCAATGGGTCTTCCTATGAATTGCACACTCAATTGATATTGATTACAGAGTTAAACCTAGTTAAAAAAGAAAAAATAGTACCCATTATCGATTTATGTATTGAGATACAGAAGATGAATTATAGTTTTCAACGGTCCTTACTGAAAGATAAACTAACTACTCAATACTAACATCTAATAAATAAAAAATGAAAACAGCATATATAGTTAAAGGATTTAGAACCGCCGTTGGCAAATCCAAAAAAGGAGGCTTCCGTTTTAAGCGTGCGGACGAGTTAGCGGCAGAAACCATTCAGCATCTCGTTGCCAATCTTCCTGATTTTGATAAAAAAAGAATCGATGATGTCTTTGTAGGGAATGCTATGCCAGAAGGGTCGCAAGGCTTGAATATGGCACGATTGATATCCTTGATGGGCTTGGATATTGTTGATGTGCCTGGCGTGACAGTAAACCGTTTCTGTTCCTCAGGTTTGGAAACTATAGGTATGGCCACAGCAAAAATCCAAGCAGGTATGGCCGATTGCATCATAGCCGGAGGTGTGGAAAGTATGAGTTCAGTACCCATGACAGGTTTTAAAACGGAACTTAATTACGACTTGGTAAACTCAGGTCATGAAGATTACTATTGGGGCATGGGCAATACGGCAGAAGCGGTAGCCCAAGAATTTAAGGTGTCAAGGGAAGACCAAGATGAATTTGCATACAATTCCCATATGAAAGCACTTAACGCTTTGGATGAGAATCGTTTTCAGGATCAAATTGTACCTGTGGAAGTTGAAGAAACCTATGTAGATGCCGCTGGTAAAAAAGCAACGAGAAAGTTTACCGTAAATAAAGATGAAGGTCCACGACGCGGAACATCAAAAGAAGCACTTGCCAAACTTCGACCCGTCTTTGCGGCAAATGGAAGTGTAACCGCCGGAAACTCCTCTCAAACCAGTGATGGTGCAGCCTTTGTGTTGGTCATGAGTGAAGAAATGGTAAAGGAGCTCAACGTAGAACCAGAAGCCCGATTGGTCAGTTATGCAGCGGCAGGCGTGCCACCAAGAATTATGGGTATTGGTCCTGTAGCGGCGGTGCCAAAAGCATTAAAACAAGCAGGTTTACAACAAGAAGCCGTTGAGCTTATTGAATTGAATGAAGCCTTTGCTTCACAATCCCTCGCTGTTATGCGCGAGCTTGGTCTGAACAGTGATATTGTAAACGTAAACGGAGGCGCTATTGCCCTCGGGCACCCCCTGGGTTGCACAGGCGCAAAGTTATCAGTGCAACTTTTTGACGAAATGCGCAAACGTAACATGAGCGGAAAATATGGTATGGTTACCATGTGCGTTGGTACTGGCCAGGGTGCCGCTGGAATATTTGAATTTCTAAACTAGAATAAGGAGTTTAGAGTCAAGACTCAAGATAATGGGAAGGCATAACTTTAAGAAATTAAAAATTTGGGAGGAAGGAATGCAAATCGTGGATGACACCTATGATTTGGTTGGAAACTTCCCATCTCTGGAAAAATTCAATTTAAAATCTCAATTAATGAGATGTTCAGTTTCCGTCCCTTCCAATATTGCCGAAGGTACCAGTAAATCAACGGACAAACATTTCAATAAGTATATCGAAGATAGTTTAGGTTCTGCTTTTGAATGGGAAACCCAGCTTATAATTGCTTTTCGAAGAAAATATATAGCAAAAGAACAATTTTCAGAATTATCCAATAAAATCCAACAATTACAAAAAATGATTTCAGGTTTTCAGGTAGGACTTAAGTTATAGTCCTTTCTCTTGTCTCCTGAGTCTTAAATCTTAAAAAAAATAGTTATGAGTGTAGATACATTACAAAAAGAAATTCTTCGAGGAGGACAGTTTCTCGTTAAAGAATCAAACTGTGAAGACATTTTCACCCTTGAAGATTTGACCGAAGAACAGCAAATGATGCGTGAAAGCACCAAAGAATTCGTAGACAGAAAACTTTGGGCACATTGGGAGCGCTTCGAAAATAAGGATTATGCTTATACCGAAGAATGTATGAGGGAGGCAGGTGAATTGGGTCTTCTTAGCATAGCGGTTCCAGAAGCATTTGGGGGAATGGGCATGGGGTTTGTCTCGACGATGTTGGTCTGCGATTATATTTCGGGGGCCACAGGCTCATTCAGTACAGCTTTCGGAGCACATACCGGAATTGGAACAATGCCCATAACCCTTTATGGCTCTGAAGAGCAAAAACAAAAATATGTGCCAAGATTGGCCTCTGGGGAATGGTTTGGTGCCTACTGTTTAACAGAACCTGGTGCGGGATCGGATGCCAATTCTGGTAAAACAAAAGCAGTACTTTCAGAAGATGGCGCTCATTATAGTATAACGGGACAAAAAATGTGGATTTCCAATGCGGGATTCTGTAATCTCTTCATCGTTTTTGCACGAATAGAAGACGATAAGAACATCACGGGATTCATTGTTGAAAACGACCCATCCAATGGAATCACTTTGGGCGATGAAGAAAAAAAGCTCGGTATTCATTCCTCTTCTACCCGTCAGGTCTTCTTTAATGAGACAAAAGTACCCGTCGAAAATATGCTTTCTGAGCGCGGTAATGGTTTTAAAATTGCCATGAATGCCCTGAATGTCGGTCGTATTAAATTGGCCGCAGCTTGTTTAGAAGCCCAGCGTCGCGTTATCAATGAGGCGACGAAGTATGCCAACGAACGGATTCAGTTTAAAACACCGATTATAAATTTTGGTGCGATCAAAGCTAAAATTGCCGATATGGCCACAAATGCCTATGTCGACGAAGCAGCTTGTTATAGGGCGGCAAAAGATATTGAAGATAGAATTGCCATTCGAGAATCTGAGGGCAACTCACACCAAGAGGCCGAATTGAAGGGTGTTGAGGAATACGCCATTGAATGTTCAATTTTAAAAGTGGCCGTTTCTGAACATGTTCAGGAAACCACTGACGAGGGTATTCAGATTTTTGGAGGTATGGGCTTTAGTGCAGACACGCCAATGGAGTCCGCTTGGCGAGATGCACGTATCTCGAGAATCTATGAAGGCACCAATGAAATCAATAGAATGTTGGCTGTTGGGATGTTGGTCAAAAAGGCTATGAAAGGTCATGTAGACCTTTTGGGCCCTGCCACTGCCGTTGGTGAAGAGTTGATGGGAATTCCTTCGTTCGATACCCCAGATTACGCTGAACTATTCGCCGAAGAAAAGGACTTGATCAAGCGGTTGAAGAAAGTATTCTTAATGGTTGCCGGTAGTGCCGTTCAAAAGTTCGGCCCCCAATTGGAAGAACATCAACAATTATTGATGGCCGCAGCAGATATTTTAATACAGGTTTATCTTGCCGAATCAGCAATACTGCGCACTGAGAAGAACGCCAAACGATTTGGTGAGGAGGCGCAAGCAACACAAATTGCCATGTCTAGATACTACTTATATAAAGCTGTTGATATTATCAATGATAAGGGTAAAGAAGCCATTATTTCTTTTGCGGAAGGCGACGAGCAAAAAATGATGTTGATGGGATTAAAGCGATTTACGAAATACGTAAACTTCCCAAATATTGTGGCCTTACGCACCCAGATTGCCGATAAGGTGGCCAGTGACAATGGTTATACATTTGACTAACTCAAATAAAGGTGAAGGCCGCCTATCTTTGATAGGTGGCTTTTACTACTAGAATAATCCCCAATTTGCCCTTTTGTTATGTCAACTTACATGTTAAAATGTATAAAAAATTGGGTAAAGCACTATCTCATCTCGTCAAGTGAAGTTTATTTTCTGATTCCTTTGAGCGTTACTCCTTTCCAATCAAACAATATTTGGCTTTTAGGGTGCAGCAGCTGAAATTGTATTGATTCTTTTGAACTTTGATCATAAAAAAAAGTAGTTTCATTTTCAGCCATTAAAGCGGTTAGTAGCTGTCCATCTTGATAGATTGTCAAATGACTGTCTTCGACTTTGAACTCCAATACCAGATGGTTCGCTTCTGCAAAATAGTATGTGCCCTCATATTTCCTTAAAACTTCTTCGCTCAAGAAGATAGAAGTTCTCTCAACGGCTTTAGGCATTTCAAAAGATTTTCCCTCCATTATTTTTTCTAGGGTCTCTACAATACTATCTAGAGGGATGTCATCAAAATTAGCGAGAACAATAAACGAATAGTCCTTATCCACGTTATATTGAACATGAGACCTAACCCCTTCGGCACCACCTGTCCAAGAAACGATACCATTGTTGTTCTTTAGCAAGCTGATATATGGTTCCTGTTTTATATGCTCAATAAACTTTTGCAAATCAGTTGCGGTCGAATACAGCATACTCTGTTTGTATACATATTCATTGATATTGTCGACTTGGGCTAAACCATTTTCATATTGATGATTTTGTGCCCAGTTGACCAAATTTGTCTTTTTGGTATAAAAATGACCTCCAGAACTTATCATCTCTAGTTTTGGGAAATACTGATTTTCCAAGTACGACGTAAACGTGGTATGATGTAGTTTCCCAATAAGGTAATATAGAACCTCATAGCCTACATTGGAATATTGTTTGCCCTTACCCGGTTCAAATTCCAACGTTTCCTTTTTGGCCCAAGCTATTATTTCATCGTTCGACAGGTCGCGCTTGTCAAGCCCGATAAGATTTGGCTCTCTTGGAAGTCCGGAAGTATTGTCCATCAAATGTTGAATGGTAATTTTATCCCCGTTAGGGAATTCTGATAGATATTTACCTAAAGAATCACTGCGTTTGAGCAGATTTCTGTTCTCCATATCTATTATTATGGCCTTTGCCATTAGTTTGGAAATGGAGTGTATATCGAATAGGCTAGAAACATCAATAAAACTTGAACCTGTCTTATCGGGGTTTACGTTAAAAGCGCTTTCGAACACCTTATCTGTGTTATTGTAAACGAGCACTACACCATTAAATTCCTCTAACGCCACAAGCCGTGAAAAGTAAGCATTGATTTTTTTTGCTTTTTTGGCATCCGTCTCAAATCCATATTCCAAAGATGCTTTTGTGCCTGCGCATCCCATACAGGATATAAAAGCACATAAGCATATGAAGTACCTCATTTTTCCATTAAAAATAACTGAACAATATGACCGGTTCCGAAATAATAGACCAATACGCGTACAACTTGATGGATAGCATGGTGAACACTTTCGTCAATTATTAGGTATATTTCATCAATCGATGGGTTCATTATGCTGACGAATACCTATTTTCAAAAAAATAGCTTGGACCTGAACAAAATAGTATCCAATTCGTTGTACTTCATAAAGCATTGCACATTTTGGCTGCTGTTGGTTTTATGGCTTGCGAATTCCAATTTCAACTGGGGTTGGACCATTTCCAGCGAATACGACACCTTAGTTCCCCATCTGTTTGGCGCAGTTACCAACGCCTTTATCTTTTATACCACGGCGTACTATTTGAATCCAGCTTTAAATCTGAAAGACCATAAAAATTTCTGGCTTTTCAGTTTTCTCAAAGTGCTGGGGACTTCTGTAATTGAGACCATTGTGGACGCGAGAATAGGGGAATACTACAATAACGATTTTTATGAGGTTGAAGTCAAGGGCTTTTTCGCGTCATCCGGTCAAGAAGGTACAGTTTCTTTGATATATTTTATTTTCGAGGGGATTTTTTACGCCATGTTGGTGAACACCTTCTATTTTGTCATGGCATTTGTTTATCGAATTCCTACCGATAGAAGAATCAATGAAAAAAGACAGCAACAACTAAGAGAAGAAAAGTTAGCGGCCCAACTCGACTATTTAAGGGTTCAAATTCACCCGCACACCCTTTTTAATGGTATAAACAGTATTTACCATCTTATCGAGAATCAGCCTAAGGTCGCCAAGGAAATGCTTCTGAGCTTATCCAATTCACTGCGCTATCATTTGTACGAAAGTAAAGAGGAATATGTTTCATTGGAACGAGAGCTATCTTATCTTAGGGAGTATATCGCCTTGCTAGGGCTGAGAGCGCATCATTTGAGCCTGGCCATTCAACTGGAAGACCCGGAAGAGGATTACATCATTGCCCCACTACTTTTTACGTCATTTATAGAAAATGCCTTTAAATATGTAAGCCGATATCAGCCCCCCAAAAAAAACTATATCACCATTACCATCGAGACCACAGATCAATTGGTTTTTAGCTGTACCAATAGCTACGATTCAGATAACAATAATACCGATTATGGTGGTATTGGGTTGGAAAATAGTAAAAAACGATTACCGCTGGTCTATAAAGATGATTATACACTTCACATCGACAAATCCGAAGGGGTATTTCACGTGAAGCTCATTGTTCCCTTAATTAAAAAAACGTCATGAGCTATCGCATAAGCTGTATTATCATCGACGATGAGTTGATTGCTAGAAAAGCACTTTCAGACTATATTAAAAAAGTTGCCGAATTGTCTTTGATCAGTACTTTTTCAAATGGTTTGGAAGCCAAAGAGTGGCTTTCAAAAAATGACATCGATTTAATTTTTCTTGATATCGATATGCCCATTATCAATGGACTTGAGTTTCTACGGCTCTTTAAGGATAGTCCACCCATCATCTTTACGACAGCCTACTCACAATATGCCCTTGAAGGATATGAATTCAACGCAATCGACTACCTATTGAAACCTATATCCCTCGAACGCTTTTTACAAGCAGTAACAAAGGCCACATATCGATTCAATTTCAAAAACAAAAAGCAACATCTGATACTTAAAGAAGGAACTTCAATCGTAAAAATCGGGGTCGATGCTATTTTGTATTTGTGCGCCATGCAGAATTATGTACAAATAATCACCCCAACCCGAAAATACATGATTTTGATGACCATAAAAGACGCGTTGAAACTGCTGCCCCAATATCAATTCTATCGTATTCATCGCTCCTATATCGTTAACTTAAAGAAAATAGATGAAGTGATAACCGACGTTGTCATGATAGGAACATTTTCGATTCCAATAAGTAAAAGGGTGAAGAATGATTTTTTAGAAAAATTTGAAAGATTCGGCTAAAAGGTTCAAGTTAAATCGATTGATTTTTTGTGGTTGATGGAAATACTTAGGAATACAGCTACCTTAAATAAAAAAAGCGGTTACACCTT
>JBHJJC010000054.1:0-5082 GCA_050042945.1 Croceivirga sp.
CAGTGGCTTTAAAAGCGGTCGTCTTAATTTAGAAGAGGCCCAAGCCCTTATTACTTTATCGAACAAAGGCTTGGATAGTTTAAACAACCAATACCAAAAATCGCGTAACTATCAATACCTATCAGAGATTCTATTTGTTGACGGTGATTTTGAGAAGGCCATAGCATATGCCGAAAAGGGTAAAGAAATTGCCCAAACCACAGATAACAACGATCGCCAGTTGGAAATCTTAAAATTACTATCGCAGATTGATGAGAAAAATGGACAGCGCCATGCCAAGGCCTATTTTGATTTGAGCGAGAAGCTGCAAATGCAAGAACGCAACCTACAGGACAAGTTTGCCCTTATTCAGCTCGAAACCGATGAAATTATTGAAGAAAATGCTTCGCTGACGAAACGCACAGAGGTTTTGGGTGGGATTTCCTTAGGCCTTTTGGTATTGGGTATCGGCATTTTCACCATCGTATCGCAACGCATCAGCAATCAAAAACTAAGGTTCAAAGAAAAACAACAAGAGAGCAACCAAGAAATCTATGGGCTGATGCTCGCCCAGCACGGTAAAATGGAAGAGGGCAAAAAACTGGAACAAAAACGCATGTCAGAAGAACTGCATGACGGTATTTTAGGGCAAATGCTCGGTATTCGCCTTATTTTAAGCGGCCTCAATGAGCGCAACGACCCCTCGGCGATTGAACAACGGTCAGAACTTATCGTAAAACTCCAAGAACTTGAAGAAGAGATTCGAACCATTTCACATGAATTGAACACCGCGGCCTACCTAAAGGTCAACAACTTTATCCTTTCTATTGAAGACCTGATTGCTACCGTTGAAAAATCTTCAGGTATCATGATTGCTTTTGACCATGATAGACATTTTGATTGGGACCAACTGCATAGTGATATTAAAATCAATGTGTACAGGGTCAGCCAAGAACTGCTGCAAAACTGTGTCAAGCATGCCCAATGCAAAAATGTGAACATCTCTTTCGAAGTGGTTAAAAAAATGTTAAATTTATCTTTTGAAGATGATGGAATCGGATTTGACGGGTCCAAAAAGAAAAAGGGGATTGGTTTAAAAAATATCATTTCCCGTGTTAAAAAAATGGATGCCCACATGGAAATACAGGGCAAAAAAGGGAAAGGCACAACCGTCAACATCGAAATTCCGAATATTGATTTAAAAAGACAACATCCAAATCCAATAAGTGAACGTAATACTGTGGAAGCTTAAAAAAGGATAGCAAATGAAAACACTTAGAATTTTAGCAGTCGACGATCATGAAATGACCATGTTGGGGTACAAGTTTATTCTAGAACGTATTGTTTTTGATGACCATAATATTATTGTGGATACCGCCAATACATTCGAAACCGGTAAAGAGAAGATTGAAGAATCACTGCATTCCTTTAAGTATGATATTATTTTTTTGGATGTGCAACTTTTCCCCCCAAATGAAGAGCAGCCACATAATGGGGAAGACTTAGGGGTTTTGGCCCGCGAACTGGTGCCTGAATCCAAAATTATCTTTATGTCGTCTTTTAGTGACAACTACCGAATCAACAGCATCCTAAAATCAGTGGATCCAGACGGGTACATGGTCAAAACCGATATCGACCCAAAATCATTGGAGCAAGCGGTCAAAACGGTCATTACCCAACCCCCTTATTACTCTTCAAAAGCCTTGGGGGCCATACGGAAGAAAATGTCAAACGACATCACCTTAGATGAAAACGATAAGAAGATTCTTTACCATCTTTCCATTGGCACTAAAACGAAAGATATTGCAGCGCATATTGGTCTTGGCAGTTCATCAATTGAAAATAGAAAGCGCCATTTAAAAAGCCTATTCGGAACAGAAAAGGAAAATGATCTGGCCCTTATATTGGCCGCCAAGAATCGTTGATTTATTTAAATCCAGTCAAATTGAATAAAAACCGTTCAAATGATTCTTTTGACGGTTAGTCTTCTTTGTTTTAACAAAATATTAACTAAAAAATTCGTTATTTCAGTTGAAAACCCAATTTTTTTAAGGTAATCCTTTAGTGCTTCATCAATGTTTCATTTTAATTTCGAATAGTGATTTAAAAAAAAGCTATGGTACCTCGAAAAAAAATAAATACCCAGGAGAAATCCAAGTTCCTGGGCCATAATTGGATAGAAATTTTCAAGCCGCTACAGCTTACTTTAGAACGTGATTTTTATGCCGATTGCACCCTAAATTTTGAGCAAAACGATAGTAAGCAAGTACATCTGGTCATTCACCTTACGTGCCATTTTAGTCTTACGGAGAGTTTATTTCACTTGAATAACGGTAATTGGGGTAATTTTCAAAGTACCCTCGCTGGCGATATCAAGACCTCACCCTTTCAGACCGCTTTGGTGGCGTTGGAAAATGAATATCAAATCGCTTTTGAAATCAGTGAACTTTCAATACACTTGCGGGATACTTCAATCATTATTGGTAGACTTCCCAACATACAGATACAAAACAATCTGGAGCACATTCTTGACTCCGTGAGTGCCAATTTTGTCCATTTCACACAAGGTCTTTCGAGAATGCCGTACGAAATATTTGTGCCAATATATGAAGAGACTCCGCAAGACTTTGCGCCTTCAGAGCACAGACTACAAAAGTACTCCAGCTATTTTGAGTATTGGGGACTCTACTTCGAGAACGAACCTGATGGTCTGGTCTACGATGTTAAAAACAAGGTTATTATTGAGGAATCAGATTTCTTCCTTTTAAACCAATGGGGATAATCCTTCCGCAGTTGTAGCGAGCTGTTGGTATTGGAACAGCGGTCGGGATACCATCATTTCATTGATTTCTTTTTTAATCCTACTCAGGTTATTCTCATCATTGGGCGCCTGTATCACATCATCAATAAAACCGACTACCGTTTCCATATCTTCTTCCAGCAATCCCCTTGTCGTAATGGCCGGCGTGCCCAAGCGTATACCCGAAGTAATAAAAGGGGATTTATCGTCAAAAGGCACCATGTTCTTATTCGCAGTGATATCTGCTTTCTCCAGTGCTTTCTCAGCATCTTTACCCGTAATATCCTTATTGCGTAAATCAATGAGCAACATATGATTGTCGGTTCCTTCCGAGATAACCTTATAACCCCGGTATACCAATGCCTTTGCCATGGCGGCCGCATTCTTTTTTACTTGAATCATATAATGTAGAAAGTGGTCTTCCAAAGCTTCTCCAAAAGCTACTGCTTTGGCCGCCACGATATGTTCTAAAGGTCCGCCTTGGTTTCCAGGAAAGACGGCCAAATCAAGTAAACCGGACATCTTACGCAGGTTTCCGTTTTTGAGTCGAATACCAAAAGGGTTTTCAAAATTTTCTCCCATCAGAATGAGTCCTCCTCGAGGTCCACGCAACGTTTTATGTGTGGTGGTGGTCACAATATGGCAATGCGGAATGGGGTCGTTAAGAACTCCTTTGGCGATAAGTCCTGAAGGATGGGAGATATCGGCCAACAAAAGGGCGTTTACACTATCGGCAATCTCTCGAAAACGTTTAAAGTCCATATCACGACTGTAGGCGGAAGCTCCAGCGATAATCAATTTTGGTTTCTCCCTCTCAGCTATTTCTTGAATGGTATCATAGTTCAAAAGTCCTGTTTCCTCTTCAACACCATAAAATACCGGATTATACAATTTACCGGAAAAGTTGACCGGTGAACCATGGGTCAGATGCCCACCGTGTGAAAGGTCAAAGCCTAAAATGGTGTCACCAGGCTGCAAGCAAGCATGGTATACGGCAGCATTGGCTTGTGATCCTGAATGCGGCTGAACGTTGGCATATACCGCACCAAATAACGCCTTGGCTCTTTCAATTGCCAGTTCCTCGACTTCATCGACCACCTCGCAGCCCCCGTAATATCGTTTTCCTGGGTATCCTTCGGCATATTTATTCGTCAATACCGAACCTGCGGCCTCCATTACTGCTGAACTGGTAAAATTCTCTGAGGCAATCAATTCGATGCCCCTAGTCTGGCGTTCGCGCTCTTTTTCAATTAATTCGAATACTTTTTCGTCTCGATGCATTCCTTATCATTTAACATAACAAAAATACAAATTGACAACATTTTCTACTCTCGGAATCGAAAGAATTACAATGTTTTTTCAACTGAAAAATCAACAATGTCCAACGCTATTAAAACGCTATGAAATACCCAAAAAATCTGTATTTCATGGAGAATATACTACAGTTTGACCTTTTTCGTTTTAAATCAAGTTGCTTTTGGCATACCAATTGAACATACCAACGAAACCTTAAAGCATAAAGCCATGAAAAAAATTCTACTTTTAACATCGATACTTTTGTTTTTGGCCTGTGGAGGGGTCAAAAAAACACAGAAGGCACTTAATAGTGGTAACTATGTCACCGCGATGAATAGGGCCATCAAAAACTTAAGGGCCAACAAAACCAAAAGGGGACATCAGAATTATGTGATTTTACTTGAAGAAGCCTTTGCCAAACATTCCCAAGAGGAGATAAATCGTATCCAGTTCTTGGAAAACGACGGCAATCCAGCCAATTTGATGCCCATCTATGAAGGTTACACCCATCTGAAACAACTCCAGAACAGCATACGTCCGTTACTTCCGCTGCCCGTGTACGCAGAAGATAGAAATGCGAATTTTAAAATGGTCAATTATGACAACACAATTTTGGAAGTAAAAGATGAACTTTCAGCGTACCTATACGATAATGCCACAAAGCTTCTTGCGAGTGCCCGCACCAAAATGGAGTATAGAAGGGCTTTTGACGATTTAAAGTATTTGGAGGGCATTAATCCCGGATACAGCGATACTGCTACAAAAATGGATGAAGCCTACCAAAAGGGGTTGGATTTCGTCAAAGTGGAATTGAAAAACGAAACCCAACAAATCATTCCCGAAAGACTGGAAACCGAATTGTTGGACTTCAATACCTACGGAATCAACAATTTTTGGATGCAGTTTCACGCAAACCCAATAAAAAGCGTGAAGTATGACTTTTCGATGGAGTTGGATTTTAACCAGATAAATATTTCGCCAGAACGGGTAAACGAACGACAATTGAT
>JBHJJC010000055.1:0-74829 GCA_050042945.1 Croceivirga sp.
TGTACTTCATATAATGCCAGTACACTTCGGGTATATATAGTACATCACCATGTTCTAAATAGGCAATATGACCCTTTGCCCTCTCAAGGGCCGGCCATTTTTGAAGGTCAGGATTATCAAAATCAATATCCTCACGGGTAATCAATGAATGTGGAATTTTATAAAGATGTTTTGTTTCTTGCTGAGAAAAAAGAATGCATTTCTTTTTTCCTTCAAAATGAAAATGAAAAATATTGGCGAGGTCAATATCATAATGCTTAAACGTATAAGAGTCCCTTCCCCCAAAAAAGAGCATGGGCAAACTCTTCATCAGCCGAATACCAAAGTCAGGATATTCAAAGTCTTTTTGCAGCTCAGGAACTTCTTTCAAAATGTTCCAAAGAAAAATACGGTATTTGGTAGGTTCCTGTTTTAGCAAGTCAATGTAATCATTCATTGTCATTTTTGCATGGGGTTCGTTAAAACCTTCGTCATGCTTCACAGGGCGATTATCGTAAAGCGGTACTTCTATCGCTCCAGCCACCTTCTTCATATAATCCAAATTCCATTTATGGAAAGCTGGCCAGTCTATAATGCTCCTTTCTATCACGACGGGCTTTTGGGGTCGAAAATAATCGTTGAGAAATGCCTTTTTTGTAAGGCTTTTTACCCTAGGTATGGATTCGAGGTTAAGTTCCAAATCAATTTTGTTGAAACTTCTAAATTATAAAAAGGATTTGAATCTATCTTAAAGCACCCTTCCTGCGGCAACCTTTCCTTTTTTTTTCGCTGCCTCATTACGTTCAATCTTATGTCCTGGGCGCGACCATTTTGGTTTTTCCCCCAAAGATCCGTGAACCGTTTCTTCGGCTTCAACAGTTTTTGGTTGTGGGTGTTTCTCAAAGGCTTTTTGAGGGTTCAATCCCAACTTCTTGAAGAGTTTCATATCTTCATTTACATCAGGATTGGGTGTCGTTAATAGTTTGTCACCAGCAAATATGGAATTTGCCCCAGCAAAGAAACACATTGCCTGACCTTCTCGACTCATCTCTGTGCGACCCGCCGAGAGACGAACTTGGGTATTTGGCATGACGATTCGCGTCGTGGCTACCATTCGAATCATTTCCCAGATCTCAACAGGCTTTTGCTCTTCCATGGGAGTTCCCTCAACAGCTACCAGTGCATTAATAGGCACAGATTCGGGTTGTGGATTCAATGTAGCCAAAGAGACCAACATACCTGCTCGGTCTTCAACGGCTTCACCCATACCAATAATTCCACCACTACAGACGGTCACATTGGTTTTTCGAACATTTTCAATCGTTTTCAGACGGTCTTCGTACCCCCTTGTGGAAATAACTTCCTTATAATATTCCTCTGATGTATCGAGATTGTGATTATATGCGTACAAACCAGCTTCAGCAAGCCGTTTGGCCTGATTTTCAGTAATCATACCCAGCGTACAGCATACCTCCATATCCAACTTATTTATCGTACGCACCATTTCAAGTACTTGGTCGAACTCTGGACCGTCTTTAACATTGCGCCATGCGGCACCCATACAAACACGTGAACTACCGGAGGATTTTGCTCGTAATGCCTGCGCCTTTACCTGGCGCACTGACATTAAGTCATTTCCTTCTATGTCGGTGTGGTATCGAGCGGCCTGGGGGCAATATCCACAGTCTTCAGGACAACCTCCCGTTTTTATGGATAGAAGTGTAGATACCTGTACTGTATTTGGATCATGGAGTTGTCTATGTACCGTGGCTGCCTCATAAAGCAGTTCCATTAACGGTTTGTTATAGATTTCCAATATTTCTTCTTTGGTCCAGTTGTGTCGCGTCTCAATCATGGGTCAAAAATAGGAAACCCTAAGTTAATCTTTTACCATAAATGATATTGTGTTTGTTTACCTAGAAAGTAAGATAGATACCGCATTACCTCCAAAACCTACGGCATTTACCATTACTTTTCGAATTCTTCCCGGAAATGATTCGTATTCAACAAAGGGAACTGCTATAGGGTTCTGATTGATTAACATTACAATGGCCATCTCTACACTGAGCATGCCGGAGGCCCCGAAGGTATGCCCAACTTTCCATTTGTTTGTTGTTAAAAAAGGAAGCTTTTCAGGGAATACTTTTTTGAGGGCGGCCATTTCGGATGCGTCACCTTTGATGGTGCCGGGGGCATGCATAACAATAACATCGACTTCTTCCGCTTCAACTTCCCCTAAAGCCATTTTCATAGAATCTTGAAAACAAAGTGCCTCTGCTGAAATGGAAACACTGTGCTGCAATTGCTCGGTAGCATAACCTACCCCTATAATCCTTGCCAATGCATTTGTTGAATTGCTTCTTTCTAAACAAGCCATGGCGGCACCTTCACCAAGAACCATAGTATTCTGTTTTTTATTTAAGTCAAAGGCGCGACAGGGATACGCTTCATTGGACTTTGAATATATCTTTAATGCTCGCATTTGAGCGATGGTAAATGGTGTCAATGGTGCTTCGCTTCCTCCAACAAGAAATTTATCGGCCATACCTCCTTTAATCCAGGCTACCCCATTGAGTAATGCATGTAAAGCTGTTGAACAAGTTATCGAATGTGAAATAGCCGGACCTCTATTTTTTAAGTCCTGGGCGACCCATGAAGAAATATTACCCAAGGTCGTGGTCGGGGAAGTTAAGGTGGCAGTACTTCCTGTTTCAACATAGGTCTTATGATAGTTTTCGAAAAGAGCTGTCGCCCCTCGAGATGAACCTATATTGATGCCGAAGTCACTATTTTCTGACCAGCCAGAATTTTCAACCGCATTTCTAGATGCCTGTATGGCATAAAGCACCGAATTATCTAAACTTCTGTATTTTGGATTAGAAGCTTTAAGTTCTTTTATGGCACATTTATCGCAATCTGATAACTCGCCAAGCCAAACCTTTTGGTTACCTATTGCACCGAATGATAAGTAATGTTCATCATTTTTATATGCTTCGGAAACGGACTGCAGTCCAGAACCGATTCCTGAAATTGAAGAAATTCCTGTAATGGAAATAGGTGCTTTAAAAAGGCTCATATTGTATTCAATGATTTCTCAATGATCGTATAAATCTTTTGTAGCTCATTGTCCTTTATGGTATATGGCGGGAGTGTGTAGATTGTATTTCCCAATGGTCTGAGGTTTACCCCATTTTCCATAAAAAACTGATATAGCTTATCGCGAAAATTCCCATAACGATGGGCTTCTACCTTTAAATCAAGGGCTAAAATTACCCCTAGGGTCCGCGCCTCATTTACTTTTGGGTGCCCTTTAACCCTTTCTACAAAACTGCGGTGCTTTTCGGAAATCTCCTTTCTACGAAGAACCAACTCTTCTGAAGTGAGTAATTCCAAACCAGCTAATGCCGCAGCACAACCTAAGGGATGTGCGCTGAACGTATGTGCATGAAAAAAACCCTTACTAACCTCATCACTTAAAAAACCATCAAAGATTTCTTGCGAACAACTGGTAATACTCATAGGGAACATTCCCGCGGTCAAGGCTTTTCCCAAGCAAATGATATCAGGTTTATGGGTTAAATAATCAGAAGCGAAATTCCGGCCTGTCTTACCAAAACCTGTCATAATCTCGTCTGCAATACAGAGTACGTTATGCTTTTGTACCAATTCAATGATAGCGTCCAATCCTTCTCGGGAATGAAATTTCATTCCTGCAGCACCTTGCACTAATGGTTCAAAGACGAAGGCCGCACAGCGATTCGTTTGAAGCATGGATTTCACTTTAGAAAGCACTTCAAGAGTATTGCTCGATGTTGGAACGGGAACCCGCTCGACGTTTAACAAAAAGTCTTCAAAAGGTCCATTATAAGAGGAAAGTCCCGAGGCGCTCATCGCCCCAAACGTATCTCCATGAAAACCATTTTCAAAAGTAATCAACGTATCTCTTTTATCACCCTGATTGTGATAATATTGCAACGCCATTTTAATGGCGGCCTCTATGGCCGTAGAGCCATTATCATTAAAAAAGAGCTTGCTTTGGTTAGGTGGTAAAATCTGCAACAACTGTTCGGCCAGAACTACCACTGGCTTATGGGTAAAGCCACTAAACATGGTGAAATCCAATTCATTCATTTGACGCGTAATGGCGGTAATAATCTTTTTGTTGCCATGCCCGTACATACAGGTGTACCAAGAAGCGATTCCATCAATATATGCATTGCCTGCCTCATCAAATAGATAAACACCTTGGGCTCTCACTATACCTAAAGGTGCCGCGGCCGTTTTATGCTGTGTTAAGGGGTGCCAAATGTTTTTTCCGTCGCGTTTGACTAAATCCATGCAACTTTTTCAGAAAGACAAAAATAATGGTAAAGGATTAGAATTCCTTAGTTGAACCATCTACAACCTAGTACCATTTCGGAAACAACGACTTCAATTGGCCACTTTGAACAAAGTACTTATCCAATACCAAGAAACACAATGCCTTTTCCAATTTGGGATTTCGAAATTTTTTGACAAAGGCGTTTGCATTTTCAATGATGTCACGTGCCTCATTTTCATGCTCCAAGTAATAGTGGAGGCGCTCTTCTAAATCACTAAAATCATCCTTTAATGCGATGTAATGCTCATCAGGCCGCAAAGTACCTTCCATGAACCAAGTCTCATACTTCGGATTTGGCATCACAGCGATAGAATTCGAGCTCATTACCCATTTCAGATTGCTGGCAACATCAAATCCTTCTTGCGACCAGATAAATTTATACTGCAGATGATCGTTTATTGATATTTTATCCTTTAACCAGTGATCATGCTCGGTGCCGGAATTGATTTGACCTAAATCACACATAGGGTGATCAAAGTATTGCTGTAGAAATTCTCGGCGATGTTCTTGCTTTACATTGGCCCTACCGATGAGAAGGTTTTTTTTGTTTTTAAAGGATATACGATCGTTGGTAAAGGTGTAATGTCGAATTCGATTAAACTTATATAATATTGAATTCATATTCTCCCCATGAATTGGGCGACTTTTCAGAAGTGTTGGATTTCCTGGGATTTCGGTAATATCGCCAAATTGATAGTTTATCTGGAAAGTATCTGGAAAGTACCTAGTAAATTCTATGAGGTCAAAATAATATGCTTTGTTCTTTCTTGGTATCTCAAGATTTCCAATGGTCGGACCTTTACTTTGATTATTGGAAAAAGGTTGTAGTTTGTTATAATAATTCAATCTGCTTTCCAGAACCTCCGAGTTTAGGGAATCAATCCATCTCGCCATACCTTCCCTAGACTTTTTATGACCGAATCTCCGTAAAAGTTCAATAAAAGCCCCTTTCGTGTAATAGAAGAACTTAACATTTTTATGTGAAATAGGGTTGCGAATCATATATTGAGGAATGCTTCCAAATCATCCCTAAATTCCAAAGCATAGTTTGAAATCATTTCGGAATCAAAATACTCTTCTTCTGCAATTCTTCCCAAAAACGTAACCCCTGTTTTTTTCAGAATAATACTTTCTGTGGTAGGATGTTCATCACCACTGAATATAACACCGACCAGAAATCCTTTTGTCTGTAGTGCCTCAATGGTCAATAAAGAATGGTTGATGCTCCCCAAATAATGACGTGATACCACCACAACTTTATAGTCAGGTCTGATAATATCAAGTATGGTGTCGGTGTCATTTAAAGGCACCAAAAGTCCACCTGCCCCTTCAATGACCAATCTATTGGTGGTTTTTGGTTCAATGATTTTTTGCAATGTTATGGCGATTCCATCAATTTCAGCAGCTCCATGCGGACTCATCGGTGTATTCAGGGCATAACTATTTGGGTGAATTTTTGTTTTGTGATTTGAAATAAGATGTTTCAACTTATGGCTATCGGAATTCTCCAAATCTCCTGCCTGTATGGGCTTCCAATAATCGGCCTGTAGGGCCTCCACCAATATTGCTGAGGCAATGGTCTTTCCGACTTCGGTCGAGATTCCGGTAACAAATAGCTTCATTTTAGACTTCTTGATAAAAAGTTACAATGATCACAACGGTATTTTTTAGGCTCTAAAAATGGAAAAAGCTTATACAACAGACTTTTGCGCAGGTAAACCACCTCTAATTGTTCTCTTCCACAAACTTTACAAGCCACCAAATTACCCTTTTCATCAGTCACATACGATTTAAGTTCTCTATAAATCGACATGGCCTTTTCTTTATCAGATTCATAGACCTGCAACTTTACCCCTCCGATGGCATCGCTGATCAGTGGATCTGTATTTATAGTATTTTCATCCTTTAAAAAAACGGGAATACCCTCAGACTCCAATTTTCCCCTTAAAATTTGAATATCTGCGGAATAGGTTGATGATGTTATGGTGTAAAACTCATTTCTCATGAAATCAGAAAGCTTTTAAGCGCTTCCAAAACATTGTCGATTTCTTTTTTCGAATTATAAGCATGTAAGCAAAACCGCAGTCTTTCTTGACCCATCGCCACTGTCGGACTCAAAATTGGCCTGACGTCAAAACCGCTTTCTTCCAATTTTGTAGAAAGTGCCTTCACCTTTTCGTTTCCCTTAACCTTACAGACTTGAATGGCGGAATTACTAATACAAAAGTAAGGTGCAAGACCTTTTTTTACCACACTGGATTTAAAATGACCAATATTTGAATGGAGTTCTTGCTGGTACTTCTGATCGGATGCGCTGTCAAAGAACTTATGTGCTGCCCAAATTGTGGCCAATGTATGGGGCGGAAGAGCGGTTGTGTAAATAAGACTTCTGCAAAAGTTTACCAGAAAGTCTTTAAGGTTTTTATCTCCCAAAACCGCTGCGCCATGTGACCCCATCGCTTTACCAAAGGTGACAATCCTTGCAAAAACTTGGTCTTGTAACCTCAGTTCATGAAGCAAGCCCTTAGCAAAAACACCAACTGCGTGCGCTTCATCAACCACAAGTTGAACTTCTTTTTTTTGACATAAACTCACCATTGCTTGCAGGTCGGGTGAATCGCCGTCCATCGAGAAAACAGATTCGGTAGCTACATACAGTTCTCGCTCTTGATTCGTTTGAAAACGGTCAATAAGCAAATTCAAATCCTTCAAATCATTATGCTTGAATTTATAGGACTTTGCATTGCTCATTCGAATTCCATCACGAATACTGGCATGACACAGTTCGTCATAAAGTATAACATCTCCCCGCTGGGGGACACTGGAAAAAAAACCAACATTGAGGTCGTATCCAGAATTAAAAATCAGTGCGGTATCTGAACCGTAATGCTTGGCCAAAGATTTTTCAAGGGTATCGTTCAATGGGCCGTTACCTGATAAAAGTCGAGATCCGGAAGAGCCATTAAGGGGTTCTTCAAATTCATGCAGTAAAGTGGCCGCCCTATCTGCGATGGTTTTTTGCCGTGCAAAGCCCAAATAATCATTGGAAGAAAAATCGATTAATTGCGTTTTATTGACGAGGATTCGAAATGCATCTTCTTGCTCCCGTTTCTTGAGCTTTTCTCTAAGTTTATGAGGAAAATTACCCATCGGTCAAATGTACTATCTTTACTATAATGATGTTTGACAAATAGGTGAAAACAACATAATGATTGGAACCTATCTTGAGATGATATCCGCATATTTTAGGGAGCCTAGGTATTAAAATAAACATCTGATTACCTTAGGAAACTATATCCTTCAGTCGAAATAGATATCGCCTATATGACTGATTAAAGCATAACGTATATCATTATACGAAAAGAAAAAAGCCATCCTTAAAGAATGGCTTTTTTCTTTCATTCAATAGTCAGACTAATCTGCCAAAACAATTACTTTATTGTCCTTCATCTCAACTGTTCCGCTGGAAATTCCCAATACGGTCTCACCGTTGGGGCCTTTTGTAAACTTATTTTGAAATTTTTCCTCAATTGAAATACTGCCCTGCACTTTCACATTGCCTTCTTGTAGTAATGATACGATAGGGGCATGGCCCGTTAATATTTGAAATTCTCCATTAACACCTGGTACGGTTACCGAGGTCACATCTCCTGAGAAAAGTGTTGCTTCTGGTGATACAATCTCTAAATACATCCTTATTTTTTGTCATTCCCGCAGAACGGAAATCTATTTATTTTATCTGATAACTATTTTGAGATTCCCGCCTTCTAGGGAATGATATTAAGCTTCAGCCAACATTTTCTCACCAGCTTCTATGGCCTCTTCAATAGATCCTTTAAGGTTAAAGGCTGATTCAGGGAGATGGTCCAATTCACCTTCCATAATCATATTAAATCCTTTGATAGTATCTTTAATGTCTACCAATACCCCAGGAATACCTGTAAACTGTTCTGCCACGTGGAAAGGCTGTGATAAAAAACGTTGTACGCGACGTGCACGGGCTACAGCCAATTTATCTTCTTCAGACAGTTCTTCCATACCTAAGATGGCAATAATATCTTGCAGCTCTTTATACCGCTGTAACAACTCTTTTACGCGTTGTGCACACTCATAATGTTCTTTTCCTAAAATTTCTGGGGTCAAGATACGAGAGGTAGAGTCTAGGGGATCCACGGCTGGATAAATACCAAGCTCAGCAATTTTACGGGATAATACCGTAGTGGCATCCAAGTGGGCAAAGGTAGTTGCCGGTGCAGGATCGGTCAAGTCATCCGCAGGAACATAAACGGCCTGAACTGATGTAATCGAACCTCTTTTTGTAGAAGTAATTCTTTCTTGCATGGCACCCATCTCAGTGGCCAATGTTGGTTGGTATCCTACAGCTGAAGGCATACGGCCAAGAAGTGCGGACACCTCAGAACCCGCTTGGGTAAAACGGAAAATGTTATCAACGAAGAAAAGAACGTCTTTCCCCTGACCATCTCCTGCACCATCACGGAAATACTCCGCAATAGTCAATCCTGAAAGGGCCACACGGGCACGGGCTCCAGGAGGCTCATTCATCTGTCCAAAAACAAAAGTAGCTTTGGACTCCTTCATGGCTTTTTTATCTACTTTGCTCAAATCCCATCCTCCTTCTTCCATGGAGTGTAAAAAGTCGTCACCATATTTTATGATACCCGACTCCAACATCTCACGAAGCAAATCATTACCTTCTCGGGTACGTTCTCCTACTCCTGCAAATACGGAAAGACCACCATGGCCTTTGGCGATATTGTTGATCAACTCTTGAATCAATACGGTTTTACCAACACCAGCACCACCAAACAATCCAATTTTACCCCCTTTGGCATAAGGCTCAATTAGATCAATTACCTTAATACCTGTAAAAAGTACCTCAGTTGAGGTAGAGAGGTCCTCAAATTTTGGTGCCTCACGGTGAATGGGCAAACCGTTTTCACCAGCTTTTGAAAGGTTGTCCATACCGTCAATGGCGTCTCCAATTACATTGAAAAGCCGACCATATACATCTTCACCAATCGGCATTTGAATGGCACTACCCGTGGCGGTGGCATCGACTCCCCTACTAAGACCATCAGTAGAATCCATCGATATGGTTCTTACCGTGTTTTCCCCGATATGTGACTGAACCTCTAGTACCAATGTTGTACCATCGGCTTTTTTAATTTCGAGGGAATCATAGATTTTTGGGATTTCAGTACCAGACTCAAATTCGACATCGATAACTGGGCCAATGATTTGGGCAACTTTTCCTGTAGTTTTGGACATTACTTCAACTTTTCAATTTATATAGTTCCGTTGTAGGAGAATACACTATCAATTTTCGGGCGCAAAGATATGATTTTCCATTCGTTAAAAGAAACTTCGTCATTTGTTTTTTGGGTATAAAAAAAGGCACCTTAATGGGTGCCTTTTGCATTCTATTTTGTCCATTTATTATGGAATAATATTCCATGACAAATAATATATCGCTCCGATATTGGCAGAACCAAATGCAGTAACATACTCATCGTTTAAAATATTTGAACCCCCTAATTTAAACACTGATTTTATGCTAGGTACCGCATAATTCACTTGAGCATCCAAAACACTAAAGGAATCAATCTCACCATCTTGAAAAGTAGCTTCCCAGAAATATTCATCGCTCCACCTATAATTGACTCCAAAACCAAAATTTTTGAAAAGCTCTGTATGACCAAATGACGCTTTAAAACGATGCTCCGGGGTATTAAAGTTTGTGCGGATTCCCCTAGCTCTAAGTTCCTCTTCATCTTCTAACAGATTGTAGGTGTAACTAACACCAACATCAAAACCACCTACTTTGGTATCCACACCAATATTGGCCCCATAAGCCGTCAACTCTTCTGGTGAGTTGGTATACGTTTGATAGGTTTGCGCATCACCATTGACAACCGCGAGCTGAGCCAGCCCTTGTTCTTGTTCACTACCAAATACATTTCCATAAAAAGGAACCTGCACAAAACTACCAGTAATGAAGTTAGTATATTGGTTATAATAAGCGTTCATATCTATCGAGAATTTCCCTATTTGCGCTCTATATCCAACCTCATACGCTGTAATCTCTTCAGGTTGAACTACTGGAGTATTGACAGCTTGGAAATTCCCACTACCTAGAGCAACGGCATCCCAAGCATTTTCATAGGCTTGACGCCCTACAATAGTCGCTGTACTATTTCCTGTCAGGGTTTGCCCTGCAGCGCTCAAATCAAATGTTCGAACATCGCGATCAAGGTTAGCCGGGGCAGAGCCTACAAGCACCGCTCGTCCAGCATTCAAACCAATAAATAAATCTTGTGTTGTTGGATTACGGAACCCTGTTTGTACTGAAACCCTGAAATTATGATTTCTGCGTTCACCCAAAGTAATACCTAAAGCAGCCCTTGGAGAGAAAAAACCGTCAAAAAATTCGTTTTTGTCATATCGGCCCGATAACGTCAGCTTTAAACGTTCATCGACGAATTTCTTTTGAAACTGAAGATAAGCTCCGTATTCACTGTAGGTGATTGGCCCGTCAATATCGGTAAAAATAGTACCTTGAGAATTCAGTTCATATTCCCTAAACGACCCCCCAATTTGAACATCAGCCCAATCGTCTATCAGATGTGCTAGATTGTAATTTCCGTTTACATGACGGAACTTCGTGTTGTCAATAAATTTTGCACCTGTTGTTAAATCTCCATCATTAATAACACTGTTGAATGCAGACTCGAAGGCAGGTGTACCAGGAATCAACCGACCTGTATCTGCAGCGGCTCGCGCCGTAGCGTGCGCTTGAACCCTAGCGTCATCAATCGATAGTCCTTGGGCTTGTCGACCATTTAAAAATGATCCTATATACGCTTGTGCGTATTCCGTAAACCACTGTTCATCCGATTTCCAGCGTCTATTAGTGTTGATTGCAGCAAATCTAGAGTCATAAGCATTACCAGAATTTTCTGCTACAATATATCCTCTGATAAAAAAGTTATCGTTTTTCAATTCCAATTTATGCTGTTGCATTTTAAATCCATCGACATAATACCTATTAAGACCTTGATAAATTGTAGTACCTCGTCCGATACGACCATTATAGATAAATTCTAAATCGTCACCAAAAGGCCTGTAGTGCAATGCCAAATCTGCCTTTACACTCTGTGCATTATAATCAATTAAATCGGTTTCATTATATCCTGTTCTTGATACCACAGCAGAGCCAAATTCCGTACTGGGCAAACCAGCACCTGCAGCTATTGCATTAAAATTTAAGGGGGTAGATACTTCATCACCATAAACATTTAATCCATCATAGGCCGGATTACTCCGATCCGCTCCAGGATTATTGACATCGTCGGTACGTGTTGCATACCAATCTTCTCCCTGCAAAAACGAGAAATTGGCCTTCATCGCAAACTTATCACTAAAAGCGTGGGCCGCACGAATTCCAACATCGTAATACGGATTGTTTCCCGCAGCTTCCTGAGAGGTAATACCTGTTTTGAAATATGTTGTTATCCCCTGAAAATCAAAGGGGCTCTTACTTCGCATAAACAAAATACCGTTAAAGGCCCCTGCGCCATAAAGTGCCGAAGCTGCACCAGGGAGAATTTCAACGCTTTGTACATCCAATTCATTTATACCAACAAGGTTACCCAATACGAAATTTAATCCAGGAGCAGTATTGTCCATCCCGTCAATCAACTGCATAAACCGCACATTGGCGAATGTTGCAAAACCTCTCGTGTTTACGGACTGAAAAGTTAGACTATTGGTATTAATATCCACTCCTTTAAGGTTTTGAAGTGAACCATAGAACGATTCTGCTGTAGCATTTTCGATATCCTTGATACCAAAACGCTCAACAGATACGGGAGACTCAAAAATACGCTCCGGCGTTCTCGATGCAGAAATTACAATCTCGTCTAAAAGAGTGGAAGCTTCCTCTAAAGTAACATTGACTGTTTGGTTGTTCGCCGTTACCTCCACTATCATATCAGAATATCCAATACTTGTTATTTGTAATTGGAACGGAGGTGTAGATGTAGTGCTCAAAGTAAAGTTTCCATCGAAGTCGGCGATGGCACCTTCTGCTATTCCTACCACAGCAATATTGGCGCCAGGTATGGGTTCATTGTTTGCGTCGACCACCTTTCCAGTAATCGTAGTTTGGGAGAATGTGGTCAACCCAACCAACAATGAAAATGCAAAAATGAATTTTTTCATCGGACGAGAGTTTGCGTTAAGTTAGTTTTAAATTAAGTTTTTACTGAGGGCGGAAGATACATTTTTTTTGTCTTGCATCCCATACAAACCATCTGAAATTATGCGTGCATAGTATATATTTCTTAGAAATTACAGTTCAAAACTAAAGAATTAACAAAAAAACCGCTTAAAAAGCGGTTTCTTCATTAATTCTCTGATTGTTGTTTGGTTACTCAACAGTAACCGATTTTGCTAAATTTCTGGGTTGATCCACATTGCATCCCCGCATCAAGGCAATATGATAACTTAATAGTTGAAGTGGTAGTGTTGTCAATAAAGGTGAAAGTGGTTCTGATGTTTCTGGAACCTCAATAATATGATCTGCCAGTTCGGATACCATTTCATCGTCTTCAAAAACTACAGCAATTATTTTACCATGTCTTGATTTGATCTCTTGAATGTTACTGACCACTTTCTCATAATGTCCTTTTCTAGTGGCGATTACGACCACCGGCATTTGTTCATCAATCAAGGCAATTGGGCCGTGTTTCATCTCAGCAGCAGGGTAGCCCTCAGCATGGATATAACTGATTTCCTTTAGCTTAAGGGCACCCTCTAAAGCAACCGGAAAATTATATCCCCTGCCTAAATAAAGACAGTTCGAAGAATCTTGATATACCTCGGCTATTTGTTCAATAAGAACATTCGACGCTAATGCCTTTTCCACTTTAGAAGGAATAGATTCCAATTCCGTCAAAAACTGATGGAACTTCGTATCAGAAATTGATCCTTTCTCTTTCGCCAACTTAAGGGCTATTAACGTTAAGACCGTAATTTGCGTA
Organism: Croceivirga sp.; assembly: GCA_050042945.1. Lineage (GTDB taxonomy): Bacteria > Bacteroidota > Bacteroidia > Flavobacteriales > Flavobacteriaceae > Croceivirga. Next base: position 13,423 of record JBHJJC010000055.1, read on the forward strand.
GTAAATGCTTTGGTAGAGGCCACGCCAATTTCTGGGCCGGCATGCGTATAGGCCCCGGCATGGGTTTCGCGTGCGATAGACGAACCTACAACATTACAGACTCCAAAAACAAAAGCTCCTTTTTCCTTGGCCATTTTAATGGCCGCCAACGTATCTGCCGTTTCTCCTGATTGTGATATAGCGATTAACACATCATTTTCGGTAATCACAGGGTTTCGATATCGAAACTCTGACGCATATTCCACCTCGACCGGAATACGTGCCAAGTCTTCAAAAATATACTCCGCAACCAGTCCGGCGTGCCACGAAGTACCGCAGGCTACAATTATAATTCGATTGGCATTTAGAAACTTTTCAAGATTCTGGTCTATGCCCGCCATTCTTATAATGCCCTCATTGGCTAAAAGTCTACCACGGTAGGTATCTAAAATTGCCCTTGGTTGCTCATAAATTTCCTTCAGCATAAAGTGATCATACCCACCTTTCTCTATCTCTTCAATATTCAATTGGAGTTCTTGGATATTCGGATAAGCAATAGCATCGTCTTTGATTTTTCGCAATTTTATTTCCTTGCCCGAACGTATAATGGCCATCTCTTCATCCTCTAAATAAACAGCATTGTTGGTGTATTCGATAAAAGGGGAAGCATCAGATGCAATAAAATATTCGTTTTCGCCTATACCTATGGCTAGGGGACTTCCTAGTTTAGCTACTACAATTTCGTTTGGTTTGTTTTTATCGAATACTGCTATAGCATATGCTCCAATCACCTGGTTCAAAGCAATCTGCACTGCTTTTCCCAATTTCACACCTTCAGTATTCTTGATTTCTTCAATAAGGTTGACCAAAACCTCAGTGTCTGTGTCGGATTCAAAAGTGTAATCCCGTTTTATTAATGCTTTTTTAATGGACTCATAGTTTTCAATGATTCCGTTATGGATGATGACCAAATCACCTGAATTTGAATAATGGGGGTGAGAATTCACATCGTTGGGCACTCCGTGTGTAGCCCAACGTGTATGGCCCAGTCCCAGCACGCCTTTATTACATGAGGCAGCCTCAGACTTTTTCTTCAAGTCTTCAACTTTACCTTTAGTCTTGGATAGACAAATATCATTGCCATCGTACAATACAATTCCGGCACTGTCATATCCACGATATTCAAGGCGTTGCAACCCTTTAATAATAATGGGATAAGCATCTCTATGCCCTATATAACCGACGATTCCACACATGAATGAGTTGTTTAGATGTGATAATGAACGATAAAAACGAGTTAAAAGTACCCGCCGAAATGAAAATAAAAGAAAAACACAAACGAAATAACTAAAAAATCGATGATGTGCAGTCTCTCTATAACAATACTAGTTTGTTTCGGTATAAAAAATTTGAAGCTTAAGCTTTTTGTCTTGTTCCTCTGTAGAAATGTTATTTCCAAACAGTACAGTGCCCAAAGGATTTAGCGTGTTTGCGACAGGCAAATCAAAGCGTGTACCCATAACGGATTCAGCTTCTTGTGTCGCCGTGTTTAATAGGGATGATGACAATGATAGTGTTAAAGGAGATAAGGTTGAATCCCTAACGACTAAATCATTAATATAATCTGTAATGCGAATGGTATATTTTGTTCCTTTTCCATCACTACCCTTCTCTAAATTTCCACCAAAAGTCTCTCTCAACAAATCCAACAAAGACCCGAAGCCATCGGTTGATGAAGTGTCAAACAAAGGTAAATTCGAATTAGCATTAGACAAATACAATTGTGATGGTTCGATTGTGCCTCCATTAGCGTCTAAAACACTACGATCCACATGAAAAATTAAATTGGCCTCATTAATAATCCAGTTATTATCCCTAATACTCTGTAAGATTGTATTAGCTGCAGACGCTTCGTCATCAAACAAACGCAATTCCGTAAAAGTGCCTGATCCGCCTTTGATAAAAAGTTGGGAAGCATTTTCTTCGGTGTCCAATTGTGATACGACATCAGAGGGGAACGGATCATTTATAAAGGTATTTACGGCATTACCTAAAACAACATTATTTTGAACCTGTAGAAAATTTAAAATAAATTCTCGCTCGACCTTTTCTACCGATTCCATATCTTCTCCATCAACATCATCCACCACAAAATCGTCAAATTCATAGGTAATGGTAATGTTTGCCTGAGTCAAGTCGAGGAGCAACATCAAATCACCATTGGAAGAACTCACCGAAAATTGAAGTCCTCTCAAAAATTCCGAAAAATTGGACTGACTCAACAATTCAAAACTACCTTCCTTATCAAGAATATTCTCTTGAAAAAAATCGGAATTAAGCGCTACTCGAATTCCTGGAGGGAGCCTTGATTCTATAGTACGCGACTCGTCATCTTCCGTATCCGGATCATCTTCAAAAAAAGAGGGAATTTGTCTGTTACTGAGTTCAACGGTACCTTCAAACAAAGGCTCAGCATCAACAAATGAAGGGATATTGGTATTTGAAAAGTACTCTTGGCTTTCCTCAAAATTGGCATTGGGGTCTAAATCCCTCAAGAAAAAAGTAGATCGTTCAACTTTGAAATTGAATTCTTCACCTATATATGGTGCCATATCTTCCATACCCACATAACGCCTGGAAAGAATGCTATCAAGCTCCAAGCTCTGCGGGAAATTATTTGCGATAAAATCATCGCCAGTGCCGTCTTCATCTCGGTTCAATGGATCGGACCCTAAACTGCGCTCCTCATTATCAGTTACACCTTCACCATCGGAATCACTGTCAGGATTGTCTGGAGCTGCGTCCAGGTCATTGGGCACCCCGTCATTGTCTGAATCTCCGGCCGAAGCTTTTAGTTGGTAGGGGATATACAGAATAACTTCTTTAATTGTCTCGTTTTCTGGAATGGTATCCTGACCCCTAGATGCTTCGGGCAGATCTTCAACATCTTGTCGATAATTGCCAAAAACCGGGTTCCCCTGTCGATTGACAAAAGTAACTTGAGAGGTAATGATGGCTTCTCTTCTACCGAAAACCGGGTCATCATAAACGCCTACCTGATATAATGGCAATTGATTGGTCTGAACTCCAACGGCACTTCTATTAAAGGCAAAGACATCATACTCTGCCTTGGCCGTTATAAAAGGTTCCCCTGCAATTACACCATCTCCAAGGGTATCTAAATCTTCTTCACAAGAAATGGAAAGTACCGACAAGATAAAGACTCCAGCCAAGGCTGAAATCCATTTATTTTTAAGTGCCATGGGGTTTAACTTAAAACTTGCGTATTATAAAAATTGGCATAGGCTTCATCCGTCTCCTGGAACGAAACATAAGGAAGAACGGGCTTTTCCTTTTGGCTCACATAGTCAACCAATTCACTGGGCACCTCTTCAGAAGCTAAAATAATTGCATCAGAATAATCCACGGCTACCTTTAACAAATTATTATAGTCAGGCGATTTTAATGCCTCAATTTTTGTGATATCAACGTTGTCAAAGGCGATTTTGTCCAACATCTCTTTGTTCAGTTCACCTTCAAATCCTTTATCGTATACAGAAGTCACTATTTTACTATCCATAAAGATAGGTTCGTCAGCATAGTATTCCCTAAGGTACAAGGGTAATAAAGAAGCCATCCAGCCATGAACGTGAATAATATCGGGGGACCAATTTAATTTTTTTACAGTTTCAACTACTCCTTTGGCAAAAAAGATGCCTCGTTCATCATTATCATCATAAAGCTTTCCATCCTTATCATGAAAAGTGGCTTTGCGCTTAAAGTACTCTTCGTTATCTATAAAATACACTTGAATGCGCTCTCTTGGTATGGAAGCTACTTTAATGATTAGCGGCATATCCATATCATTGATGACCAAGTTCATTCCTGACAAACGAATTACCTCGTGCAATTGATGCCTTCTTTCATTAATATTACCATACCTCGGCATGAAAATACGAATTTGCCCACCGTTACTGTTCACCATTCTAGGTGCTTCGTAAGACATTAAGGAAACTTGATTCTCAGGGAGGTAAGGCACTAATTCAGAAGATACAAACAATATCTTTTTACCAGTCATACATGCAATTTTTATTCATCTGACTTAACGTAGCCGCGAAAATACAAAAATTATGCTGAATACCAGTATTTATAGTATTTTTGCACGCTTTTGTTTTTAAGTCATGGAGATATTTCAAAACAAAAAAGAACTTCAGAAAAGGCTTACCAAACTTCGTAATGAAGGAAATAATATCGGCCTTGTACCGACCATGGGGGCCTTACATCAGGGGCACTTGTCTTTAATGCAACAAGCAATTACGGACAATCAAGCGGTAGTGGTCAGTATTTTTGTCAACCCTACCCAATTTAACAATTCTGAAGATTTGGAAAAATATCCTTCGAGTCTTGAAAGCGATATTGAATTAATAGCTTCCCTATCGAATGATATCATCATTTTCGTTCCGACCAAAGAGCATATTTATGAAGGTGAGGTGGTTTCAAAGCGCTTCGATTTCGAAGGTCTTGAAGGGGTGATGGAAGGCGCTTTTAGAACAGGTCATTTTAATGGTGTGGCCACTATTGTTGAACTTTTGTTCAATGCTGTAAAGCCCAATAGGGCTTATTTTGGTGAGAAAGACTTTCAACAGTTACAAATCATAAAAAAACTGGTCAAGATCAAAGGGCTTCCTATAAAAATTGTTCCATGCCCTATTGAGCGGGAATCTCACGGACTTGCACTCAGCTCACGAAATGAGCGGCTTTCCCAAACCACTAGAAAAGCGGCGAGCTTTATCTATAATACCCTGACTACTGTCAAAACAAAATTTGGCACGAAAAATGCTCAGGTGATTAGGGACTGGGTGACCACACAATATGATGAAAATCAACTTTTTGAGTTGGAATATTTTGAAATGGCCGATGTTGACACCTTGACTCCTACAAATACCTTTAATGAAAATACAAAGTACAGGGCTTTTATTGCGGTTTATACCGAAGGTATTCGACTTATAGATAATATTGCCCTGAATTAAATAATTTTGTAACCAATGCAAGTAGAAGTAGTTAAATCTAAAATTCATCGTGTAAAGGTAACAGGCGCTGACCTCAATTATATTGGAAGCATCACTATTGACGAAGATTTAATGGATGCCGCCAATATAATTCGTGGGGAAAAGGTTCAAATCGTCAACAACAACAATGGTGAACGATTGGAAACATACGCCATACCCGGTCCACGCGGTTCAGGTGAAATCACCTTAAACGGTGCTGCCGCCCGTAAAGTCGCAGTGGGCGATATTCTCATACTCATTACTTATTCTTGGATGGAAATTGAAGAGGCCAAAACGTTTAATCCAGCGCTGGTCTTTCCCAATGAAGAAACTAACTTAATGAAATAGTTTGCCGGCCTCGATTAAAAAGACTCTCCGTATTGTTGTACCCTTTCTATTGGGTTTTTCCCTTATCGCATTTATTTACGGCAATACTTCGGAGGAGAACCGTGTCGAAATCATTAAGAACATATCAAATGCCAATCCTTTTTGGGTTGGGCTTTCTGTACTAATTGGTATTCTCAGCCATATATCGAGAGCAATTCGCTGGAACTATCTTCTCAAGCCTTTGGGCCAATCCCCTAAGGTGAGCAATAATTTCTTTATGGTGATGATAGCCTATCTCGCCAATCTAGGTGTACCACGGTCTGGAGAATTTTTAAGGGCTACTGCCTTAACGACCTATGAACGTATATCCTTCGAGAAAGGGTTCGGTACCATTATAACTGAGCGGGTGGTTGACGTCATTATGTTGCTTTTGATCATTTTAGGAGCATTGGCCCTACAAACCAATTTTGTGCTGGGCTATTTGCAGGATTACGGTTTTAACTTGGGATTTAGCATTGCTATTTTAGTTCTGGGCACTGTTGGACTCACTATTTTTCTGAGACTGATTCGAAAGTCAAAAGATGGACTTCTGTTAAAGGTCAAAGGATTTTTAAATGGAATGCTTGAAGGAATTTCAAGTATATTGAAAATGGAGAAAAAGTGGTCGTTCATTTTTCACACCATCTTTATCTGGGCCTGCTATGTCGGTATGTTCTGGACCATAAAATTTACGGTTCCGGAAACGATAGGTTTAGGATGGTCTGAACTCTTAGTGGCTTTTGTGGCTGGAGCTTTTGCCATGATGGTCTTTCCTGGTGGATTGGGCGGTTACCCCATCTTTGTTAGTGCCGCACTATCACTTTACGGTATTTCAGACAATTCTGGTGATGCTTTTGGTTGGATATTATGGATTGCACAAACCCTCATGATCATCTTTTTTGGGGCAATATCTTTTGTACTGTTACCGTTATTGAGCCGAACTCGATAATCTCTGATTATCAAACCAATATACCCCATGAACAAACCACTACTTATCCTTTTTGGCCTGCTTTACGTTGGCCTCAATGGTCAAATAAAGAAAGAAATTTTTGAATCGTTCAAATTGCAAGAGCGGAGGGACGTATCGTACTATTTTCCCGAAAATTATTCAGAAGAAAAAAAGTACCCCATCATATTGGTTTTGGATGCCGACTATCTTTTTGACCTCGTAGTTTCGAATGCCAAGTTTTATAGCAAATACAACCGTATGCCAGAATCAATTATTGTCGGTGTTCACCAAGAGGTCGACGAATTGCGTTGGGACGATTGTGACTTTGAGCAGACCACTGGTCTACCAACCGAAAAGGGAAAACTGTTCTATGAATTTCTAGGCACCGAATTATTGCCTTATTTGGAAACTAGTTATAACGTCGCTCCCTTCAAGATGTTCATAGGTTATGACATTACGGCAAACTTTGGACATTACTTTCTATTTAAAGATAAATCACTTTTCAATTCATATGTGATTATTTCACCTGTATTGGCCACAGAAATGGAAAGCCGTGTACCCTCTCGTCTATCAGATCTCAACCAAGAAATATTTTATACCCTAGCATTGGAAAAAGGAAAGGCGGAAGACCGTAACCGCATACTTCAAATGAATAAATCGATTGCTTCGATTCAAAAAGAAAGTTTGCATTATTTCTTCGATGAATATGAAGAGCCTGACCATGTATCCATAGCGGCGTGTGGTATCAGCAAGGCTTTTGACAACGTATTTAAATTATTCCGGCCAATTAGTCCAAAAGAATACAAAGAGCAGATACTCACCTCTAACGAGCCTGTAATTCAATATCTAGAAGATAAATATGCTATGATTGAAAATCTTTTAGGATTTGAAAAAGAAGTTGAATTGAATGATATCATGGCCATCTATGCCGGGAGTCTTAAAAAAGATGATTTTGAATCAATAAAATCACTCTCTGAAATTTCTAAAAAGCAGTTTCCCGAGACCATGTTGGGCTTTTATCTCGAGGGAGAATATTTAGAGCTTGCCGGTGAACCTAAAAGGGCAATGAAGGCCTTTGAAAAATCATTTTTAATGGATGAAATAGACTTTCTGACCAAAGAAATGGCATTGGAAAAAATCGATGCCATTAAGGCAGATTTTGGATATTAATGGTTTCCCTATCTTAGCACTGTGGCTAAGACCAAAACCGCTTTTTTCTGTCAAAACTGTGGTGCCCAATATGCTAAATGGGTCGGCCAATGTACTTCGTGTAAGCAATGGAATACCGTTGTTGAAGAAGTGGTTCAAAAGGAAGAAAAAAACACTTGGAAGGCCAATCAACCCAAAAACACTAAAGTAGCAAAACCACTTCCTGTCAGTCAAATCACCAATAACAGAGAAGTTCGATTCAACCTTTTGGACCAAGAATTCAACCGTGTATTGGGGGGCGGGTTAGTTCCTGGATCTTTGATACTTCTTGGGGGTGAACCAGGTATAGGGAAAAGCACCTTGCTTCTTCAAATTGCCTTAAAACTACCTTTAAAAACCCTCTACGTTTCAGGGGAAGAAAGCCAAAAACAAATTAAAATGCGAGCCGACCGTATTTATCCCGATTCAGAGAATTGTTTTGTGCTTACCGAAACGAAGACCCAAAACATTTTTCAGCAAATTGTTGCCGTTGAACCAAACTTGGTCATCATTGATTCCATTCAAACTCTCCATTCAGACTATATTGAATCAACGGCGGGCAGCATTTCACAAATTCGTGAATGCACAGCAGAATTGATCAAGTTTTCAAAAGAGAGTAATACCCCGGTAATTTTGGTTGGCCATATTACAAAAGACGGAACTATTGCTGGGCCTAAAATTTTAGAGCATATGGTCGATACCGTATTACAATTTGAGGGTGACCGCAATTATGTGTACCGTATTCTTCGTTCCCTCAAAAACCGTTTCGGCTCTACCGCCGAACTGGGCATTTATGAAATGCAGGGCAGCGGACTTCGAGAAGTGGTCAATCCGTCTGAAATATTGATATCCAATAGTGAAGGTGATTTAAGCGGCACGGCCATAGCCGCTACAGTAGAAGGTATGCGCCCCCTGCTGATAGAGGTCCAAGCTTTAGTCAGCACAGCAGTCTATGGCACACCGCAACGTTCAGCCACTGGATTCAATGCCAAGCGGCTGAATATGCTCTTGGCCGTTCTTGAAAAACGGGCCGGCTTTAAACTAGCCGCCAAAGACGTTTTTTTAAATATAACTGGTGGCATTTCGGTGGATGACCCAGCCATTGATATAGCGGTAATGGCAGCGATATTATCCAGTAATGCCGATATACCCATTGAAAAAGGAGTCTGCTTTGCAGCTGAAATCGGACTTGCCGGAGAAATCCGACCAGTACAGCGTGTGGACCAACGTATTTTGGAGGCAGAAAAACTTGGTTTTTCTACCATATTTGTTTCAAAGGCCAATAAAATCGGACTCAAAAATCCTAAAGTCGAGGTACGACTCGTAACCAAAGTAGAAGAGGTAGCGGCCCAATTATTCGGTTAATTCTTCTTCTAAGAGAACTCATCCCTTATTTCGAAACATTCTTGTGGCCAAGAAAATAATCAAAATCACCACCACAATCAAAATAACCTGACCGAATCCTACTCTTAAAAGAACACTTGCTATCATGGGGCTGGATTTGGTATCGCATTATGAATACCTTCAATCCCTTCCAATAGTTCATCAGACAAGTCAATAGTAATGGAAGCGATGTTTTCTTTCAACTGATCCATGGTTGTTGCCCCAATAATATTACTCGTCAAAAAGGGTCTTGTATTTACAAAGGCCAATGCCATTTGCGTCAAGCTCAATCCATGTTGTGATGCCAAATCAGCATATTGTTGGGTGGCGTTTGTTGCATTTTCACCACTGTATCGGTCGTAATGTGGAAAAAGGGTCAGACGGCCTTTTCTCGGTTTCACCTCGCCTAAATACTTTCCACTTAAGACACCAAATGCCAAAGGTGAATACGCAAGAAGCCCTATTTTAGAACGCATACAGACTTCTGATAAGCCTACCTCAAATAATCGATTTAAAAGACTATATGGATTTTGAATGGTTAACACTCGTGGCAAATCTTCATGTACCTTACTTTCTTCCAAGTAGCGCATGGCACCCCAAGGTGTTTCATTGGATAGACCAACATGTCGAATCTTACCTTCTTTTACTAAATCGCGCAATGTTTCCAATACCTGATGGATATTGTCTTCCCAAAAATCATGATTTTCCGCATCATACCCACGTTGCCCAAAAAAGTTGGTATGACGCTCGGGCCAATGCAATTGGTACAGATCAATATAATCGGTCTGCAATCGTTCTAAACTACCATTAACCGCTGTTATTATAGAATCCCTGTTGAAACCAGTGGTTCGAATATGTTTTGTGAATGGTGCTGGCCCAGCGATTTTTGTGGCCAAAACGACTTTATCTCGATTTCCCGTTTTTTTGAACCATGTCCCAATGATTTCTTCCGTGATAGCGTAAAATTCCTTCTTTGGAGGAATCGGATATAACTCAGCCGTATCGAAAAAATTAACACCCTGTTCAAGGGCATAGTCCATTTGTTGGTGCCCCTCTTCTTCTGAGTTTTGCCGGCCCCAGGTCATGGTGCCCAAACAAATCTTACTTATTCGAATATTGGTGTTGGGCAATCGGGTATATTTCATTAAGACTAGATTTTAGAAGCCCCAAAGTTAACCAAGGTTTCCTCTTAACAATATGTTATTTTTCAATTTCGAGCAGAATCGGGCAGTGATCGCTATGCTTTGCTTCATTTAAGATGACCGAACGTTTAAGGCGGTCTTTTAGGCTTTCATTGACCATTCCATAATCCAATCGCCAACCCTTATTGTTTGCTCTTGAATTTGCACGATAACTCCACCAAGTATAATGATGTGGTTCTTTATTAAAATGTCGAAAACTGTCAATAAAACCACTTTTGATAAAGTTCCCTATCCATTCGCGCTCAACAGGTAAAAACCCAGAGACATTTTTGTTGCGAACTGGATCATGGATGTCAATGGCCTCATGACAAATATTATAATCACCACACACAACAAGATTTGGGCGCTCTTTTCGTAGCTCGTCTGCATATTTCTGAAAATCGGACATATAAGTCAGTTTAAACTCCAACCTATCCATATTCGTTCCAGAGGGCAAATACATGCTCATAATCGAAACATCACCAAAATCAACCCTAAGATTGCGGCCTTCGTAATCCATATAATCAATACCAGTGCCGGTTTCTACATGATCGGGTTCACTTTTACAGAGTACCGCAACCCCACTATATCCCTTTTTTTGGGCACTGAACCAATAATGATGGGGGTATCCGATGGCTTCGAGAATAGCCACATCAACTTGTTCTTTCATAGCCTTGGTTTCCTGAAGGCAGACCACGTCAGCGTCCACATTTTGCAGCCACTCCACAAACCCTTTTTTCATAGCGGCTCGAATACCATTTACATTGTAAGAAATTATTTTCATTATTTATATTCGTTCTAAATATTAATGTTGAGGTAACATTTGTTGAGGTGAAAAAAAATAGATTTGGTTATATAATTTTATCAAAAATAACTGCTATGAGAATTTTTTTAACATCAACCATACTGCTTTTTTCATTTATCTCATGTTACTCCCAAACCGATACCGATGCTGGAATTACAGATTTAGAAAAAAACGAATTAAGAGTCAACGTCATAAGTTTTATCGCTTTTAGCGGTCTTGAGGCCGACTATGAATATTTATTCTCAGAAGAAGCCTCTTTTGGTGTGAGTTTGTTAACCCGTATAGGTAACCCTGATGATTTAGATTTGATTCGAAATTTTTCGATTACCCCTTATTATAGACAATACTTTTCAAGGAGATATGCTAGAGGGTTCTTCGTAGAAGGTTTTGGTATGATCCTAAGGAGGGAAGAAACCTTTCTCAATTTTTTTAATGGAACAGAATCTGAGGAGGTACAAAGAGAAACAAATGTGGCCCTAGGCATCTCTGTTGGGGGAAAGTTTTTGACCAAAGGAGGTTTCGTAGCCGAAGTTTTTACTGGAATTGGAAGAACACTTAGTAGTGATGATGATTTTTTCTTTAGCAATATTATTGCGCGAGGAGGAATCTCATTAGGGTATCGTTTTTAAAACTTCACTTTATCTCATGACCAATAAAAATTACAGTATTGGTACTCTTTGCCCTTACTAGTAAAACAACGACAACAACTTTGCTAGATATTTTTTTAAACCATGTCCCTTTTTACTATGCTATTCTCTTTTTATCAGGTATTGTTAATACAATAGGTTGTTGTCTTCTTTATTTTTCTATCTCTTAGAAAATAAACTATCTATTCAATATTAAATCGTCAACTTTGGACTAATGAAAAAATTAGCCTTTTTAATTTTAGTTGTTCCGTTCCTAGTTAGTGCTCAAAATCAACCCACCGACTCGGTAAATACACTTGACGAGATTACCTTAATTGAGGATTTTATTTCAAAAAAAGCAATTGGTATTACAGAATCTTCCAGTGTTGGTATTACCGAATTAGAGCAGTTCAGTCCAATAGATTTTGCGAATGGCCTGAACCAAATTTCAGGTCTTTATGTGCTTTCTGGTGCACTCAACACCAATCGAATAACAATTCGAGGGGTCGGGGCAAGAACACCCTTCGGAACAGACAAGCTTCGAATGTATTTCAATGGAATTCCAGTTACAAATGGCACGGGGGTCTCGGCCATTGAAGCCTACGATTTTGAAAATATAGGTCGTATTGAAGTGGTGAAAGGTCCAAAAGGCACTTCATTGGGTGCCAATCTGGGAGGTGCCCTAATCCTCAACACAAAACCACCGCAAATAGGGAAGACCCTTGCAAACAATACTTTTACCTTCGGCTCTTATAACATGGTAAAAAACAACTTTGCCTTTCGTCATTCAGAGAATAACTTCAATATCAATTTTAGTTACAATCACCTAGAAACCGATGGGTTCCGCCAAAACAATAGTTTCAATCGTGATGGGTTACTATTGACCTCTTCGGTGCGTTTGAATGACAAGAATAAGCTTGATTTTCTCATCAACCACATCGATTATGATGCTGGTATACCAAGTACGATAAATGCCACTGATTTTGAAGAAGACCCTAGAAGGGCAGCTGCCAATTGGTTGGCAGCAAGGGGATTTGAAGATAATAGGTATACCCTTGTTGGACTTTCACATAGCTATCGGTTCAATTCAAACCTTCGAACCACCAATAGTATTTTCTACACCTATTTAGACCATTACGAACCCAGGCCCTTTAATATTTTAGATGAGTTTACCCATGGCTTTGGCCTACGTTCGCTGACAGAAGGAAATTTATGGAATGGCCATTTCACCCTAGGAGCCGAGCTTTACAGAGATGAATACAATTGGCAAACGTTTTTCAATCAGTTTCGCGACAATGACGGCAATGGAAGTTTACAAGGGCAACAGTTAAGCGACAACAAAGAGTTTCGTTCACAACTCAATCTTTTTGGAGGATATACCTTCTCAATTACTCCAAAATTAGAAGGGCAATTTGGGCTCAATTTCAATCAGACCCAATTCGATTTTAGGGATTTATTCAACACCGGTACAGAGAATACCTCGGCGCAACGTGACTTTGACCCTATTTTACTGCCAAGCTTTGGTGTACAGTACCAAATTAAAAACGGAAGATTATTTGCCAATGTTAGCCGTGGGTTTTCAAATCCTGGACTGGAAGAGACCTTAACTCCAGATGGGGTAATCAATCCTGACTTGAATCAAGAAAAGGGTTGGAATTATGAAGTGGGCGGCAGCTTTTCTTTATTACAGAACAAAATGCTATTAGGGTTATCATTGTATCAAATGAGCATAACCGATCTACTAGTGGCGGAACGAATTGATGAAGACTTGTTTATAGGGCGAAATGCCGGAGAGACCCGTCACCGGGGAATTGAATTGGATGCCAATTATAGATTTCGAATAGCACAGAATTGGTCAGTTTTACCCCGATTGAGCTACAGTTATAGCAACCATACTTTTGTTGATTTTGTAGATGAAGGAGACGACTTTTCAGGTAATGATTTGGCCGGCGTGCCCCAACATCGCATAAATTCCGGATTGACCATTCGCAACACCAAAGGTTTTGTATTCAATTTGACACATCAATTTGTTGATGAAATTCCACTCACGGATTCCAACACCTTATTCAGTGATTCCTTCAATACTGTTAACGCTCAGCTTCGTTATCGCACCGACCTTGGTAATCATTTTGGTATTGGTCTTAATCTTGGGGTAAATAACCTTTTTAATACGAACTACGCCCAATCTGTTTTGATTAATGCGGTAGGTTTTGGTGGTGCCGAACCAAGATTCTTTTATCCCGGTAACGGACGCAACTACTTCGCAGGAATACAATTGAACTATCGATTTCGTAACATTGATTAACCGCCTCAAATAGTTTAATTTTAGGATTCCAACAACGTAAAAAACGCATCATGAAAACGTTGAGAACCTTTGGTACCCTTTTTTTCTTTGTACTAATCCTTTCCTGTTCAAAAGAAGATTGGGAAACTACGGTAAGCTCCCCTGATGGAACTAATACCATATCCTTTCATTTGACCAGTGACGGTACACCAACATATTCAGTACAACGTAACAACGGCATGCTCATAGACACTTCTTCTATGGGGTTTGAGTTTAAGGATCAAATTGCCATGAAAAGTGGATTTCAAATCCTAAAAACCACTCCGGAAACACTGAATGAAACTTGGGAAATGCCATGGGGAGAGCAGCGAATGGTGAAGAACCATTACAATGGCATTTTAATTGAACTTCAAGAAATCGAGACTCCAAATCGAAAATTAAATGTTCACTTCAAAGCATATAACGACGGTGTTGCCTTTAGATATGAATTTCCTGAACAGGAGGGAACTGACGAATTAGTGATTTTGGACGAGATTACAGAATTTCAATTGACCGAAGACCATACCACATGGTGGATACCTGGCGATTGGGATATTTATGAGCATCTTTACAACACCTCAAAAGTTTCTGAAATCGATGCACTGGCCAAGCGTGACCATCCAAATCTAGCAGCAACCTTTATTCCTGAGAATGCTGTCAACACCCCAGTGACAATGCGTTCTAGAAATGGTCTACACCTCAGTTTTCACGAAGCTGATTTGACCAATTACCCAGGCATGACCCTTAAAGTTGACACTGAACATCTCAAATTGATTAGTGAATTGGTCGGTTCAGAACGACAAGGTCATAAAGCAAAAGTTAAACTCCCTTTTAAAACCCCATGGCGCACGATTCAAATTGCTGAAAGCGCGGGAAAACTAATTGAATCAAGAATGTTGGAAAACTTAAATGAACCCAATAAACTGGGTGATGTTTCGTGGTTCACCCCTATAAAATACAATGGTATTTGGTGGGAAATGCATGTCGAAAAAGGTACTTGGGACTATGGCATGGAAATGGACGAAAATGGGATTTGGCAAGATGTTGGAAAGGCCCATGGTAAGCATAGCGCCACCACAGAAAACACCAAAAAATATATTGATTTTGCCGCTGCCAATGGCCTTAAAGGGGTTTTGGTAGAAGGGTGGAATGTCGGTTGGGAACGTTGGATCGGTTTCGAAGACCGTGAAGGGGTATTCGATTTCGTGACTCCATATCCTGATTATGATATCGAAGCCTTAGCCTCTTATGGAAAGGAAAAGGGTGTTGAGCTCATTATGCACCATGAGACGTCAGCCGCAACCGGAACTTACGATAAACAAATGAATGCGGCTTATGAACTCATGAACCAATTAGGTATGCATTTGGTCAAAACGGGTTATGTCGGTAAAATCATACCTAAAGGTGAATACCACCATGGGCAATATATGGTGAATCATTATCGACGGGTATTGGAGACCGCTGCAAAATATGAAGTGGCCATCAATGCGCACGAGCCAATTAAAGGCACTGGGTTGCGACGTACCTACCCTAACGCCATTTCAAGGGAAGGGTTACGCGGTCAAGAGTTCAATGCTTGGGCTACCGATGGTGGCAATCCACCCGAACATTTACCCATCGTCGCTTTTACCCGAATGTTGGCCGGACCAATAGATTTTACTCCTGGTGTTTTTGATATCGGCTTGCCCACCAAGTCCAATAACCAAATCAACACCACCATAGCGCAACAATTGGCGCTTTATGTTGTGATTTATAGTCCCATTCAAATGGCCTGCGATTTACCGGAAAGTTATGAGGGTCAACCTGCTATGCAGTTCATTCGCGATGTAGGAGTTGATTGGGAACAATCAAAAGTGCTGAACGGCGAAGTAGGTGATTTTGTGACTATAGCACGTGAAGAGCGAGAGACCGGCAATTGGTTTGTGGGTGCCATTACCGATGAAAACGAACGAGAACTTACGATTAACTTTGACTTTCTTGAAGAAGGCAAAACGTATAAGGCCCTAATGTACCGCGATGCTGATGATGCAGACTATGCTAATAATCCTGGCGCATTGGTTATTGAAAATATGGATGTTAAAAAGGGGGATGACAAAACAGTTCAGTTAGCACCTGGCGGCGGTGTAGCTATCAGCCTAATAGTTGAATAGCTGCCTTTTCAAAGACCGGCCATGACCATTGAAGGTGTATTGACAAAAGAATTCTGTTTATCGGGTAGCACGATAAAATTATTGAACGGTTATGCCAACGCCAATTACTTAATTTCAACAAAACAGCACAAGTATATTTTCAAATCCTATACTGATTTAAAACTACAGGAATCAGTTGAAGCAGAAAGTAAAATGCTTCTGCATTTAAAATCCAAAGGGGTGGATGAAGTACCGGAACCCATTCCCTTTTCCGATGGTTCTTTCTCAAAAAAAATCGAATTGGATGGTCGAGAACAACTCTGTCGTCTGCTGACTTTTGTTGACGGAGGTTTTTTGGGTGAGGCTACACTCAATTCTGAGTTGGTCAAATCGTTGGGCAATTATATTGCTCAATTGAACAATGCACTTTTAGATTTTGATCATGTTGCTTACCGGGCCAAAAAATCAAATTGGGACTTGCAGTATGTACAACTGAATAAACCCTACGTTCAACATATATCCTCTTCACGAAAAAGAAAATTGGTTTCTTATTTCTTCCAACAGTATGAAAGCTCCTTGCGACCTATTTTGCAAGAACTTCGTATGGGCTGTATACATGGTGATTTCAATGAATGGAATATATTATTGAACGACAATAAGGTCAAAGGCGTTATTGATTTTGGCGACGCTTCATACACCCATATTGTTAATGAATTGGCCATTGCCGCCACATACGTCTGCTATCTATCAAGAAATCCCCTTGATTTTACCGAAGACCTGTTACAATCATATCATGAGATTTTTCCACTTGAAGAAAAAGAGGTCACAGTACTCTACTGGCTGATTGCCATGCGGCTATGCACCAGCATTTGCAACTCGTCTCATTCAAGGGTAAATGACCCTGAAAACAGTTATGCTTCGGTAAGTGAAGAGAAGGCATGGTCACTTTTAGAAAAATGGCTGCGGTTGGGGCCTAAAAAAGTGGAGTGTCATTTTAGGAAGGTACTGGGTTTTTCTGAGAATTCTGAAATTAAGCCTGCCGATGTTCTTGACCATCGAAATGAACATTTGAGCAGAATACTATCAGTGAGTTATCAAAAGCCCATTGTAATGGAGCGTGCTGCTTTTCAGTATATGTTCGATTCAAAAGGGAACTCCTTTTTAGATGCTTATAACAATATTCCCCATGTTGGCCACCAACACCCAAAAGTGGTTGAAGCTGCCAAAAAGCAGATGACCTTACAGAATACAAATACCAGGTATTTATATCCAGAACTATCGCTTTACGCTGAAAAATTGTTGTCTAAATTTCCCAAACCACTGAATAAGGTGTTTTTTGTCAATTCAGGAAGTGCTGCAAGTGATCTTGCCATTCGTTTGGCGAAAGCTTATACAGGCAAGCCAGATGTATTGGTCATGGAACACGGTTATCACGGCAATACCCAAATCGGAATTGACATCAGCGATTACAAGTTCAGCAACCCAAAAGGGCATGGCCAAGCAATTAACATTTTTAAAACTACCATTCCTGATACCTATCGCGGTCAATACAACCAAAACGATGGAACTGCAGGTTCCGCATATGCCCAAGAAGCCATCAAAAATCTACCAGAAACATTAGCTGCTTTTATCTCTGAACCCATAGTAGGTTGTGGTGGGCAGGTGCCACTAGCAAAAGGGTATCTTGAACCAATGTATCATGCTATTCACGAGCATGGCGGAGTCTGTATCAGTGATGAAGTACAAACTGGCTTTGGCCGTTTGGGGAATGTCTTTTGGGGATTTGAACAGCAAGAAGTGGTTCCTGATATTGTAATTTTGGGTAAACCCATGGGTAACGGTCATCCTATTGGTGCCGTGGTCACCACCGATGAAATTGCAGCCTCATTTGAAAAGGGGGTAGAATTCTTTAGTTCGTTTGGTGGCAATCCTGTTTCTTGTGTCATTGGAATGGCCGTTTTGGACATTATAGAACAAGAAGAACTTCAAAAAAATGCCCTTCAAGTGGGTAACTACTATCAAAAGTGCCTGTATGAACTACAAAAGCCATTTCAACAAATAGGCGACCTGCGGGGTTCAGGACTTTTTCTTGGCATTGACATCGTAAAACCAGGAACAAAAACACCCGATACCGAACTTGCAAGCCATTTAAAAAATGGCCTTAGAGAACAACATATTTTGGTCAGCACTGATGGGCCCGCAGATAACGTCATCAAAAGCAAGCCCCCCTTATGTTTTACTAAAGAAAATGTTGATGAAGTTATCTCGACTCTTAAAAATATCTTAATCACTTCTAATAGTTAAGAACGCTGCGAACAGATATTAATTAGTTAACTTTCCTTTGTTGGATGTTTTAAACAAAGCCTTGTGACAGAAAAACAAAAAATGCTAAATGGTGACAACTATAACTCTAGAGACCCTGAGTTGTTGAACCAGTACCATACGGCTCGTGCGCTTTTAAAACGCTACAATAATTTGGATTCTCGAGATTTGGAAGAACGGGAATCCATTCTACAATCACTTTTCGAAGCTTGTGGTGATGGAGTCTGGATAGAAATTCCGTTCATCTGTGATTATGGGGAGCACATAACCGTTGGAGACAATACTTTTATCAATGCAAACTGTATCTTTATTGATAATAACAAAATAACCATCGGCGAAAATTGTTTAATAGGGCCGCACGTGCAGATTTATACAGCTGAACATCCTTTGAAAGCTTCTGAACGCATTGCAAAAAAAGAACTTGGCACCAGTTACCTTACCTCAACAAAACCCGTAGTTATTGGAGATAACGTTTGGATAGGTGGTAATTCGGTTATTTTTCCGGGGGTCACCATTGGAAATAACGTGACCATTGGTGCAGGAAGTGTGGTAACCAAATCAATTCCCGATAATGTTTTGGCTTATGGTAATCCCTGTAAAATTCAAAGAGGGTTATGAGTGTTGCTATTAATTACATTGAGCTAAAATCGACCAATCTTGGAGAAACCAAAATGTTCTATAACCAGGCCTTTGGATGGACGTTTACCGACTATGGCCCAACCTATACTGCTTTCACAAACAGTGGTGTGGAAGGTGGTTTTGAGTTTACCGAAGAACCTATACATAATGGGGCCTTGGTCGTACTGCACCATGAAAGACTTGAAATCATCAAGGAAAAAATCATTGAATTGGGAGCAAAAATCTCTGTTGATATTTTCTCATTCCCAGGAGGGCGTCGATTTCAATTTTTTGACCCGTCCGGAAACGAGTTAGCCATTTGGTGTGAAGAATCATAACGTATGAATCTGAATCAAATCACCATTCCATCCTTAAATGTTGAAATTGCGATGGAATTCTACAAAAAATTAGGGTTACGATTGATAGTAAATGCATTGCCCAAATACGTGCGCTTTGAATGCCCTGATGGTCAATCGACTTTTTCGGTTCATTTGGTGAATAAATTGCCAGCTGGAGAAGGAATTATAACCTATTTTGAACATGCCGAACTCGATGAACATGTTCAAAATTTAATTGATAAAGGAATTGAATTTGATGAACTGCCCAATAACAAACCGTGGCTTTGGCGGGAAGCTAGATTAAGGGATTTCGACAATAACCGTTTAGTACTTTTTAACGCAGGTGCGAATCGAAAGAACCCGCCTTGGCGAATTGATAACAAATAAAAAAGCGTCTACCACGAGTAGACGCTTTTTTCCTTTTCTAATCCATAGCTTAGATTAGTTCAAATCAAAACGGTCAAGATTCATGACCTTCACCCATGTTTTTACAAAGTCGTTTACAAACTTGTTTTGGGCATCATCGGTACCGTATACTTCAGCAATGGCCCTAAGTTCAGAATTCGAACCAAAAATTAAATCGGCTCTAGTTCCTGTAAACTCGACCTTACCCGTTATTCTATGGCTTCCTTCGAAATAGCGGTCATCTTCTGAAGTTGCTTTCCAAGTGTAGGTCATATCCAATAGATTTGTGAAAAAATCATTGGTCAAACTACCCACGTTATCGGTAAACAATCCGTAGTTGGAACCGTCGTAGTTGGCTCCCAACACTCGAAGACCTCCGACCAAGACAGTCATTTCTGGAACTGTTAAGGTCAATAGATTGGCACGGTCTACGAGCAAATCTTCGGCAGCAACTTGAAGGTCTTTTTTGATGTAATTTCTAAAACCGTCGGCTAAAGGCTCCAAATAATTGAAAGACTCGATATCGGTCTGTTCTTGTGAGGCATCACCTCTACCTGGTGAAAATGGAACTTCAATAGTATGACCAGCATTTTTGGCCGCTTCCTCAACACCGACATTACCAGCAAGTACAATCAAATCGGCCATTGAAACTGTACCGCTAAATTCCGCTTGAATTCCTTCTAGCACCGCAAGTACCTGATTCAACTCTTTAGGATTGTTCACTTCCCAGCTTCGCTGTGGTTCCAAGCGGATACGGCCACCATTGGCTCCTCCTCGCTTATCAGAACCCCTAAAGGTAGAAGCAGAGGCCCATGCTGTGGTGACCATTTGGGAAATCGTCAGGCCCGAAGCGGCTATCATCTTCTTCAATGAGGTAATATCATCAGTGCTTAGGGTATAATCTACTTTTGGAATCGGGTCTTGCCAAAGTAATTCTTCACTAGGCACTTCAGGACCTAAGTAACGATCGATTGGACCCATATCCCTATGCGTTAACTTATACCATGCCCGAGCAAAAGCATCTTCAAATGCCTTGTGATCTTCATGAAATCGCTTTGATATTTCAAGATATGCCGGATCGGTCTTCAGGGCAATGTCTGCAGTGGTCATCATCAACGCTTGGGTACCTTCTCCGCCCGCAGCGGGAGCCATTTGCGCTCTTGATTCTGCTGTAGGAGTCCACTGATGCGCCCCTGCTGGGCTCTTTGTTAGTTCCCAGTCGTAATTTAAAAGAACATCAAAATACTCATCATTCCATTGCGTTGGATTTGGTGTCCAAGCGCCTTCAATACCGCTGGTAATTGTATCCTCTAAAACCCCTGACCTAAAGGTATTCTTCCATCCTGTGCTCATTTCTTCAATTGAAGCACCATGTGGTTCCACACCAACATATTGGTTCGGGTCTGCAGCACCGTGCGCTTTACCAAAAGTATGCCCCCCCGCAACCAAGGCCACAGTTTCTTCATCGTTCATGGCCATACGACCAAAAGTTTCACGCACATCATGGGCAGAACCTAGCGGGTCGGGGTTACCATTGGGCCCTTCAGGGTTTACATAAATCCACCCCATCATAACGGCACCCAAATGACCTTCTAATTCACCTTCGGCATAACGCGCTTCATTAGCACCCCATTCCATTTCACTTCCCCAATACACATCTTTCTCCGGTTCCCAGATATCTTCTCGACCTCCTGCAAAACCATAGGTTGGAAAACCCATGGATTCCAACGCGCAATTTCCTGCCAATATCATTAAGTCTGCCCAGGATATTTTACGTCCATATTTCTTTTTAATAGGCCATAGCAATAGCCTTGCTTTATCTAAGTTACCGTTATCAGGCCAACTATTGATGGGTGCAAATCGTTGATTTCCTCCTCCTGCACCACCACGGCCATCACCAACACGATATGTTCCGGCGCTATGCCATGCCATACGAATCATAAAACCGCCATAGTGACCATAATCAGCTGGCCACCAATCTTGGGAATCGGTCATTAAATCAGTTACTTCTTGCTTCAGTTGATTAAAATCAAGACTGTTAAATGCTTCAGCGTAATTGAAGTCATCACCCATGGGATTAGATTCCTTTGTGTGTTGACGTAGAATATTTAGTTTTAGCTCGTTGGGCCACCAGTCACGGTTTTGGATACCTTGTCCGCCTGTTTTTTTTGTTGTTCCTGCAAAAAAAGGACATTTGCTGATATCGCCCTCTCCATTGTGTGAATGATTCATTTTTACTAATATGTTTTGAGTTTTTCCAGTTTAAAAATAGGGTGATTCCCTTAAACATAGTGGTAGACCTAATCTATTTGTGTTATTTTATTATTGTCTTTGTCTATGCAAGTAAAAAAAAGTATTTGTTTTAACTATTTTAAATACGATTCGCCGCCATTAACCTATCCGCTCTTCTTCTTAAAAATCTTAGCAGTCTTTTAAGGTCAATACCTCTACGTTTTTTCTATTTTGGTTTTGCAAAAAGTAGCATTACAAACTGTGATATACTGAAACGTAACTTTAAACAGAGCTTTCGATGAAACCTTCTTTTGTTATTTTGTTGACCATCCTTTTTCATAGTATAATTTCCATTCATGCACAAACTAAAAAGGACACCCTTGAAATTACACAGGTGGCTTTGGATTATATAGAATCACAACACAATGTAGCACCCGAACAATTTGAACGGGCAGCACACCCTAGAATGGTCAAAAGAACTTTCTGGACAAACAAAGAAACAGGAAAGGAATATCTACGAGAAACCTTTACCGATGCAATGATTTTACTGGCCGCGACCTATAACAAAACCGGGGAAAGGTTTCCTGAAAATCCAAAAAAGGAAATAATTATACTTGATATTTTTGATAGAACCGCTTCAGTAAAGCTTATTGCAGATGATTGGATAGACTACATGCTCATTGTGAAGCTAAACGGAAAATGGCAATTGGTGAATGTCTTATGGCAATTCAATGATTCAGCTGATCATTAATTGAGTATTGCCGGCTTTGTTTAAATCCTTTTCAACCACTCCTTTACCTCGACTTTTTTGGTGATGATGCCCCTGACTTTCCAAATAGCTACACGCTTTAATCCATAGTGTCTCAATAGGTAATGTTTACAATAACATTTTTGCGGTAGGTGAATTGTTTTTGACAATTCCGGCACTCCTACATTTATCCCCTATTTGTTATAAATTCGCCATAGCCTCTTTTTTTTAAAATGATAGACACCTCCCTTACCTCCTCAAACTTTTATTTTTTATTTGCGGTTTTCCAAGGTATTATTCTTTCAGGTTTCATTTTGCTTCATCCTTCACGGAGGAAATCGAATTTTTTCCTAGGTATTTTGATTTTATTGTTTTCCTTATCGCTGCTGCACTTGGTTTTGGAAGAGTCGATTCACGCCTTTAATACTCGTTTTCCCATGCCCCTGGAATTTAGTCTTAGCTATGGTCCCCTAGCCTACTTTCATGTTGTCTTTATAAAGAATCCAAACCAAAAATTTAAGTTGGGGTATTTATGGCATTTTCTTCCTTCACTCCTCATAGACGTTATACTGTTCATAGCTTTTTTTTCCTACATAAAGACCGATATGGCTTGGGCTTATGCCAATGTTCCCAAAATTCAAGCAACGGCACTTCTCATTGCACTATTGGGTATCCTACAACTGGGGGTCTATGTTTATCTCATTTATCAAGAATCTACCAGAACCAAAAATGCACTCAAAGAGTTTAATAAGGTGCAACAATGGTTGAAAATAATGACCATTGCTTGGTGTTCTCTCATTACTTTTTTAATTCTTGCCATACCCATAGCCCTGTATTTTATCAATAACCTTGATGAAAATTCCTCCTTCTTTTACAAACCTTTGGGGAGCATCATTGGTTTGTGCATCTATATCTTGGGGTATGCGTATGCTATGAAATACATTAAAGCCGTTGAAAACTATACTACTCGATTGAAAAACCTCAAACTTTCGTTCAAAGCACTTGATGAAAAAAAAGAGCTTTTGGTACAATTGCTTCTTGAGGACAAGTTGTACAAAAATTCCCAGCTTACCGTTGCAAAACTTGCAAAACATCTTAACTGGCCGATCAATCAGTTGTCTACCATTATCAATCAGGGATTTCAAACAAATTTTACCGATTTCATCAATCATCATCGCATTGAAGCCTTCAAAAAAAAGATGCTGCAACCTGATAGTAAAAACTACTCCATTGTTGGTCTGGGACTGGAAGTCGGTTTCAGTTCAAAGGCTTCTTTTTACCGCAGCTTCAAAAAAGAAACGGGTATGACACCATCTGATTACCTGAAATCCTTAGAATAGAATTCCTTGGAACACGTTTTTTAGTTTCTGTTCTCATTATCGAGCAAAACAGGTCTCATATGGGCATTTGAAACCCCTTGTGTTTTTTGTTCCGTTGATTTACAAGGACTTTTGGAGAAAAATCGAACAAAATGAAAAGTATTTTGCCTTTACTAGTTTTTTCCCTGCTATACCTTTCAACGGCATTTGGCCAAACCAATTTGATCAATGTACAAGCTAAAAAATTCAAAACCTCAAGCGGTATTGAAATCGAAGGGGAACTGGGCTATCTAGAAGTCTTGGAGAACAGAAACAACCCCAAAAGTAGAAAACTAAACTTAAAGTATATCCACCTAAAAAGCATAGCGAAAAAACCAACTACCCCCCTGGTATACCTAGAGGGAGGTGATGGACACAGTACATGGCAAGCCGAAAATCCGCAAGATTTAGAAGATTGGCTACCTGTTCTAAAAGTTTCTGATGTCATTTTTGTAGATAGATAAGGGGTGGGTGATGAAACCACAACTTATGTATGGATGAAGGATTATCCAGATGATTTTATGGTTTCAGAAAAGGATGCTGAAAAGCATTATCAAATAATGACGAAAGATGCCCTAAAGCATTTTGGAGAAAATAATATAGATGCCAAAGTATATACCTTAGATCAAGACGCCAACGATATACATGATTTAATGCTGGCCCTTGCTTTTGACAGCTATTCCATACTCGGATTCAGTTTCGGTTCACATATCGGCATGACTCTTATGACCCTTTATCCCAATGAAGTAAAGCGAGCAATTCTTATTGGTTCCGATGCGCCCAACCAAGCACTCAACTACCCCATGTATCTAGAGCATCATATTAAAAAGCTTGGCAACATGTTTGCTAAAGATAGCTTGCTGTCAAAACAAATTCCAGATTTTGAAGTCTTGGTCAGTCGGGTGATGAAAAAACTGGAGCAAAAACCGGTAACCGTGACCATCAAAAACCCGTTGACACAAAAAGACATGAATCTCAAAATTGGCCCTTTTGGGTTGGCATTCATTTTAAGACTCGATATTGACGATGCCAACGATATTCCAGTAATTCCAAGATTACTTTATACCATAGATAACGGCGATTATTCCATGCTCACATGGTTTGCACAAAAGCGTATGGTTTATGGTTTGGCGTTACCAGGAGATGGTATCAACAGACAATTGGCCTCTGGAGCAAGTATGGAAAGGTGGGCTTTGATAAAAGCTGAAGCGGAAGCAAGCACCTACAATAATGTAGTAAATTTCCCGTTCTCCGCAGCTAAAAACGCTTGGGTGCAAAATGAACTTTCCTTTGACCCAACGGCACCTTTACTAACCAACATCCCAACCCTTTTTATTACGGGAGACCTTGATTGTAGAACGCCTGTGGAACAAGTTGAAGAAACTAAAAAAGGGTTCGAGAATGCCCTGCACATCATCGTTGAAAATGCCGGTCATGAACAAGCAATGTGGAATGCAAAAATTTTTGATGAAACCATACCCGCATTTTTATCAGGGAGAGAAATCAATACTGTAAAAGCCCATAACCCAGAAATTAAGTTCATAACCCTTGAAGGGAAATCTGGGCGACACCCGTCTTTAAAATAAACACGCCTGAAATAGCTTCATTCGGGCTTTTTCAATTCAAGACCAAAAAGCCCGAATGGGTTCAATACTAAAGCAGTCCGGTGATTACATGCGCTTTAACCATTCCTTCATCTCAACTTCTTTCGCAATAATGCCTTTAACTTCGGATAGGGCAACGCGCTGCTGTTCCATGGTATCACGACGGCGAATGGTCACGGTCTCATCTTCCAAGGTTTGATGGTCTACCGTAACACAAAAAGGTGTACCCACGGCATCCTGACGACGGTATCGGCGGCCAACGGCATCCTTTTCATCATACGCTACGTTAAAATCCCATTTTAAATCATCCACCAACTTCTTGGCAACCTCTGGTAATCCGTCGCGCTTAAGTAGAGGAAGAATGGCCGCTTTTGTCGGTGCTAAGACTGCAGGTAATTTTAATACGGTTCGGGTCGTATTATTTTCCAATTCTTCTTCTTGCAATGAATTGGAAAAAACAGCCAGAAACATTCTGTCCAACCCAATAGAAGTTTCCAAAACATAGGGCACATAACTTTTATTCTCTTCCGGGTCAAAATATTGTAGTTTTTTGCCCGAATACTCCTCGTGGTTGGCCAAATCAAAATCGGTACGGCTATGAATTCCCTCCAGCTCTTTGAAGCCAAACGGAAATTTGAACTCAATATCTGCAGCGGCATCCGCGTAATGTGCCAGTTTTTCGTGGTCGTGGAAACGATAATTATCCTTGCCCATACCCAATGAAAGGTGCCACTTCATACGTTTTTCCTTCCATGCTTCATACCACTCTTTTTGGGTGCCAGGCTTGATAAAGTATTGCATCTCCATTTGTTCAAATTCACGCATTCTGAAAATGAACTGTCGCGCCACAATTTCATTTCGAAAGGCTTTACCCGTTTGGGCAATTCCGAACGGAATCTTCATTCGTCCTGTTTTCTGAACGTTCAAGAAGTTCACAAAAATACCTTGAGCAGTTTCTGGTCTCAAATACAGATCCATCGCACTTTCCGCGGTGGAACCCAACTTCGTTCCAAACATGAGGTTAAATTGCTTAACATCCGTCCAGTTTTTGGAACCTGAAAGGGGGCAAGCTATTTCCAATTCTTCAATCAAGGCCTTGACATCAGCTAAATCTTCATTTTCCAAAGATTTTCCCAATCGTTTCAAAATAGAATTCGCCTTTTCTTGATAGCCCAATACCCGTCCATTTGTAGTCAAGAATTGTACTTTATCAAAGGTATCTCCAAACCGTTTGGCAGCCTTGGTTACCTCTTTATCAATTTTAGCTTCAATTTTAGCCACATAATCCTCAACCAATACATCCGCACGATAGCGTTTTTTGGAATCCTTATTGTCAATCAAAGGGTCATTGAAGGCATCAACATGTCCCGAAGCTTTCCAAGTGGTTGGGTGCATAAAAATTGCGGCATCTATCCCAACGATGTTATCATTGAGCTGCACCATGGCCCGCCACCAATATTCCCTTATATTTTTCTTCAATTCAGCACCGTTCTGTCCATAGTCATAGACCGCACTTAGACCGTCATAGATTTCGCTCGATTGAAAAATATAGCCATACTCTTTTGCATGGGATATTACCTTCTTGAAAATGTCTTCATGATTTGCCATGGGGGCAAATGTATAACAATAGGGTAAATCTGGAAATGAAAAACTACAGGGGACCTGATATAGGCATTATTCAACGTCCTTGACATGACATACCATTTCAACAACCTCAATACAACACCCTAAGGGACAATTATTTTAGCTGAAATTCTGAGGAGGAAAGAAGACGCTCATCTTCAAAGACATTAAGGGTATAGATACCAGGTTCCAAAGACGCCTGAGGTACGGTAATCGCGTCACAGATATCAATTTCTTTCCCTAAATATACCAGTTCGACCCTTTTACTATATGTATTTCCGCCAACAGAGATGACATTGGCATTATCTTCAATGACCTGCATATCTGGGTTCAAAAACTGAAGGTAAACTACCTTGACCTCATCATCTTCGTTCGGATTACCCTGTATTGTGATGCAACCTCGTAATTTTTCAATCACATCAGCCTTGTTGGTCTTTAAAGGTCGACCGGCCCGTAGTCGAAATCCACTGCCTTCAGCACTGTTAGGAACAATTTTAAGATAGGTCTTTATCTTCAACTCTTTGGTCAGTTGTTGATTTTTTTGTCTCGCAGTCTCCTCTGCTTTTGCCAATGAACTTGTTTTTCCCCTTAGCTCTTCAACCTGTCGACGTGTTCGTTCATATTTCTGGGTAAGGAGGGAATTATTATAACGTAGAAAATTATTTTTCAACTTGAGACTGTCAAATTTTGCCTCTAATTGTCTGAGGGCCTTTCTGTCTTCTTTAAGTTTAACGATGTTGAAATTCAATTGACCAACGGAATCCAGTAAAGCCTGTATTCTAAATTTTGATGTTTGCAGCTCAATATCACTTACCTCATTGAGTCCAGAAAGACGATCTACTTCAGCTTTCATGAGGGTCATATCTTTGACCAATAACTTTTTCTCGTCTTCAAGATAACTCAATTGATTTTGAGATTGGGCATAACTGTAGTAAAACGCAATAAGAATAGCTATGATAACCGCCACCAACGCCGCAAGGATAATCTTATAGTTGAAAGTGGTATCTTGGGGTTCCATCAGATATATAGCTGATTTAGTAGGTAGAAGATTTGTTCATGAACTGGGCGTCAAATATAATAAACGATATTAACTCAATACTATTGCCACCGGGGTGTTTTGGATGTAATGCGCGTTTATCGGGAGGAGAGTACTTACTATGTACCGTTTGTCGACATGATTTGCCGTTGACCGATTACACTTTTACCGAAGAAAACCCTATAGACCGCTTATTTTACGGTCGAGTGCCCATTGAAAAGGCGGCAGCTTTTTTACTTTTCTCTGACATAGGGCGCGTAAAAAACCTACTTCACCACTTAAAATATCGAAATCAGGAAACCATAGGTGCTTTTCTTGGAGATTGGTTTGGTGGTCAGATTGCAACTGGTAACTCTCCGGAAATCGACTTGGTTGTTCCTGTTCCGCTTCATCCTAAAAAGCAACGAAAAAGAGGATACAATCAAGTCACCTTATTCGCCAAGCAATTGGCCCAACATTTGGGAGCATTCTTTAGAGCAGACCTTTTGGTTAAAACACGAAATACAAAAACGCAGACCCAACGCAATCGATGGGCAAGATGGAAAAACAGCCAAGAGCTTTTCATTGTTGAGAATACTGGAGAACTTGAAGGAAAGAAGGTGTTGCTTGTAGATGATGTCATTACCACGGGCGCAACTATTGAAGCCTGTGCTAAAGCACTTCTCAAATCATCGGGAACAGTTATTTATGTCGCTACTATGGCCGTTGTTCCCCTTAACAGAAGTTAACGCTGCTTTTTGCCCAAAAGTCGTTTCTTTGCGTTTCAATTGGTTTTCATGCAACTGGTAAAACGGATTTTAAGTTTTGCGTTTTTGTTTTTCTGTATAACGGCGTTATGGCAATGTGCCCAGCGCGGGGCACCCTCTGGAGGGCCAAAGGATATTGCCCCACCAGTGTTGTTAAAGACTGAGCCCGAAAACTTCTCTACTAATTTTGACTCGAAAAAAATACGGCTGTATTTCGATGAATACATTAAGTTGGAAGATGTTCAAAACCAACTTATTGTGTCTCCGCCGTTAAAAAATATTCCGGAAATAAAACCACTTGGGGGCGCCAGTAAGTTTATTGAAATTACCTTAAAAGACACATTAAAAGAAAATACAACCTATACCATCAATTTTGGTCAGAGTATCGTCGACAATAATGAGGGTAATCCAAACAATTTTTTGACCTATGTTTTTTCGACAGGCGATATTTTGGATTCCCTATCGCTTTCTGGAGTGGTCACCGATGCCTTCAATCGAGACCCCGATGACTTCATCAGCGTAATGCTCTATGAGATCGATAGCATTTACAATGATTCGACGATTTACCAATATCCCCCTAATTATCTGACCAATACCGGTGATAGCATACCTTTTTTTGAACTTAAAAATTTGAAAGCGGGGCGTTATAAAATCTTTGCTGTAAAGGATGAAGGTAAAAACAACGTATTTGACCAAAGAGCTGATAAGATTGGATTTATTGACGATACGATAACGCTACCAACAGATACCTTATTATTATTAAACCTATTTAAAGAGGTGCCCGATTATGCCGCAGCAGTACCTAGTTATGTCGCCAAAAACCATATCATCTTTGGATACAATGGCGATGGAGACAGTATTAAAATTAAAACGCTTTCGCAATTACCGGATTCGGTGAAAACAATAATTACCAGGGAAAAGGAAAAAGACACTTTGAACTACTGGCTGACGCCGACTGATATCGATTCAATACTTTTTACCATTGCCAACGAACCCTTTAAAGTGATTGACACCTTTACGGTCAAAACACGAAAATTACCTTTGGATAGTTTAAAATTGACCCCAAGTAGTTCAGGGAAAATTGGTTTTGAAGAACATTTTCACTTAGCGGCAAACACCCCTCTGGCCAAACTGGATACTTCTTACATTGCCATAATGGATAAGGACTCATTAAAGGTAACATACAAAGCAATACTTGACAGTCTAAAGAATCAAGTAAACTTTGAATTTGAACTTCAAGAAGAACAGAAATACAACTTTACCTTTTTGCCAGGTGCTTTTGAAGACTTCTTCGGAATGCAAAACGATACCATTGAAACGAGGCTGTCAACAGAAAAATATACTGATTTAGGCAATATGAATCTCACGGTGACCGGGGATATTCAATATCCCATTATTGTTCAACTCACCACGGAAAAAGGTGAGGTCGCACGCGAACAAATTGGTCAAGACCCCAATCTGTTTGCATTTAAAAACCTACCCCCTGCCAAATATGGGATTCGTGTCATTTTTGATGAGAATGAAAATGGTCAGTGGGATACTGGAAGATTTTTAAGCAAAATACAACCTGAACGCATCAGTTATTTTCCTGATATTATAGAGGTTCGAGCGAATTGGGAATTGGAACAGACCTTTGTCATAACAAATTAAATGCATCTCTATCATCGAGAAATTTAAGTTTCTTACGAGTTTCCTGTACATAATCCTTAGATAAGCTTGTGTATAAAATTTCCTCCTTTTCGGAATAGACCATCTGATTGCCCAAAACATCGTAAACCGCGGAATGCCCTGAGTACTCATGCCCCTCGCCATCCAAACCAACACGGTTGACCCCAATGCAATATGCCATATTTTCAATGGCCCTGGCTTTTAATAATGTATCCCAAGCTTCAATTCTAGGTTTGGGCCAATTGGCCACATAAAGTAGCGCATCGTAATCTTCACTATTTCTTGCCCAAACTGGGAAACGAAGGTCGTAGCAAATCATGGTACATATGTTGAATCCTCTAAATGAAATGATTTGCTTGATAGTGCCTGCTTTATACACCTTATCTTCCCCCGCAAGGGTGAAGGTATGTTTTTTGTCATAGGTCCATGTGCCATTGGGAGCAACAAACCATAGACGATTATAATATTTCTGTGCTTCAGGATTGACAATACTTCCGACTAGGGCCACATCTTTTTTTTGGGCCCAATCATGCATCCACTCAACGGTCTTCTCTTTTTCTTTAAAAGGAATACTTTCTGGTTGCATGGTGAACCCCGTCGTGAACATTTCGGGAAGTACAATCATATCTACATCATCTGGAATCCCCTCTATTTTATCAGCGAATAGTTGTCGATTGGCTTCCGGATTTTCCCAAAGGAGATGGGATTGGATAAGGGCTATTTTCAGTTCTTCGCTCATAAAATTAAATTAGAAGCTATCCATTCGAGATATCATTCTGGGTACCGTTATAAATACATCAAGACAACACTTTTTACGTATCATGTCAAAAGAACTCTTATTTTAATTGTTTGTTCCTTATCAATCCGAATAAACATCTTTTACATCACTCTTGACCAAGGTGTATAAATGATGTAATTGGGTCTCTAAAATACGTTCTTCTGACAATGGGGGAAGATTATCCAAAGTAAACCAATCTGCATCCTTCATATCGAATCCTGCTTGTAGCTTGCCCCCAGTAACCCGGCAGTGAAACATCAACTTGTAGATATAGTAAGGCTCAGGAGGGTGCGGATGCCGTTGTTTATCGTAAATGGCAACTAATCGCACGATTTCGGCATCGAGCCCAGTTTCTTCCTTAATTTCTTTTACTGCAACTTCTTTTGGCGTATTTCCTACATCTGCCCATCCTCCAGGGATTGTCCATTTACCATCTACACTCTCTTGAGCCATTAGAATTTCATCATTTTCATTCAATACAAATCCACGCACATCAACTTTAGGGGTGGGATAATCCAATTGTGGAAGAAAAAAACCATTCAGTTTGGTAAAAGGCTGTCCTGACATTTCGGACATCAATTTTAGACTGATTTCACGCAATTCTTCATAGCGTTCTTTATCATATCCGCCTTCGGCATAGACAAGCCCCGTCTCAGCAATCGATTTAATACGTTTTAAAACATCCAATTGTTCTTTTGCATCCATCAGCTATGGGCTTCCAAAAGTGCAACCATATCTTTTGCCTCTTGCATTTGGGCATTATCCAAAGCGGAATTGCCCCTTGCATCTTTAGTATTGATATCTGCCCCATTTTCCAATAAAAGTTTGGCAATTTCTAGCTTATTGAACGTCGCTGCATAAATTAAACTGGTGGCTCCCATACTATTTACATGGTTTACATTTGCACCCGCTTTGACCAATACTTCAGCAATTTCGGTATACCCCTTAAAACAGACCCCCATGAGTGCCGTATTGCCAGAACTGTCTTTTGCATCTACATCAGCACCTTGTTCCAAAAGAAATTTGGCCACGGCCAAATGACCATAGTAGGTGGTCAATAAAAGAGGGGTTGAGCCTCTATCATCAATGCTACTGATAAGATTCGGAGCTTCCTTCAGATAGTGTTGGATATTTTCTAAATCGCCACTGCGAATTGCATTAAAAAAATCTTTTTCTGACGCCATATTTAATTTCTTTCACCAGGTGTAAAGTCTTCGGGGGCGTTTTGGGGTTGATTGATTGTCCCCGCTTCTCCCGTATCGTTAAAAATACGCCATTCGGAAAAAGTATAGAGGGGATTGCCCACAGAAATTTCTTGACTTCGAACAGCTCGACCATCTTCAAATTCGTGATCTGTACCCGAGCCATCTTCCCCAATAATGCCGAACACATCAATTACCACCCCAAAAGGGTCGACAAGTTCTAGATTGTCGTCGCCATTGGAATCAGCTGGACTATTCGTACCCACGGCCAAATCTGGCGCAAAGCCATAAACCAATTCAAATTCATCAGTATTTGGCGAAATCACGAAAGTACTTTTGGAATCAATGGTAAATCCAGAAAGGTCTAGAGTAGAACTCACTTCATTGCTCGCATTAGTGTACCTACGGAAGGTCCAACCATTTAAGTTCAATGGTTCGGTTCCCGCATTAAAAAACTCAACAAATCGTGCCCCACTATTATTATTGGGATCCGCCAGCTCAGAGATCAAGATTTCATTGGATGTAAATTCCGTAATCAACTCCTCACAGCGTTCATTAGTAAAATCAATATCGCTCAAATCTCGAACGGCCAAGAAATAATCATCATTTTCTCGAAGCAAAACACCTGTAATCGAACCATTGCCTTGGGGAAGCAGTTCTTTTTGGAAATCAGCAAAACCACTGTTTAAAAGGGTTAGTTCATTGTCCAAACAATCGATAAGCGTTCGTTCCGTTTCCTGACCTTTATCGGCAAAAAGACTATCGAGTTCTTGTTCAATGACTTCCAATTCATCAAACTTGACAAGGGTATTCGTGAGGCCAGTATTCAATTCCGGAATTCGGACGGTTCTCGGTTCAATGTCAACTATTCCATCACACGAAAGAAAAATGTGATCGGGAACTTTTAGTGCTGGTAAACGACCAACGGAAGTCGTACCAAACCCAGCAAAGGTCCCTCCCAATGAAAATACGTTTCTACGTTGACCAAGATATAAGCCTTTCAATCTGATAAGAATTTTGCTTCCAACCGGGTATAACAGATGGTTATCCCTAACATCAATTGCTATTTGAAAACCTTCATTTGGATTGTTTGGGCTGTCTTGAAAACACAGTACGCTAAAAAAGATTCCCGCTCGGTCGGAAGAAACGACATAACCTTCAATCACCAAATCTTCTTGAATCTGTATGACTTCCCCTTGATAAAGATTCTTTACTTGTGCAAAAGTAGCATTGACCTCAAGATTTGACGGGTAATCCTTCTCAGGCGCATTAAAATTTTGGTCCTTCACACAGCCCAAAAAAAGCGGGAATATTCCAAGAAATGGAATCAATAATTTCATGAAGAAAGGTTAGTGTTGTACTAATGTACGCTTTTAAAGAATTCCAACGCGCGTTCTTCCGTGTAGCTAATGTTCTTTCGACCCCAAAAACCCACGTGACCCCCAAAATCAGTGACCTCCAAATATAAATTGGGATTTTCTTGGGCCTCTTTGTAAGGATAGCACGTTTCTCCCAAAAAAGAATCATCTATGGCATTCACAATTAGACTAGGTACTTTGATTTGAGGTAGAAACTGTTTAGAACTACATTGGGCATAGTAATCAAACGCGTCTTTAAACCCATGTGCGGGTGCTGTGTAGGCATCATCAAAATCTTTTAGGGTTTTAATATTCGAAATCGTTTGCTCAGAAATATTTTCAGGAAAATCCTTTTGCTTGCTACGAAGTTTGCCTATAAGGTGCTTTTTAAATCTGTTTGAATACAGTACGTTTTTTGATTGTAACAGTTGGTGGCACGCGTCTTTCAAATCGCAGGGTACTGAAACGGTAACGGCTGCTTTTATTTGGCCAGGAACAGTATAACCCTCTCCCAAATATTTTAGAATCAGATTGCCCCCAAGGCTAAATCCCAAGAGGTAGATTTCTGTGTATTGACCTATTTTTAGGATGTGGGATATGATAATCATCAAATCTTCCGTCGCACCGGAATGATATGATCGGTACAATCGATTGGGACGACCACTACAACCTCGAAAGTTGACGGCACAAGCATCATATCCGTTTTCGTTCAATTTTTTGGCATTACCGGTAATATAATGGCGTTGCGCATCACCCTCCAATCCATGTAATAGAATGGCGACCCTATGAGTAGACCTAGGCGCTTT
This sequence comes from Croceivirga sp., assembly GCA_050042945.1. GTDB lineage: Bacteria > Bacteroidota > Bacteroidia > Flavobacteriales > Flavobacteriaceae > Croceivirga. The sequence continues at coordinate 48,242 of JBHJJC010000055.1, forward strand.
GCTCCAATCCAAGTCCAAAAAATCCCCATCGGGAAGCTCAAGGTGTTCCCTTTCTTGAATCACACCCTCGACTTTACGGACAAGGCCAGCATAAATCGTAGCAAAATGCCCGTTTCTAAGCAGAAAAGGCGGTCGGTAATTTGAGGATACTAAAGGCATACCCTAATGTCTGGTATTCTATTTCGGAAAGGTCTTCAACAATTCAGTTTGCGCTTCAATTGCTGATTTAAACTCTGATTTGAGTTTCGATGTCAATTCAGCCACGGATAAAGTTTCATCAATCAAGGCTGAACCTTGGCCAGCCGACCAAATCGTTTTCCATGCCTTGTGTTCGGTATCCAGTTCTTTGCCGAAATCAATTTTGGTATCTTTTTTCAAATCTTCGGCGGTCAAGCCCGCAGCTTCTAAACTCTTGGAAAGGAAATTGGCATGAACCCCAGAAATTGCAGCGGTATAGGTAACATCACTGGCCCCAGCATTGATAATCATATCTTTATATTCTTCAGGGGCTTTACTTTCCTTAACATTGATAAATCGTGTGCCCATATATGCGAGGTCAGCTCCCATTTGCATCGCGGAAGCAATGTCTCGGCCTGTACTGATGCATCCTGAAAGGATAATGGTCTTATCAAAAAATTGTTTGGTCTCTGCCACCAAGGTCATCGGATTGATGGTTCCTGCGTGTCCTCCAGCACCGGCCGCCACTAAAATCAGTCCATCGACCCCAGCACCAGCGGCCTTTTGGGCATGGCGTTTTTTAATTACATCGTGAAAGACCAATCCGCCATAACTATGAATGGCATCTACTACCATTTGTACCGCTCCCAAGGAAGTAATGACTAAAGGAACCTGATGTTTTACGCATAGTTTGACATCAGCTTCAACCCTCGGATTGGTAGGATGAACAATAAGATTTACCCCGAAAGGTGCTGCTTTTTTGCCGGTTTCCTCTTCCCAGTTGGCCAATTCGGTCTTGATTTGGACCAGCCATTCTTCAAAACCTTCGCTGGTGCGTTGGTTCAGGGCAGGAAAGGTGCCGACAATCCCGTTTTTGCAACATTCGATGACCAATTTAGGTCCTGAAATCAAAAACATGGGTGCAGCAATGGTAGGCAAAGAAAGTTCGTTGATAAAAGCGGCTTTTTGGCTCATCGCAATTCATTTAGATGTGTATTCAAATCTAGCGTATTTTTAGCAACTATTATGCATGCATAATAAAGAGCATAGCTAGGTATTCATATAATCTTTGTATTTGTATTCCTATACAGTCTAAAAAACAACGCTTTTAAATGAACAAAGAAACTAGATTCAAGAACCAGTCTAGTTTCTTAAGTCTTGTAGCAAAGCAATCTTATATCATAAAAAAAATATGTTTTTAAAAGAGTTTGAAATTCGCTGGAGCGATATTGATGCCAATCGCCATTTATCAAATACAGCATACCTTCACTATACTGGTCATACCCGAATGTCGCATTTAGCACAATTAGGGTTCAATCAAAAAACGATGGCCCAATATCAAATTGGCCCTGTGGTATTCTACGAACATATCTATTATTACAAGGAAGTTTTTGTTGGAAGGCCCGTAAGGGTATCCAGCGAATTAAAAGGCATGAGTGAAAAGGGTATGTTCTTTGAATTTCAGCATAATTTTTATGATGCCGACGGAAAGAATTTTGCGCATTCAGAGATGATGGGCGCTTGGATAAATCTTAAGACAAGAAAGCTGACCACATTGCCCAAGGTATTTTTAGAAGCTGTCGAGCGAATTGAAAAGATTGATGATTTTAAGGTATTGACCAAAGAGGATACGAGGAAGTTTGGAAAGGCACCTAAGGATTTACCCTTAACCCAGTGATTTTGTAACTTTATTCAAAACATTAACTTTTATAAATGCCCCGTTCAGGAACAGCAGATTTGACCTTACATGGTGGTCATGTGCCCCATTGGCTTCTCAATCGAATGAAGGGCCTTACCTTACCTATGGTCGAAGCCATTCTTCAAGAACATGGTAAATCCGGTTTTGTGGAACGGATGGCGAATCCGTTTTGGTTTCAAAGTTTTGGAACCGTCATTGGTATGGACTGGAATTCGTCTGGGGTAACCACTACGGTGATGAACGTGCTTAAGCAAGTAATAACGCCCGTTTCAAAACAATTGGGTCTTTATGTTTGCGGTGGAAAAGGAAAACAATCCCTCAAAACACCGCAAGAACTGATAAAAGTGGGCATGCAGACAGGGGTGGACGGTAACGATTTGGCAAAAGCCAGTAAGTTAAGTGCCAAGGTTGACAATACTGCCCTACAAGATGGTTTTCAGCTGTATATCCATAATTTTCTGGTGACCGATGAAGGCGATTGGGCCGTTGTGCAACAAGGCATGAACGGTAAAAATGGCAAAGCGCGTCGTTACCACTGGTATTCAGGTGCAATAACCAATTTTGTAAAAGAACCACATGCGGCAGTCTGTGGTGAAAATCAAGGTAAAATTCTAAATCTGGTCCATGGTGAAGCTGAAAATACCCAAAATGCTATTTTAGATATCACCAATGAACACCCTGATAAGATAGCAAAAGAACTGCCTCATCTCATCGTGCCCAGCTACCATAACATTAAAGCAAAAGATATTGACCTAAAACGTATGGGCAGTATTCTATGGCTCGCCCAAGAGAACGAAACCCAAAAATTCGACGAGTTGTTATTATTGAAAGGTTTAGGGCCTCGAACGCTGCAAAGTCTTACTTTGGTCAGCGAGGTAATTTATGGCACGCCTTCTCGTTTTTCAGACCCTGCCCGTTTTGCTTTTGCTCATGGAGGTAAGGATGCAACACCTTTTCCGGTGCCTACAAAAGTCTATGACGAAACCATTTCAACCATGACATCGGCAGTAGAAAGGGCTAAAATCGGTCATTCTGATAAGTTAAAGGCCATTCAAAAACTAAGTGAAATGGCACAACGGGCGGAAAAAGGTTTTGTACCTAATCAAAATTTTGATGCCTTGGTCAAAAAAGAGAACGACAATTCACATAAGTATGGAGGAAGAAGTGTTTTTGGGTATGCAAAATCCCCTAAGGGGAAGCAGTTGGATTTATTCGATAGTGAATAGTCACGTCTTTTCTCCTATACGTCGACCGGTTAAATAAACCTCAACCAATTATCATAAAAGGTTCCCCCAAAATTTGCCAAGCTATCTAACGACTACAATTACAGCGTACCCGCATTATTGTTGTTCCGTTATCAATTTAGTTCGTTTCGAACAATGAAAATCGTTGAATCAGCTTCCTGTATCAATGCATTTAAATTGTATATCGATGTTTCAGAAGTAAGTTCTTGCCAAAAAAGAAAGGCTTCCAACTGAAGAATTATCTGTTGATAGTTATTGGCTATATTTAATTCCTTTATTAATTCTGGTTGATTTTGGATTCTTGCTAATAATGAGGGGTTTGCCCCACTGGTTGTTGCAGCATTCAACATTTTTATCATCTCCGCTCCATTCAGATTATTTGCTTCAATCAGACTATTTTGATGACCCAGATATTTTGTTATAACCATATTGATGTTTTGTGGTAAAAGACTTATCTCCCCTGTATTAATCAAAGTCTTTATGGTATTTGTTTCAAATTCCATAGGCTGTGCAGAATATTGAAACTTACTCAAATTTTGTATGGTTGTACTAGCGTTCAGTCCCGGATTATTGAAGGTCCGTTTATAATCTTCATACTGCTCCAAATCATTTTTAAAAGCAGAAACCAGTGTCTTCGAATATGCTATATCACTATTTAAATCTGTTATAAGCTGGTTGTAATAGTTTTCCCGCTTTCTATCTAACTTTCTATTCTCGTTCCAATTATTAATACTTAAGGCAATCAAAATTCCAATTACAACGAGAATAATTTCGCCTAGGGCATATTTAAGATACTTGCCCGTTTTGTTTTCTATAAGTACGTTTTCTCTAATTTTCCCAAAAAATTTTATCATAGATATATGATTGGCCAAAATAAAACTAAACATAAAAACATTAACGTTGCGAGACGGTATGTCTTTCAATAGTGGAACTTATAAAAATTGATTATATCTATTGCTTCGCCCTCACTTTCTTACTCGCCAAATACACCCCTAGTAACACCAACGTTGCCGATAAAATTTTTACCGTGGTCAAGGTGTCCTTTCCTGTGATAAGGGCGAATAAAATTCCAAAAAGCGGTTGCACATAAATAAAAGCCCCAATGGTACTGGCCTTCAATTCCGTCATAGCGAAAATATTGAAGAGATAAGTACAAAATGTTGTTCCCAAAATCACAAAAGCGATGACACCATATACCCAAACTGGCATGGTTGACCACTCGATAAGAAGAAAGTCATCAATCGTTAAGGGAAAATTTATGACCACGGCCATCAAAAACAACCATTTCAATACCGTAAATGGATGGTATTTTTCGACTAGTTTTTTGGCCACAATGAGATAGGCACCGTAGGTGGTGGCATTTAAAAGAAATAGTGTATTCCCCAGAGGAATGTTTGGAGCATCTTGCCGAATTTCAGCCCCGAAAAGCACTAAACCAAGAGCCCCGATAAAACCTAGTACAATACCCAAACCCTTGTTCATGGTAATTCGCTCTTTCAAGAAAAATGCCGAGAGTAATACCACCATAATCGGACTAATGGTTATCAAAACCGAACTGTTTATTGGAGTTGATAATTCCAGTCCTTTAAAGAACGAAAGCATATTGATGACCATACCCAACAAGGCAGCTACGACCATACGGCCCCAATCTTGCTTTTCAATATTCTCTTTCGGGCCAAAAAAAGAGACTCCCCAAAACAAAATGGCAGCACCTAACACCCGTAAAAAAATAAATGCAAAAGGGGTCACATAAGTGGGCATTACCCCTTTTGCAATGGTGTGATTGATTCCGTAAATAGTTGTTGCCCCAATGGCAGCCAAAAAGGCTAGGGTACGTTTGCTCATCCGTGCAATGCCGCCTTGGCCCCTTCAACCTGTTTCTTGGCATTACCAATGAAGATATGGTCGTCAACCAGAACTACGGGGCGTTTTAAAAAGGTATAATGCTCCAATATCAAGTTCTTGTAATCCTCTTCTCCCAGTTCTTGATTGTTCAAACCGCGTTGGCGAAACAACATCGCTCTACGGCTAAAAAGTGATTCGTAAGAATCCGTCATAGCGCGCATTTCTTCCAACTCTTCTAGAGTGACCCCTTTGGATTTAATCTCACGTATCTCAACGCCATCAAGGGGTTGTAATTCGGTCAAAATCTTTTGACAAGTTTTACAGCTTTCTAAGTGGAATATTTTTTTCATGTTTCTCATGTATATTTTAAAGTCACTTTCAATTATTCATATATGCGGATAATATTACCATTATCCTTGCCTATTACACTGCGCACGTAACCATTGACCACTTTTCTCATGGCAACTGGGTTATGTCCTGGAAAATAATCTTTGTATTTCCCATAGGCATCTTCAACCATTCCAGCGGAAACAGCATTCAATCTTTGACCTTGTTTCAACTCTAAAGAAGCCGCTTTGACAAAGCTATGAATTGCTCCGTTCACCATGGCTGCACTGGCTGTTTTTTCTACTGGATCGTCGGCCAAAATACCCGTGGTCAGTGTTATTGAACCGTTTGGGTTTAAAAATGATTGGCCGATTCTGGTTAGATTAACTTGTCCCATCAATTTGTTTTTTAAACCGACGTAATAGTCCTCTTCAGTCAACACATCAAAGGGAGCCCATTTGGCTTCACCAGCGGTACAAATTAGGGCATCTATCATACCCACTTCGCTGAACATTGCCGTGATTGATTCACTTGATGTCATATCGACTGAGACATCACCACTATTTCTTCCTGAGACAATAACATGGTGGTCTTTTTGAAAATGTGAGGTTACCTTTTTACCAATGGTACCGTTTCCGCCAACTATTAAAATTTTCATATGGACTTCTTTTATAATTACCCTAATGCAAAATCTACTGCTGCTTTCGAATGAATCATCGTTGTATCGAAGACAGGAAGGTCAACTTCGTTTTCCGGAATTAGAATGGGGAGTTCAGTACAGCCCAAGATTATTCCTTCGGCTCCCTTTGCTTTAAGCGCATTGATAATTTGTACGCATTTCTTTTTTGCTTCCGCTGTGAATTTGCCCTTATCCATCTCGTTATAATTGATATGCTGTTGTATCACTCTTTCCTCAAGATTGGGAATGCTAACATCTAGACCATGTTCATTCTAAAGAATTGAAGTGTAAAAGTCTTTTTCCATTGTAAATTTTGTTCCTAAAAGGGCCACTCTTTTTAGTTGCTTTTGGTTAATAGCCTCTCCTGTGGCCTTCGCAATATGTAAATAGGGAATGGTAATGGCTTGCTCTATCTGGGCCGCAGTCAGATGAATCGTATTTGTTCCAAGAACTATGATATCTGCACCGGCATCTTGCAACCTTCTGGCCTCTTTTGCCATGCGGTCTCCGATATCATTCCAGCGATTTTCAAATGACCATTTTTCAATTCCTGAAAAGTCTACTGAACTCATCAAAATCTTTGCCGAATGGGCTCCCCCAAGCTGTTTCGCAACTAGCTGGTTAATGTACTTGTAGTAGAATAAAGAAGACTGCCAGCTCATGCCTCCAATCAATCCAATTGTTTTCATCATTTCTATTTTAATTTGGACATATGTTCTGCCCCTTCAATTTTTAAACACAATGTTTTTTTAACCCATTTTTTAAGCGAACTCAGTGTTTTTAACTCTTCGCAATAGTTTTGATATTGAGTAGTACACTTCATACACTATAATATTTATATTTCGCTAAATCTAGATATGTATTAATAAAAAATTACAGTTGTTCTTTCAAGGCTTCTAAATATTGCTGAATGACCTCTTCATTTCTTCGGTAATACGTCCACTTACCATGCCGGGTTGGAATGACCAGATTTGCATGTTGCATTGAATTCAAATAAGTTGAAATTGTTGATTGTGAAAGCCCTGCTTTATCTTGAATATATCCCACACAAACACCATCATCAAAATGGTCAATATCTTTATGTGGTGGAAAGTTCTCAGCAGGCTTTTTTAGCCACTGCAAAATCTGAACCCTTGTTGTATTCGATAAGACTTTACTGATTTCGACTATCTTCACGTTGTAAAAATACAAAAATATTTATATATCTAGAATATTAGATATGATTTAACTTTTTCAATATGCAACAGCTCTTTACCATCACCCGTCAAAACCGTAAATTATTGTACAGTTATCTCAATAATTTGTCGGAACATGATTTATTCACTGTCCCGAAAGGATTTAATAACAATATTTGGTGGAACATAGCCCATGTCGTGGTAACCGAACAAAAGTTGATTTATGCACTCAGTGAACTGCGCTTGAACATTTCACAAAAATGGGTGAACAACTATCAAAAGGGTACTTTCCCTGAAGGAAAACCCGATAAAAATGATGTCTCTGAGTTGAAAACCCTGCTCTTTGACTTACCTGAACAAACCATTAATGATTATGAAAACGGAAGGTTTACTCATTTCAATTCGTATATGACCAGTCCAAAAGTTGAACTGAATACCATAGAAGATGCCATTGCGTTCAACGTTTTTCATGAAGGACTGCATTTGGGAAGCATCATGGCCTTGGCACGCGCGGTAAAATTGTAATTTTGCAGCCAATCTTCGAACAAAGCTTTCATGAGTGCAAAAAAATTAAAGTTCAATAGTAAAACGATTCACGGTGGGCAACACCCTGATGCAGCGTATGGAGCCGTAATGCCACCCATTTATCAAACCTCAACCTATGCGCAGACCACTCCCGGTGGGCATAAGGGTTTTGAATATTCACGAAGCGCCAACCCAACGCGTACTGCATTGGAAAATGCATTGGCCAGTATTGAAAATGGAAACTATGGGTTAGCCTGTGCCAGTGGGCTTTCGGCCATTGATGCGGTTATCAAATTATTGAACCCCGGCGACGAAGTCATCTCTACCAACGACCTCTATGGAGGCAGTTACCGTTTGTTCAGACAGGTCTTCGAAAAATTTGGGATTACTTTTCATTTTATGGGAATGCAAAGTATCGAAGCCATCGAAGCCAAAATAACGGATAAAACGAAACTGATTTGGGTTGAGACACCGACCAATCCCATGATGAACGTTATCGATATCACATCGATAGCCACCCTATCAAAAAAGTACAATGTCTTGTTGGCGGTTGACAATACTTTTGCGACACCCTATCTACAACAACCGTTGGATTTAGGTGCCGACATCGTTATGCATTCAGCTACCAAATACCTCGGTGGCCATAGCGATGTAGTTGTTGGCGCCCTTATCGTAAAGGATAAGAAATTGGCCGATAGATTGTACTTTATTCAAAATGCCAGTGGCGCGGTATGTGGACCGATGGACAGTTTTCTTACATTACGGGGCATCAAAACCCTTCACGTGCGTATGCAAAGGCACTGTGAAAATGGAAAGGCTATCGCCGAATATCTACAAAACCATCCTAAAATAGAAAAGGTCTATTGGCCGGGCTTTGAAGACCATCCCAATCATGATGTTGCCAAAGCGCAGATGAATGATTTTGGGGGAATGATATCCTTTATCCCTAAAGGGAGCTCTTTTAAAGATGCTGTTAAAATTGTAGAAACGCTTCAGGTGTTTACCCTCGCCGAATCTTTAGGGGGTGTCGAAAGTTTGGCCGGTCACCCCGCAAGCATGACCCATGCGAGCATCCCTAAAGAAGAACGCGAAAAAAGTGGTGTTGTCGATTCCCTGATACGGTTAAGTGTAGGAATTGAAGATGCTGATGACCTTATTGCTGACTTAGCGCAGGCGATTGGTTAATAAATTGAAAAAAAATCGATTTTTCAGTGTGAAATTATATTCTTGACATATTTTTGCCGTTATATTCCTAATTTGACAAAATCGGCCTTGATTACTTGGTCGTAATTAACAATTTACCAATCCTTTTTATGGAAGCAAAAATCAAAGCGTTCATGGATGAGGTCAAAACCAGAAATGGTCACGAACCTGAATTTATCCAAGCGGTCCAAGAAGTGGCCGAAACCGTAATACCGTATATCGCAAAGAACGAGATATATAATGGTAAAAATATTTTGTTGCGTATGGTCGAACCAGAACGCCTGCTCTCATTTCGAGTGGCCTGGGTAGATGATGAAGGCGAAATTCATGTTAACCGAGGCTATCGTATTCAGATGAATTCTGCTATCGGGCCATACAAGGGCGGTCTCCGTTTTCATCCTACGGTAAATGCAAGCGTCTTAAAGTTTTTAGCGTTTGAACAAGTATTTAAGAACAGCTTGACCACACTACCTATGGGCGGTGGTAAGGGAGGGTCCGATTTTGACCCCAAAGGAAAATCAGATGATGAGGTCATGCGTTTTTGCCATGCCTTTATGCTTGAACTCTGTAGGCACATCGGGCCAAATACTGATGTTCCCGCTGGTGATATCGGTGTTGGTGCGCGAGAGATTGGCTTCCTTTTTGGAGCTTATAAAAAAATTAGAAATGAATTTACCGGAGTGCTGACCGGCAAAGGCCGATCTTGGGGAGGGTCTTTAATTCGCCCTGAAGCCACAGGATACGGAACAGTTTACTTCGCGGATAGTATGTTAAAAACCAAAAACGATTCTTTTGAAGGAAAGAACGTCGTGATTTCAGGTTCTGGAAATGTTGCACAATATGCCGCTGAAAAAGTATTACAATTGGGTGGAAAAGTGCTGACACTTTCTGATTCTGGAGGTTATATCTATGACAAAGAGGGTATAGATGCGGAAAAATTAGCCTGGGTCATGGACCTGAAAAATAACCGTCGAGGTCGAATTTCAGCATATGCCGAAAAATATAAAAGTGCCGAATTCCATGAAGGTAAAACCCCTTGGGAAGTTGCTTGTCATGTTGCGCTGCCATGCGCCACCCAAAATGAATTGAATGGAGATGATGCAGCACTTTTATTGAAGAATGGGTGTATTGCGATTTCAGAAGGGGCCAATATGCCGTCTACTCCAGAGGCAATTCATGCCTTTCACGAAGCAAAAATACTTTTCGCCCCTGGTAAGGCGTCCAATGCAGGTGGGGTTGCTACATCCGGACTGGAAATGTCCCAAAATTCATTACGAATCAGTTGGACCCGTGAAGAAGTTGATGAGCGTTTAAAAGGTATTATGAACGATATCCATGAATCGTGTATTGAGTATGGTACCGAAGAAAATGGCTATTGTAACTATGTGAAAGGAGCCAATATAGCGGGCTTTGTTAAAGTAGCAGACGCCATGTTGGCACAAGGCGTAATTTAACTGACCTTGGTAAACAGTTTTCAGTAAGCAGTATTATTTCCCTCAAAGGGGTAATTTTACTGCTTACTGTATATTTATACTGTTTACTGACCAATGCAAATAACCACTAAAGCCATTGTACTTTCATCGATTAAATATGGTGATACCAGTTTAATCGTGAAAGCCTTCACAAAGTCTGATGGATTAAAATCGTATCTGCTCAAGGGGGTTCTCAAGTCCAAAAAAGGAAAACTAAAACCCGCTCTTTTTCAACCCCTTACCCAACTTGAAATTATTGCCCAACATAAAAATAAAGGAACCCTAGAAAATATTAGGGAAGCCAAAGTACTGGAACATTATCAATCGCTGCATTCTGATATTGTCAAAAACAGTATGGTACTTTTTCTTGCGGAGACCCTTACCATCGTCATTCAAGAAGAAGAAGAAAATCAGGGCTTATTTGAATACTTGAGCTATTCCTTTACTTGGTTGGATATCAACGATAACACACCTAATTTTCATGTATTGTTCTTGTTACACCTGACCAAGTACTTAGGATGCTACCCCGATATTTCCAGCAGTAATTTACCCTATTTTGATTTGCAGGAAGGTTGCTTTCTTTCTGCCCCAAGTTTGAACCCAATGCTTGAAGGAACTTCATTGAATCATTTTGTGCGATTTTTAGGCATAAATCTTGATGGGCTATAGGCAATAAAACTAAATAACCAACAACGCCAAGACCTATTAAAAAAACTGCTTTTGTATCTTGAACTACATGTATACGGTTTTCGTACGCCTAGGTCTTTGGCGGTGTTAAATGCTGTATTCCATTAATATGCGAAACATACAGGTTTCCATCATTTTTCTATTGTTTTTTCAACTAAGTGCTCAAAAAATGACGCTCTTGGATGCTGATACGGGACTACCTGTGCCCAATGCGGCCATCTACACCGATAACAAAACCAAAACGACCATCTCTGACTTCAATGGTATGATGGTTCTAGATAGTTTCAACAAAGACGAAAAAATAACCATCAAACATTTAAGTTATCAACCACTGACCACAACCAAAAAACAATTGCTCAAAAAAGGCCAATACGTCTATCTTGAATTGGCCCCTGAACAATTGGACGAAGTTGTCATGTCGGTTTCAAAATGGGAACAACAACGCAAGGATATTCCCCAGAAAATAGTATCTATAAATGCACGATCCATTGCCTTTGGCAATTCACAAACCTCAGCTGATTTATTACAACAAAGTGGTCAAGTATTTGTGCAAAAAAGCCAACTGGGGGGTGGTAGCCCCATGATTCGAGGGTTCGCTACGAACCGTGTTTTATTGTCGGTAGATGGTGTACGCATGAACAACGCCATATTTCGCGGAGGGAATGTTCAAAATGTTCTCTCAATAGATCCCTTTTCAATAAAAAATACGGAAATCATTTTTGGACCAGGATCGGTAATCTATGGTAGTGACGCCATTGGAGGGGTAATGAACTTCTATACCAAAGCCCCAAGGTTTTCCTTCACTGATAGTTTGGCCTTTTCAGGAAACGCATTTTCCCGTTTTGCCTCGGCCAATACCGAAAGAACAGCTCATGTCGATTTCAATTTGGGGCATCAGACCTGGGCCTCTCACACCAGTATCTCTTATACTAATTTTGACGATTTACGCATGGGAAAACATGGGCCTGATTCCTATTTGCGCAACAATAAAGTGATTCGTCGAAATAATCAGGACATTCTTGTTGAAAATGAAGATCCATTGGTTCAGAGTCCTTCAGGTTATGATCAAATCAACTTTATGCAGAAGCTGAAATACCAACCCAACACCAACTGGGACTATACGTTGGGTCTGCACTACTCAGAAACGTCAGACTATTCAAGATATGATCGATTAATTCAGCCCAACAGTTCTTGCGACGGCCTGCGCTCTGCCGAGTGGTTCTATGGCCCCCAAAAGTGGTTTATGGGCAATGCACAAATCATCAAAAAAGGAAAAAACAAGTTCTTCACAGGGGCCAAATTAACAACAGCATACCAGTTTTTCGCCGAAAGCAGAAATGCCAGGCGCTTTCAAGAAACTGACCTTATCAACAACGAAGAAAAACTCGATGTCTTCTCGGTGAACCTTGATTTTGAAAATAAAAAAATCGGGGATCTTAGACTATACTACGGTGCTGAATACCTCTTCAACAAGGTAAATTCAAAAGGTACCCAAACCAATATCAACACCCAAGAAAAGGTTTCAGCAGCCTCACGTTATCCTGATGGGGCGACATGGCAGACTTTTGCTGGATATATAAATGGTGAGTACGGACTAAAACCCAATTTCACCCTACTCTCAGGCCTTCGATATAGTCAGGTTTGGGTGGATGCCCAGTTTGATGACACTTTTTTCCCTTTTCCCTTCACGGAAGCTGATATCATTACCGGAGCGTTGACCGGTAGTTTGGGGGTCAGCTGGTTCCCTTCGGCAAATCTACAGCTAACCCTTATCGGTTCAACCGGATTCAGGGCACCCAATATTGACGATGTAGGCAAGGTTTTCGATTCGGAGCCAGGTTCGGTCGTGGTACCCAACCCTGATTTGGAGCCAGAGTATGCTTACAATGTGGACTTCGGTATTCGAAAGAACTTTGAAGACAAGCTAGTTCTGAAAGCGTCTACCTATTATACTTATTTGGTAGATGCCCTTGTACGACGCGATTTCACCTTTAGTAGTGCACGTGAAATCGAATACAACGGAGCCTTAAGCAATGTTCAGGCCATACAAAATGCGGCCAAGGCTTATGTCTATGGTTTTGAGTTCGGCGCAGAGGCATTTTTTGGGGAGAATTGGTCGTTTCGAGGTAATTTGACCTTGACGGAAGGCGTAGAAGAAGATGATAGTGGATTGGAATCCGCAGCACGACATGTTGCCCCAAGTTTTGCAGATGCACATCTTATTTGGAAAAACGAAAAATTCATGGCCGATTTCTTTATGAACCACAATGGTGAAATACCATTTGATGATTTGGCTTTTTCAGAACGGAGCAAAGATTTTATATATACCCAAGATAGGAATGGTAATCCGTTTTCGCCCTCATGGTATACTTTAAATTTTAGGTCTCGTTACCAGTTCTCAAATACCTTACATGCCAACCTTGCGCTCGAGAACCTTACCGACCAGCGGTACCGAACCTACTCATCTGGCATTGTCGCCCCGGGTTTTAATGTTATCGTTGGCTTGGGTTACTCCTTCTAACATTGCTGCTATTTTCTATTCGAATAGGCTTATTACTGATAGAGAACAAAAATCTTGGCTTTTTAGACTGAATCTAAGGGAATTAAACCCAAAAATACCGGTCTTTATTTGTCCTTAATTTCGATAGCACCGTAATTATACCGTCAACAAATTTGCAAATAGTTAACAATTTAGCCCCATAACCATAAATATTTAAATCATTGGCGTGATTCATAAGTGGATATATAATTTTTTTGACAGATTTTCCTGGTGTAAGAAAAGAATCTAGTTTTGCGAAAAACTGACTACACTCATGAAAAATTCTCCACCGAACACTGTATTATTTTCAACCAGAAAGTACGCTTCATTTTTGTTGCTAGGTGCTTTCCTCTTTTTAATGAACAGCGCACTACATGCGCAGGGTTCTACCTCCTCAAGATTGACAGGGGTAGTAACCGACGAAGCAGGCGAAGTTTTGCTTGGAGCGACCATTCAAGCGACCCATACCCCGACCGGATTCGAATACGCCACCGTATCAAACGAAGAAGGCCTGGTTACTTTAAATAATGTTAAGGTCGGCGGACCTTACACCATCGTAGTGAAGTATATTGGTTTTGCAGATGATGTTCAAAATGGTGTCTTTTTGAATCTTGGCCAAACCCTTTCACTTAAAATTGCACTAAAAGAAAATGTTTCACAACTCGACGAGGTCGTATTGACAGCGGGGGGCCTTTTCGATGGTAACCGAACAGGTGCCGAGACCAAAATTAGTCAAGAAGATATCGACAAGATACCGACAGGTGACCGAAGTTTTGCTGATTATTTGCGGTTGACCCCACAAGCTTCCGTGGGTAATTCCGGAGCCAATAATAGTGGTGCAATATCTTTTGCGGGTATCAACAACCGTTTTAACTCCATTTTCATCGATGGTGCAGTCAACAATGACGTTTTTGGCTTGGCCAATTCAGGAACCAATGGAGGTCAGGCAGGAATCTCACCTATAAGTCCTGATGCCTTGGAACAAATTCAGGTGGTATTGGCCCCTTACGACGTGACCCTTGGTGGGGTTGCCGGTGGAGGCATCAATGCCGTGACCAGAAGTGGGACCTATACATTTGAAGGATCGGCCTATTTTTTCAATAGAAATGAAAAACTAGCCGGTAAGACTCCAACAGATGATCCAGATGTAGAGCGTACCAGATTAGATCCCTTTTCATCAAAAACCTATGGGTTTCGACTCGGTGGCCCCATTATTAAAAACAAATTGTTCTTCTTCGTCAATACCGAAATTCAGCGCGATGAAATTCCAAGACCTTTTATAGCCGCAGACTATAATGGAAACTCCACTGATATTTTAGGAGATTTGGAGGCCATTCGTAATAAACTGATCAATGACTTTGGCTATGATCCAGGAGGATTCAACGATAACCCACAGACCATAGATGGTGAAAAATTCTTGTTAAAATTAGATTGGAACATTAACGAAAAACATAAGCTTTCGGCCCGTCACAGTTATGTTAAGGCAGAAACCCAAATTCAGCCAACCCCCAACAGCAATAATGTATTTTTTGGCAATACAGGGTATATCTTCCCTTCAACGACCAATTCTACGGCGATCGAGCTGAAAAGTAACTTTAGTAACACGGTTTCCAATAATTTCATATTGGGCCGTACGAAAGTTTTGGACGATCGTGATATTTTAGGGGACCCGTTCCCGCAAGTACAATTGAACGACGGCCCTGCCACTGTTATCTTTGGTACTGATAACTTTTCGTTTTCCAATATTGTAGACCAAGAGGTGTTTACGCTTACCAATAACCTTAACTTATATAAAGGGAAGCATACGATTACTTTAGGTACGCACAACGAGCTTTTTACGATCAAAAACTTGTTCACCATCTTTTCTACGCCGCGGTATCTCTACTTCTTTGATGGTATCAACCGCTTTTTGAACGACGACGACCCCAACCTCTTCCTCTTTGGACACGAGCAGCCCGAAAATGGCAACATTCGATTGGGAGATGAAGCCGAGAAATTGGGGCCAAGTTTTAGTGCATTGCAAATGGCCTTTTATGCCCAAGATGAAATTCAGATGAACCCGAATTTTAAATTAACCGTAGGGCTACGTGCTGATATTCCCATGTTCTTGGACGATGCACCATTGAACAACACCGATTTTAACACGACTACCGTAGGTTTAATAGAAGATGCAGGATATGATTTAAAGGGAGCAAGAGCTGGTCAAACCCCAAAAACACAAATTTTATGGAGCCCAAGGGTTGGATTCAACTGGGATCCCACCGGAGATAAGACCACACAAATCCGCGGAGGATTTGGTGTATTTACCAGTCGGGTACCCTTTGTATGGCCTGGTGGTATCTTCATCCGAAACGGTTTGAACAGCGCATTTAGTATTGGCGGTGGGCAACCTATTTTTTCCAATCCCCAAGATTGGGTGGATAATTTGGCCAGCACAGTAAGCCCTGGCGGCGATGTCGATCTTTTCGTTGAGGATTATAAGTACCCGCAAATTCTTCGTTCTAGCTTGGCTATCGATAAAAATTTGGGTAATGGATTTAACGCGACACTAGAAGCAACTTACAGTAAAACCTTAAACAATCTTGATGTTAAAAACGTAAACATAGCACAACAACCCCTTGATACCACCTTAACGGCTATTGGGGGTGATAATCGTGCAATTTTTGACCTATCCGATCAAATTGACAGTAGGTATACGGATATTATACTTGTAGATAACACAAACAAAGGATATACGTTTAATATTACGGGGCAAGTATCAAAATCTTGGACGAATGGATTGGATGCCAGTGCATCCTACTCCTTTACCCGAGCAGATGCATTATTTGATGGTAGAGGTTTTATCAATGGAACCAACTGGGACAATATTTTAAGTCCTGCCGGTAATAACTTTCCTTCTGTGGGCCGTTCTACTTTTGATGCGGCTTCAAGAATTACTGCTTTTGTTAGCTATAAAAAAGAATATGGTGGGAACTTTGCCACTGGCATTTCCTTATTCTACAATGGGCAAAGTGGTCAACCGTACACTTATGTCTATTCGGCACCTTTCTCAGACGTCTCCAACAATGCTGGATATAATGATTTATTATACGTACCCGCCAACCAAAATGATATTACGTTTATCGACCAAACCGACGGTGACGGTAATGTAACGGTTACGGCTGCCCAGCAGGCTGCTGCTTTTGATTCCTTTATCTCAAATAATGATTATCTATCTGGAAGAAGAGGGCAATTTGTAGAACAGAATAGGGTTAGAACGCCTTTTGAACACGTGATTGACCTTAAAGTGGTACAAGATTTCTTTATTAGGTCAGGTCAAACCAAGCATAACCTCCAAGTATCGTTAGATATTTTCAACTTTACCAATATGTTGAACAAAGATTGGGGTAGACGTTATTTTGTGGGCGGTAATACCTTTCCCTTATTGACCAGTGTAATAGATGACAATGACGCCTTACAAGGGTTTCAATTTAACGACCCAGGAGATACATTCGATATCGTACAAGCCGGAACAAATAGTGCCCGATGGAATGCCCAATTCGGGATACGCTACAGTTTCTAAGAACACATGATAACTACTGGCAAGTTTTATCGTAACTATTGTTGTAGTTGATTTATTATAAAAAAGAGCCGATGTAAAATGCGGCTCTTTTTGTTTATAAAGATGATATCGGTTTTTTAAAGTTAAATATTTTCTTAACGTATTATCCATACACTAAATGGCGAAAACACTCGAAAAAATCTTCTCCTTAAAAACGTCAGGAACTACCCTTAAAACGGAGCTGATAGCAGGTCTTACCACCTTTTCGACCTTGTCATACGTTATTTTCGTCGTTCCAGGGCTATTGACCAAAACAGGAATGGATTTCGAAAGTGTACTCATTGCCACTTGTCTTGCAGCAGCAATAGGTACAATACTCACCGCTTTTCTAGCGAACTACCCTTTTGCCCAAGCACCCGGAATGGGGCTTACAGCCTATTTCGTCTACACCGTAGTATTACAAAATGGATACTCATGGCAAGCCGCCCTATTCTTGGTCTTTTGTTCAGGGGTCATCTTCGTCTTACTAACCGCCACAGGATTGCGCTCCAAATTGGCTGAGGGCCTTCCCGATTGCGTTCTAAAGGCAATTCCCGTGGGCATTGGTCTTTTTATCACATTGATTGGCATGAATAATGCAGGTCTTGTTGAAATCAATCAAGGCCCCATTATCGATATTCTTTTGGGGGCATCAGGCCGTGAGCCAGCCCATCTCATTAACGATGTTTTGAACGCACCTCCCCAAATTGTTCAAATGGGCAGTCTATCCAATCCTGAGGTGCTCTTGGCCATTCTAGGGCTTCTTATTATGGGGATACTCGTCGTCAAAAGGGTTACCGGCGCAATTTTAATAGGAATCTTGACGATTACGGCCATCCATTTGATTTGCGGTTTGGGTACTTTCCCTGAAACCATCTTCACAGAGCGCCTAAACCTTTCACCAACCTTTTTACAATTAAACCCAGGCGGTCTTTTTGAAGCTGACAAAACCGTTTTTTCAAATATTCTCAATGTCATTACCATAGTGATTGCCTTTACCATAGTTGACCTTTTTGATACAGTGGGTACCCTTTATGGTACCGCCGATAAAGGAGGCTTTTTGACCAAAGATGGAAAATTACCCAAACTGAACAGGGCGTTGATGGCCGATGCCATTGCGACCACGTTCGGTGCCCTTTTGGGTACCTCTACCACCACAACATATATCGAAAGTGGATCGGGTATTGCTGCAGGGGGTAGAACAGGTCTTAGTTCTGTTGTGGTAGCCTTATTATTTTTATGTTTTATCTTTATTTCACCCCTTGCCAGTATTATTCCGCCAAGTGCAACATCACCAGCACTGATTATGGTTGGGGTATTCATGATGGGCTCTATCAAGAAAATTGATTTTGAACAATGGCATCTTGCCATACCGGCATTTCTTACCATTGTCGTCATACCCTTTACCTACAGCATTGCCAATGGCATAGGAGCTGGAATCATATTTTACCTTTTACTTAGCATATTCAATGGTGGCATTAAAAAGGTAAAACCCATCGTATTTGTTATCGCGGCCCTATTTATGGTAAAATTTATCACAGGATGATGCTTGCAAATAAAAACGAATCCATTTCAACTTTTGACATCAAGTCAATAGTGAGTTTAGTAATCATATTTACTTTTTTGACCGGTTGCTCCTCAACAAGAGAGGTTCGTGACGAAAGTATGGATTATGATAGTAAACGACGAGCCCTGATTGCGCATGATGCTACCACCCGATTTTCCTCAGATATACTGTTGAACGATGAGGAAAAAAAATTGCAAACCAAACTTTTGACATTGCGATTACAAATGAAATCGCACTATGACAATCTTGGCTTTTTCCCTCCTGCACAGCCTTTCTTCAAGTACAAGTCGCATGTTGAAACCACTAAGCTTTTCAAGCTATTGCGAAAAATGCCCAAAGGAGGCATTCATCACTTGCATCCTTCGGCAGCCGCAGATTTTGCCTGGTTGGTCGAGACCGTTACGGAACACCCTAACGCTTACGTATATTGGGGCGAACCAAGCGATAACTTTGTAAAGGGGGAAATTAGGTTCTTTGTACCCAAAAATATTCCCACCGGGTTCAAAGCAGCTGCTGAATTACAAAACCGTAATAATAATTTTAAAAAGGAACTATTTGAGTTATTGACCATTTCAAAGGAAGCTGAAATGGACTCCCTTGACATCTGGATCAAATTTGAGAAGGTTTTCCAACGTACAAGAGGTGCCTACTCCTACAAACCACTATTCGAATCATATATTCAAAATGCCATCGAAACCCTCATAGATGACGGGGTAATGCACATCGAATCACGTTCTTTATTGAATTCAAAGTACGAGTTTGACACAATTGGCAATACGATTAACTATCCACGAGATACCACGGTACAAATTCTCAAGAGGGTTGAAAAAAGGATACAGCAAAAACATCCTGAGTTTAGCCATAAAGTCATCTACACCTCATTGCGTTTTTTTCCCGTAGAGAAGGTGGCCGAAGAGTTTGTTACGGCCTTCCGGTACCGAAAAAAATATCCTGAACTGGTCAAGGGCTTCGATTTGGTAGCAGAGGAAGACAACGGAAATACCACATATCATTTCAAAAGCTGTTGGGCCATGAGGGATTCTTTGCAACAGGTCTATGGAGTAGATATGCCGCTATGCCTCCATGATGGGGAAAGCAACTCACAGTCCGTTCAAAATATGTACGATGCGCTCTTATTGAACAGTAAACGCATTGGGCATGGTTTTAATATCATGAACTTTCCTAAAGCCATTGAACTCGCAAAGGAAAAAGATGTTTGTATCGAAGTAAATCCACTGAGCAATCAAATCTTGGGATATGTCAAAGATTTAAGGCTACACCCCGCATCATTAATGCTGAGGCATGGCATACAGTGTTCCATCAGCTCTGACGACCCTGCCATTTTTGACTACCAAGGGCTGAGCTACGATTATTGGTATGCCACCATGGCTTGGGAACTTAGTTTAAAAGACATTAAAAAGCTCGTTTTCAATTCTATCACATACAGTACTTTAAATTCGAAAGAAAAGAAACATGCGTTGCACTACCTGAATAAAAAATGGGCAGAATTTGTGGCCTACGGAAATGATTTTTTATGAGATAACGCTCCCTAATGCCTAGTAAGGGTTTTAATCACTTCGCTATATTGGGGATATTTCGTCATCAATACTTCTTGTGAAGGCATTTCGAAGTCATTAAAGTCAAAACCCGGTGTTACCGTGCAACCTACCAAAGCGTATGCTTTTTTATCTATCAGTTCAGAAGCGAAATACGTTTCCCCTTTGACCAGATATTGCAGCACTTCGCCTTCTTCGGGATTTCTACCCAGTTTTATCAGATTGTAGTTTCCCAATGTATCTATGGTGTGTAAATGAAGGGTGGCTCCCTCATAAAAGTGCCACATCTCATCTTGTCGTAATTTATGAAATGCCGAAAAATCAGACTTCTCCAACAAAAAATAAATAGCGGTACCCAAAACCCGTGAACCTTTATAACCCTTAGGCAAATTATCTTGAGGTACTTCAACCTGAGACTGATAAGTACGACGATAATACCCCCCTTCAGGGTGTTTCTCCAGCTGTAATAGCATTATCCAATCGGCCGCTGTTTTCTTGTGACCGTTACCAAAATCCGTCCCTTTTTCATCTTGGCAGCCCATGAATACTAGAAAGAACAGGCTAATACTTATCCTTATAGACATCCCAATTGTTTATTAATTCATTCACCACCTTGCTCCCAACTACATAAGCTGCTTCCAATGAGGGTATGAAAGCGGTGTAACCGCCTGCGGCCAATTTTTCTCCACTTAAACTTTCGGCCGCAGTAATTCCCTCATATTGCATGGTATAATTACTAGCGGTTCGTAAGACCAAAACACGGTCAAAATCTACTTCACCAGCATTTGACAAAAACGTTAGGGATTGTAAGGTTCCTGTTTCCTCCATAGCAGAGGTCATAAAATTCGCTTGGCCATTTGACCAATAATCGACCCATTTGTTGGCCCAATCGTTCATCAGCGCGCCATGCCAATAGGTCATCGCGGCTAACTGCGCACCTTTAAGTACTTTTGGGGGCCTTTGGGCATTGGGAAATCCAGAATATAGTCCTCTAAACTTGGCCAAGACATCATTGTCTTCCAACGCCAAATCTTTGGTTAACGAATAGGCCCAATCAACGAGCTCACCATTAAGATGATACACTACACCTTCATTATCTTTTTGCCTGGGAAGTTCGAAAGGTTGACTTTTTCTCAGGGGAATATAACCGGTCTCCCATTCTTTTGGGGTTTCACGGGCATCAATTTCATGGGCCAAATCACCATCAACAATCCACTCAGCCCAAATAGCTGAGCCCACTGAAGCATCCAACGGGTCCACTCCTGAAATACCCGCGACGACCCAATAGGCTTTGGAAAAATCAAATCGTGGGTCAGAACCTAGGGCCATTATGGTGGCAGCCGCCCTCGCGGTACCAATACCCGTCACAACACCTAACACCTGTTTATCTTTATTATATCTCAGGTTTCTATATCCTAAGGGAAATAGAATGGTATCGTTCAGCGGAAAACGACTGACCCAATTCTGAAACTCCCCAGGCCGATCACCCATATCTTCTCCCAATTCAAACATGGTCACCACGACCACTTTTACGGGTAGTACTTCGAAAGTACTGTCATTATAGGTTTGCGAGGCCAATACGGTCACCTTTATCAAAAAGAGACACTGAATCAGTATTTTGTTTACATTTTTATACATAGTTATCGCTTATTTCCTTGAATGAATTAGCACTACCCCAATTGAAGGAATTTCATCTTTTATTGGGGATATTATCTTTCATTACGACCCAATTGGAGACAATCTCTTCTATGACCCTTGACCCTACGGTATATGCACTCTCAAGAGCGGGCTTCCCCCCCTCGGGATAAGGTGCAGTTGTGCTCCAAGAGGCCTGTTCTCCTTGAGGTGGCATAGAGTAATTGCTCACTGTTCTCAAGACCATTATTTTATCGGTATCAACCAAATCTGTTCTTGCCAACCGATGTAAAGCTGTTAGCGTACCACTATCTTCCATGTTGGTGGTCATAAAATTTTTAGTCTCACCACCATAAAGTTTCACCCAGTCATTGGCCCATTGGTTCAGTAATTTTCCATGCCAGTAGGTACTGGAAGATAAGGTCTCTCCCATTGTGATAAATGGTGGTTTCTGGGCATTAGGAAGAGTAGTAAACAATTCACGAAACTGTGAGGTTGCTTCTCCCGCGGTCAGGCTTAAATTCTTTGTTTTGTCATAAGCCCAATTAGAAAGTCCTGAATTCAATTGAAATACAATGGTATTGAGCGTCCAGCCGGTATAAATATCTTCAGGTTTTTCCGCAGGGCGTTTCGCCCCTAGAGGTAGATATCCATAAGGCCAATCTTTGGGAATCTCCCTAGCATCAATTTCATAGGCCAAATCACCATCAATAACAACGGTGGCCCAAGCCGCTGAACCTAAAGAAAGATCATTGGGGTCACCCCCTGCTATCCCCGCTATCAACCAATATGCCTTTGATAAATCAAAACGATTGTCCAAACCCAAGGCCATTATGGAAGCAGTAGCATTGGGTACGCCACCGCCGGTGCAGGTTAGTAGTACATTGTCTTTAGTAAGAAACAAAGGAAATTCCCCCATTGGAAAATCAAATACTTCCTTTATTTTAGAACGTTCCACCCAACGTTGTAATTCTCCGGCATCATCGCCTTGGGCATCTCCTTTTTCATACATCGTGACCACAACTGCCTTGACTTCGATAGGGGCAGAAGTATTTTCCTTTGCTTGTCCATAAAGACCGACTGCGAAGAAGAAATGAATCATAAAAAAAATGGGGAGGCCAAACCTACTTTTATGTGCTGTATTTTTCAAAGGTGTACTGTTTAGATGGTACAATACCGAGTTTTCATGAAAATCAGTTCAAACTTAGCATTCGAGTAACGAATTCCCAAAGAGTTTCCATCCGAATTCCCAAAGTATTTGACAGTAAAAAATCCTAATTAAAATGCAACCAGACCATAATCATCATTACACTTCGCTTAAATGGTAAGAAACCCATACCAGACATTTTTCAACTAATGAAATAAATAGTCATATAATCTTACCGCTAAGGCTTTTACGGCCATAAAATATGGGCTTTTTGGGTCGAATTCATTAATTTTGCAGACTTTAATTTTGAGACGTTTCGATAATATGAAATTTGCAGAATACAAAGGACTTGACCTTCCCCAGATTGCAGAAGACATTCTGGCCTTCTGGAAAAAGGAAAACATCTTTGAAAAAAGCATGTCGACCAGGGAAGGAAAAGAGCGCTATGTTTTTTATGAAGGTCCGCCTTCTGCAAATGGTATGCCCGGAATCCACCATGTCATGGCCCGTACCATAAAAGATATTTTTCCAAGGTATAAAACCATGAAAGGCTATCAAGTAAAGCGTAAAGCAGGGTGGGATACCCACGGATTACCCATTGAACTTGGGGTGGAGAAGGAATTGGGCATCACTAAGGAAGATATCGGAAAGAAGATTTCTGTCGAAGATTATAACGAAGCCTGTAGAAAAGCGGTCATGCGCTATACCGATGTATGGAACGAAATGACCGAAATGGTTGGGTATTGGGTCGATATGGATGACCCATATATCACCTACAAGTCGAAATATATGGAGTCGGTGTGGTGGTTGCTAAAGCAGATTTATAGCAAAGGCCTTATCTATAAAGGCTACACCATACAACCGTATTCACCAAAGGCAGGAACAGGTCTTAGTTCTCATGAGCTCAACCAACCGGGAACCTATCAAGACGTTACCGATACTACGGTAACGGCACAATTTAAAGCCTTAGAAGAAACCCTTCCTGACTTACTGAAGAAATTTGAAGGCGATATTTACTTTTTGGCATGGACGACCACACCGTGGACCTTGCCCAGTAATACCGCATTGACCGTTGGACCAAAAATTGAATACGTCTTGGTCAAAACCTTCAACCAATATACGTTTGAGCCCATGAACGCAATATTGGCCAAAGCACTGGTTGGAAAACAGTTTTCTGGAAAATACGTTCAAGCAGATAGTAGTACCGACTTTTCAAACATCAAGAAAGGAGATAAAAAGATACCCTTTCAAATCATTGCGGAAGCCAAAGGTTCAGATTTGGTCGGTATTCGATATGAGCAATTGATTGACTATGCCCAGCCCTATGAAAATGCTGAAAATGCTTATAGGGTTATAGCTGGTGACTTTGTTACCACCGAAGATGGTACCGGTATCGTACATACTGCCCCTACTTTTGGTGCAGACGATGCCTTGGTGGCTAGGAAAGCTAACCCTCCCGCACCCCCAATGTTGGTCTTGGACGAAAATAAAAATCCCGTTCCGCTTGTAGATCTTCGCGGTAAATTTCGCCCTGAATTGAAAGAGTTTGGAGGCAAATACGTCAAGAATGAATATTATAACGACGGAGAAGCACCCGAAAAGTCCGTTGATGTGGAGTTGGCCATAAAACTTAAAACAGAGAACAAGGCCTTTAAGGTTGAAAAGTACCTCCACAGCTACCCGAATTGCTGGCGTACCGACAAGCCAATTTTATATTATCCGCTGGATTCTTGGTTCATAAAAGTTACTCAAGTCCGCGATCGCATGTTCGAATTGAATCAAGATATCAATTGGAAACCAAAATCGTCAGGAGATGGTCGTTTTGGTAACTGGCTGGCCAATGCCAATGACTGGAACCTTTCCCGTTCTCGATACTGGGGCATTCCGTTACCTATATGGAGAACGGAAGACGGTAAGGAAGAACTCATGATAGGTTCTGTTGAAGAACTCAAAGACGAGATGAAAAAATCCGTTTCGGCAGGTTTTATGGAAGGTGATATTTTTGAAGGTTTTATCGTTGGTGATATGAGCGAAGCCAACTATGATAAAATCGATTAACATAAAAACATTGTCGACCAAATTACACTGGTATCCCCAAGTGGAAGACCGATGAAGCGGGAAGCCGACCTCATTGATGTTTGGTTTGACAGTGGTTCCATGCCCTATGCCCAGTGGCATTATCCCTTTGAAAATAGAGATTTAATTGACAAAGGCGAGGCATTTCCAGCAAATTTCATTGCTGAAGGCGTTGACCAAACTCGGGGTTGGTTTTATACGTTGCATGCTATCGCTTCTATGGTCTTTGATTCCATTGCTTATAAAAATGTAGTCTCCAACGGATTGGTACTGGATAAAGAAGGTAAAAAAATGTCGAAACGATTGGGCAATGCTGTTGACCCCTTCAAGGCCTTACCTGAACATGGGGCTGATGCCGTTCGGTGGTACATGATTTCAAATGCCAACCCGTGGGATAATCTCAAATTCGATATGGATGGGGTTATGGAAGTCAAACGAAAGTTCTTTGGTACCCTCTACAATACGTATTCGTTCTTTGCTTTGTACGCCAACATCGATGAGTTTACCTATCATGAAGATGAGATTGCTTTACATGATAGACCTGAGCTCGATCAATGGATTTTGTCGGAATTGAACACTCTTATCAAATGGGTTGACGAATCGTACCAAGACTATGAGCCCACTAAAGCGGCCAGGGCAATTTCACATTTTGTTCAAGAAAACCTATCGAATTGGTATGTACGCCTAAGCAGAAGACGGTTCTGGAAAGGAGATTATCAGCATGATAAAATCTCTGCTTATCAGACATTATATACCTGTCTTTCAACTGTGGCACAACTTATAGCCCCAATCGCCCCGTTCTTTTCAGAACGATTATATAAAGATTTGGTCAAAGCCACCACAAAAGAAGCATTTGAAAGTATTCACCTTTCATCTTTTCCAAAGTATGATGGCACCTTGGTCAACCCGTCGTTAGAGGGGAAAATACAAACTGCACAACAAATTTCTTCATTGGTACTATCCATACGCCAAAAAGAAAAAATCAAAGTGCGACAACCCTTAAAAAAAATCATGGTTCCGGTTTTGAGTGCTAGCCAAAAGGAAGAAATTCAAGCAGTTTCCAACTTGATATGTTCCGAAGTCAATGTAAAAGAACTTGAACTATTGGAGGATGCTTCGGGCATATTGGTGAAAAACGTCAAACCCAACTTTAAGGTATTGGGGCCGAAATATGGTAAGGAAATGAAAACCATAGCCAATGCCGTGGCCAAATTGGGGCAGCCTGCCATCCAAAAAATTGAGCAAGAAGGCGAAATATCGCTACAGTTAGAAAATAAAACGATTAATTTACAGTTGTCGGATGTAGAGATTACCTCTCGAGATATTGAAGGGTGGCTCGTCGCTAGCGCTGGCCCTTTGACAGTAGCATTGGATGTCACTATTGATGACGAACTGCGAAACGAAGGTATTGCCAGAGAGCTAGTAAACCGAATTCAAAATTTGAGAAAAGAATCT
>JBHJJC010000056.1:0-5927 GCA_050042945.1 Croceivirga sp.
AGTTTATTGGCCACGTTTGTTCATTTTTACGAGCATGAAGACCTCAACCAAAATATTATCATGGCCGCGACCGCCGAGGAGGAAGACGCGGGGACAAAAAGTCTTTCAGCGCTCTTGCCCATACTACCTGAAATTCATGTCGCCATTGTGGGGGAACCTACTGAAATGCAACTGGCTATTGCTGAGAAGGGACTCGTTGTTTATGATGGGAAGATTTTGGGTACTCCGTCACACGCAGCCCATCCGAATGAAGACAGTGCCATTTACAAAACTTCAGAAGTTTTGGACTGGTTTAAAAACTATCAATTTGAAAAAGTTTCCGACGTTCTGGGGCCGGTAAAGATAACCGTTACACAAATAAGTGCCGGAAGCCAGCATAACGTTGTACCCGCTCATGTAGACTTGGTCATTGATACCAGGGTAAACGATTGCTACACCAATAAAGAGGTTAACGAAATACTGCAAAAGAAAGCGCCATGTGAATTAATACCACGATCCCTGAATAAAGACAGCTCTTCCATTGCTATTGATCATCCTTTGGTACAATCGGGACTCTCTTTAGGTAGAACCACTTATGGGTCGCCTACATTATCGGACCAAGCCAAATTGAGTTGCCAATCCTTAAAATTGGGGCCTGGTTATAGCCCTCGCTCCCATTCGGCCGATGAGTTTATTTATGTAAAAGAAGTAGAAGAGGCTGTTGGATTGTATATTGATATTTTGGAAGGATTTCTATAAAATTAAACGCAAACGCAAGTGCCAAATACAAATTCAAAGGAATTGTGTTTGAACTGGATACTTAGACTTGAATTTGAAAATATTACTTCTTGGAGCAACGGGACGAACAGGAAAATTAGTGCTTCAATATGCACTAAAGAAAGGACATTATGTTGTCTGCCTTGCCCGTGATTCAAAAAGAATTCAAGGCACATCAAATCTTACTGTTCTTGAAGGAAATCCTAATAATACCATACATTTAAGAGAGGCCATTAAAGATTGTGAAGCGGTAATCAGTTTTTTGAATATCTCAAGGATATCAGATTTTCCATGGGCTCCCCTTAAAACCCCAAAGCGATATATGTCTGATGTAGTTAAAAAACTGACTCCTATCTGTGAAGAGAAAAAAATAAAGAGATTACTCGTTTGTTCCGCCTGGGGCGTGGCAGAAACAAAAAAAGATATCCCTTTTTGGTTTCGATGGCTTATTAATTACAGTAATATTGGCATAGCCTATAAAGACCATCAAAGACAGGAAAAAATTATTGAGCGCTCGAACTTGAATTGGACCATAATACGCCCCTCTGGGCTGACTAATTTTTCCAAACCGGAAAACGTAAAAGAATCCTTTAACAACACACCAAAACCATCACTGACCCTAAGCAGGAAGACCTTGGCGAAATATCTGGTCAATGGGATCACCAATAACGAATTAATCCATAAAAAGGTGGCGATATCAAAAGCGTAAAAATCTAACATCTATCAACAATGAAACTCTGGGACAAAGGCTTTAGTACTGATAAAAAAATAGACCACTTCACCGTAGGAAATGATCGTGAATTGGATATAATATTGGCAAAATACGATGTCATTGCCTCAACGGCACATGCCAAAATGTTGGCCAAAGTGGGACTAATCACCGAAAATGAAGGAAAAGCTTTGGTTACAGAATTAGATACTATCGCAAAATCCATTGAAAAAGGAACGTTCACTATTGAAGAGGAGTTTGAGGACATGCACTCTAAAATCGAGTTTTTACTGACCGAAAAACTTAGAGATACCGGAAAAAAAATACACACGGCACGTTCTCGAAACGATCAGGTTTTAGTCGCCATGCAGCTCTATTTAAAAGAAGAACTGATCGAAATTAAAAATCAGGTCAAACACCTATTCGATTTGCTGTTGAACTTGGCCGAAAAACATCAAAAGGTATTGCTACCAGGGTATACCCATTTACAGATTGCGATGCCCTCCTCTTTTGGGTTGTGGTTCTCTGCCTATGCCGAAAGCTTGATTGACGATTTGTATTTGGTTCAAGCGGCCTACAAGGTGGCCGATCAAAATCCGCTGGGTAGTGCTGCAGGATATGGTAGTAGCTTCCCCATCGCTAGAAATTTCACCACAAAGCAAATGGGTTTTGACACCTTAAAATACAAGGTGGTAGCTGCCCAAATGGGACGGGGAAAAGTTGAAAAAACCGCTTCTTTTGCCATGTCCAGTATTGCTGGTACGCTATCAAAATTGGCTATGGACATTACGCTCTACATGAGCCAGAACTTTGATTTTATTTCCTTTCCTAATGAACTGACGACCGGCAGTAGTATTATGCCGCATAAAAAGAATCCTGATGTATTTGAACTCATTAGAGCGAAGTGTAATAAAATTCAGGCTGTACCCAACCAATTGGCTTTTGTGACAAACAACCTCCCCAGTGGTTATCACCGCGACCTACAAATGGTCAAAGAAATCGTCGTTCCCGTGATACAAGACATGAAGGCCTGTTTAGAAATGATGGTGTTTTCCCTTGGGCAAGTCCAGGTCAATAACAGTATTCTTGAAGACCCCAAATACGATTATCTGTTCAGCGTCGATACCTTAAATGAAATGGTCAAAAACGGCATGCCCTTTCGCGATGCCTACAAAACAATGGGGCAAGCGATTGAAAACGGTAACTTTCATCCTAAGAAAAACCTTGAACACACCCATGAAGGCAGTTTAGGGAATCTATGTCTAGATGAGATTCAGAAAAAAATGGAAGCGCTACTTAAGTAATCCAACAGAAAACGATCTTTTGGTACACCTGTTTCACACTTTAACTCGCCCAAGTAGTATTCTGGGCATACCAAATTCGGAAGGATGAGACCAAATCTTACACAATGTTGATCGAAGGCGCTTTTTAAGGAAGATAATAATATTTTGAAGTACGGGTACGGGTTATCTGGCTTTCATGATTTTCGAATCAGCTTTTACCACAGACTTTAAGGACTTTGGCAACAAAAATTTGATGAAGCCTTCAGATAGATGATATTTTACAGAATATAACATGTACGATATCGTTGAACCCCTACGCCAAACACTAACTTATGTTGCAAAAAATTCTTTTGTTGCCGCTTTTGCTATTTTCTTTGGTAACCAGCGCACAAACCATTATACCTGATGCCAATTTTGAACAGTTTTTGGTAGACCAGGGTATCGATACCAATGGTTTAACGGGAGATATTTTAAATGCGGATGCAGCTGCTGTTACCAATCTTAATGTAACCCGAAATGATATTACAGATTTTACGGGACTTGAGGCCTTTGTAAACTTAATTACATTAAATGCAGGAACAAATCAGTTTCCAACGCTTCCCTTGAATACTTTAACAGTTTTGGAAGAGCTTGAATTCCAAAATAACGACGCGCTCAATGCTCTAGACGTATCACAGAACATCGCACTTAGGGTATTGGATATTGGCTCGCTATTCTCAGGATTGGCCCCACATCCACCCATAACCGATTTGGATCTATCCAATAATATCAATTTAGAATCCCTTGATTTATTCCTGTTCATCAACTTATCTTCTTTGGTGCTGCCAAATACAAGTACTTTAGAAAATATTGATATTTATAGGCTGGGCGATCCAACCTTGGATTTTTCAAACTTGGATGGTTTGATAGACTTACGGGTCAGATTTAGTGAGGTTAATACCGATATTACTTTACCCAACACAAGAACAGTACTAGAAAATATTGATATTCAGGGAATAATAATAACCGATATTGATATTTCTGAATTCATTTCTTTAGTAAACGTAACATTTAATTCAACGTACGTAGAGACCCTGATATTACCTTCAACCAATACCCTACGTCGTCTAGACGTGCAGCACCATAACCTTTCGAACCTTCCTCTCACTTTTGCGTCAATGCCCAATCTCACGGATTTAATCATAAAATATAATGATGCCATTCCGTTGATTGTGGATATTTCTTCAAATTTTGAATTGGAAGAAATCGATTTATCATACAATGATATGGCTGCTATAGATGTGTCTCAAAACATCAAATGTACAGACCTTGATGTAACCGGAAATGAATTAACCAATCTTGATGTCACAACAAATATTGACTTAGAAGAATTAAGGGCAGGAAGCAATCAACTACCTTCGATTGACGTTACGCGAAATACGCTTTTAGAAAGAGTAACACTGAACAACAATTTACTTCCTAACCTTGATGTCACCCAAAATACGTTGCTGCGTTCGTTAAGTATTGACTTTAATCTTTTTACCACTACTGGATTGGACTTAACTCAAAACACTGAATTGAATTATTTAAGTGCCTCCAACAATCAAATTGAATCTCTAGATATATCCAATAACTTAAAAATGGTCAGCATAGTGCTAAGCCATAATCTTTTCACGGGCAACGATATACTTGAAGAACTCTTTATTGCAAAAACCAACTACTTTGGTGTTAGCGCTTCCAACATTATTGATGTAAGCCATAATCAACTATCGGGTCCTATCCCCGATTTCGCTAGTTTGGTTGGAACAAGTGCAAACTATTTCAGATTACGTTTCAATGACAATGCATTTGAATTTGGCGATTTTGAAAATCAGCATGATCGCTATGTAAACTTTCTTTCACAAACAAATACATTCGGTTCTTCAGAGCTACCAATAATGACGGAGTATTTATACGCTCCGCAGGCCAATGTGAATGAAATTGAAAATTTTGACAGGAATGCTGGAGAAAGTATTACGCTCACAACTACAGTTAGAGGGTCTCAAAACCACTATAAATGGTTTAAAGACGGTGTTGAAATTTTAGACGCGCCAGATAGCCCAGAACTTGTAATTTATGATTTAGATAGTTGTGATGAAGGAGTCTATCACTCAGAAATAACCAGCGATTTGGTTTATTTCGAAAATTCAAGCCCCCCCGGAACAGGAAATAAAAACTTATTATTGGTTAGAAATGATATCACCCTTACCGTTAATACCACGAAAACCTGTGTTATTCTATCAAATCCTGTAAACAATGCCAATGATGTACCCATTAACACAGGAATTGAATGGGTTGACAACCCAAGTGCATGCGGTTATAAAGTTTCCGTTGGCACAACATCAGGTGGCGTTGATGTTGTAAATGATTTGGATGTTGGAGATGTGAATATCTATAATTTTGGGGCGAATCTTAATCCGAATCAACAATATTTCGTTACGATTACTCCTTATTACGAAGATGGGGATTTTGGTGGGTGTTCAGAAGAATCATTCACCACAAATTCAAGTCTATCAGTACCCCAATGTACAAGCTTATCCTCTCCTATGAATAATGCAAACAATGTTGCGATCAATATTCCATCAATACAATGGAATCCATCTAATGGCGCAGATTCATACACTGTCACCATAAGTGGTACGGATGGCACAAATGATATTATGGGGTTTGCAACTTCTGACACTTTTTACAATCTACCCAATGATTTTAATAACGGGGAAACAGTTACAGTTACAATAATCCCCAACAATGATGAAGGTTCAGCTACAGGCTGTCTTTCAGAAACATTCTCTACCATTGCCCTAGCTCCGAATATCCCCATTTGTACTTCATTAATAGAACCGATAAACAATGCTATCAATGTCGAAGAAGATATATCCAATATTTTTTGGGAACCCGTTGCCGACGCAACAGGATATAGAATATCTATCGATGGGAGTTTGAGCAATAGCAACGATATTACAGATCAGATTGTAAATGGCACATCATACCCAATCGCCAACAATTTTGCCTCAGGTGAGATGGTCACTGTTACCATAATGCCTTTTGGCACTGATGGCGAAGCCGTAGGATGCACTTCTGAAAATTTTACAATAATCACAGACAATTCACAACCAGTTTGTACCATGCTTACTGGCCCCATGGCAAATAGCACTGACGTG